>NZ_JAUFQR010000001.1:923778-1231704 GCF_030409875.1 Chryseobacterium tructae | reverse complement strand
TTTAAAGGAAATTAAATTCGATATTTCTAAAACTGAAGCAAAAGATAGGGTCATCAAATATGCTCAAAAACGCTACAGAATATCTACACCAGCCAATAATCTACTATATCTTAATGAACCAACAGACTTGTACAGTCCAGGAAACTATGAACAGACAGTAATTATCTTTTTCAAAGACAATTCTATTCTTTATACTCTACTTAAAGAAGGTTCTAAAACTAATTTACCAGTATTACTTTCTCAACACTTCTTCAAAATGCAATTCAAAAAAATACTTCAACAGAATGAACCAGAATTAGAGATTAAGAATAAGAGCTACTTCAGATCTTTTTTTCATGGATAAGACTTTAATATAAAGATAAAAGAATGTGAATCTACTTTAAATGTATTCGAAACTATTTGATTTATATCTTCATTTTTTGTCTAAAGTTCATATATTCTCTACCTTTATCCATTATTTTGAATGTAATAAAAATATGGAACCTATTATTGAAATATTAAAATCCGGCGGAACTATTCTATACCCTACTGATACCATTTGGGGAATTGGCTGTGATGCAACCAATATAGAAGCTGTCAATAAGATTTTTGACATCAAAAAACGTGAAAAAAACAAATCGATGATCATTCTGGTAGAATCTGAAAAAAGACTTCAAGATCTGGTAGATGTTCCCGAAATGGCCTGGGAAATTATTGACTTAAGTGAAAAGCCGGTCACCATCGTTTACGAAAACCCTAAAGGATTGCCTAAAGAATTGTTGGCAGAAGATGGTAGTATTGGAATTAGATTGGTAAAAAATGACTTTTGTAAAAAACTAATTACCAAACTGAATAAGCCTTTGGTTTCTACATCAGCCAATTTCAGTGGTGATAAAAGCCCATTGAAGTTCTCTGATATTTCTCCGGAAATCATCAGTCTTGTGGATTACGCAGTAGAAGAAGATCGAGATAAAGTTTCAAAATATTCAGGATCTTCGGTTATTAAAATATGGAATGATAACAGGATCAAAGTTCTTAGAGAATAAAAAATTCTAAGGTTTTAATAAGGAAACGGGATGCAAACAGAGGATGGAAACTGAAAAAAATTATTGATTAATAATAATCAACTGAAGTTCAGCATTAACATTTTCTAAATCCACTGACTTTATAGTGGTTTTTATTTCCCAAAATAGTTTGATACCAGTTTTCCTTTCCCATCTTCCCATTTCCTTAGCTTAAACCTTCTCTAGAATTCAGGGAAATAGATTTAATTTTTAGAGTCTTGTCTTTGTATATCGGCAGGATTTCTTTTTTTTAATTCTATCTTTGCAAAATCCAATACATAAAATACATGCTATGAATCATCAAGAATTCGCTCAGATGTGGATAAATGCCTGGAACTCTCATGATTTAGACAATATCCTCACCCATTATTCTGAGGATATTGAAATTACAACGCCCATGATTTCCATGGCTACCGGAGGAAAAGAAAGTTCTTTAAAAGGGAAAAAAGCGGTTCGTGAATACTGGAGAAAGGCACTTGATAAATTTCCGAATCTGCATTTTGATCTGATTCATTCCACGGAAGGTGTAGGTTCCGTAGCATTATTTTATAAATCTATCATGGATAAACACGCTATAGAAGTGATGTTTTTTGATGAAGAAGGGAAAATAAATAAAATGTACGCTCATTATGACTAATGAACGGCATTGGTTGAAATTGACGCTATTATAAACGATGAAAATTAATCTTACTCAAAATAAGGATTTAAAACTTTTTAAAATAATTTCTGAAGCTGCAGAAAGGAATAACCAAACGGTATACATTGTTGGTGGTTATGTGCGTGATCTCCTGATGAAGAGAAAGGCTTCTACGGATATAGACTTTGTGACTGAACAGAGCGGTATTGAGCTGGCTCAACATGTAGCACAGGACATTGATCCGAAATTAAAGGTTTCTGTATTCAAAACCTATGGTACAGCGATGATCAAATATAAAGATCTTGAACTGGAATTTGTAGGAGCAAGAAAAGAAAGTTATACTGAAAACAGCAGAAAGCCTGAAGTAGAAGGCGGAACTTTGGAAGACGATCAAAAGAGAAGAGATTTTACGATCAATGCGATGGCCATTTCTCTGAATAAAGACAATTTCGGAGAACTGATTGACCCATTCAATGGCGTTGAAGATCTGGAAAAAGAAATTTTAAGAACACCATTGGAGCCTGCTCAAACTTATTCTGATGATCCATTGAGAATGATGAGAGCCGTAAGATTTGCTTCAACTTTACGTTTCACCATTGAAGAGAATTCTTTACATGCAATCAAACAGGAAGCAGAAAGAATCAAGATTGTTTCTATGGAAAGGATCATGGTAGAATTCAATAAGATCATGTTATCTGAAAAACCTTCTGTAGGATTAAGATTAATGGAACAAACAGGACTTTTAAAGCTTGTTATTCCTGAATTAATTGAACTTAAAGGAGTAGAAGAAGTTGAAGGCCAGACTCACAAAGATAACTTCTACCATACCCTTGAGGTAGTAGATAATATCTCCTTGAATACTGATAATCTTTGGCTGCGTTGGGCTGCATTACTTCACGATGTAGGAAAAGCCCCTACGAAAAAATTTGTGGAAGGAACAGGGTGGACATTCCACGGGCATGAATTTTTAGGCTCCAAAATGGTAAAAACTCTTTTCCAGAGATTAAAACTCCCATTGGGAAGTGATATGAAGTATGTTCAAAAGATGGTAAAACTTTCTTCCAGACCGATTGCCTTAGTTACAGATGATGCCTCAGATTCTGCATTGAGAAGGCTTTTATTTGATGCTGGAGAAAACCTTGAAGACCTTTTTACTCTCTGCAAAGCAGATATTACGACTAAAAACTCTAAAAAGCAGGACAAATTCAAGAAAAATTTTGAATATGTAGCGGTTAAGATCAAAGAAGTAGAAGAAAAAGATCAGGTAAGAAACTTCCAGCCTCCTATTACCGGAGAAGAAATCATGGAAATGTTTAACCTTCAGCCGGGACGTGAAATCGGTATTCTAAAGGAAAAGGTAAAGGAAGCCATCCTTGAGGGAGAGATTGCCAATGAAAAAGAAGAAGCAACAAAATTTGTCATTATCGAAGCGGAAAAGCTGGGATTAAAAATGAATTAAATTTTATTACATAAAAAAGAAGGGCTGGATATTGATCCAGCCCTTCTTTTATGTTTCAATGGGATAGATACCAAAGCCGGGCGGGTTCTAAAGAACCCGCCCGGAAAAAAACACAAATGATGAAAAAATAAAAATTATATGGTATACGCCTATGACGTATCCTATTTTAGTTCCAGTATACAGAATTAGAAGCAATACCTGCAGAGAACGTTTTAACAATAGCTCCAGATGTATTGTAAACAACAATCTTACTATCCTTCGTGAATCCGTTAGCATCAGAAGTAAAGATCAGATCTTTTACTACACTAAATCCATAAAGATCAGAATATTGCTCAGAGCTGCTTGCTACCGTAAACAATGGTGTAGTAGGTACAATTCCATTCTTCATATCCATTGTATACACACTTTTATCTGAGCTGAAATAGAATTTATTGTTTGAAATTTCCAGGTTTTTAGCATTAGCAATGCCTGTTAAAGTAGTTGTTTTTATAATATCTCCTGCACTTGATATCTGATAGATATAAGAATCTGTTGTTCCAGCTGCAATAGCATAAACATTTTGATTATTTGAAATTATCTTATTGATATTTCCCGTTACAGAAAAAGTCTTCTGAATTTCATTCGTTGTTGTGTTGATAAGCGTAATATTATTTCCATATCCAAATGAAGCATTTTGTACAAAAATATTATTCCCAGCTTCTACGATTCTCTCAACAGCTTCTGTAAAAGTGATTTTTTTAACAAGAGAATTGTCTGAAGTCTTATAAACACTTACAAATTTATCCCCATTATACTTATCATTAGTTACATACATGTTATTATTAGCAAATGCCATATAACGAGGCGTGTTAAGCCCTGCAGTAATTTCACCAGTTGCTTTAAAAGTACTGCGGTTTACAATCTGAATTTTGTTTGAGTTATTTAATAATAAATAAGCATTGTTTCCATTAAAAGCGATCATCTGAAGAACATCTCCTAGTTTTCCACCGTTATTAAAGAATAAATATTATCCTGCTTAACGCTTAGATCCGAAGTAACAAAGGTAACTTCTGCATTAGGTGTTCCATATTTACCTTCATTGGCAATCAGGAATCCGTTGCTATAATCAACTCTAGGTTGTAGAGTTAGCTCTTCAGTAGTATCAAGGCTACATGATGCTACCCCCACAAGAATCGTGAAAGCAAAAAGAAGATGTAAAAATTTGTTCAGTTTCATATTATTTAAAAATTAATTGTTGCGTAAATACTATAGTTTCTTTTCGGCATAGGATAATCGGCTACTGTCTGGTAAACGATATCTGTAAGATTATTCACTTTAAATCCCAGAGTATATTTTTTTAAAATATCTGCAGAAGCTCCTGCATTTAAAATAAAATAAGGATCTAAAGCTACCGATCGTTTTTGGTCTGCTGTGGTATAAGTAAGTCCGTTAAAAAGTCCCTGAGCATAGATTGTAAGGAAGTCAAATTTATAATCTATAGATCCCGTTGCTTTATGCAAAGGAACGTACATCAATTGTTTTTGAGTTTCCTTATTCGTAGACCTTGAATAGGTATATCCTGCATTGATCTTCAGACTATGTCTGCCAAAATTTTTATTCCAGGTAACCTGTGATTCCAATCCGTAAAATTCAGATTTATAGGTATTAAAAGGAGACCAATATCCATAAGGAGTAGGAAGCCAGCTAATATAATCTTTAATATCCATGTAATATGGGCTAAGCGTAATCTTAAAACCTCCAAAATTAAACTCATGATCCATATCAAGATTAAAAGAAGTCTCAGGCCTTAAATTCAGGTTCCCTCCCGGCTGCCAATAAAGATCATTAAAAGTAGGATATCTGAAGTTTCTTGAAAAGCTTGCTCCTATATGATACCATTTCAAAGCATTCCATTTCCCAGAAAAAGAATACAGAACCGGAGATGAGATTCCCTCTATAAAATCCTTCTTTATACCTGCTTCAAAACGTAAGTCTTTGGAAGCAAAATATCTAATCATTCCGGATACAGAACCTATATTTCGGCTAATATTTTTTATTCCCGTATCATATCCCACTGCTTTATTCACTTGAAACTCTCCAATAGCATTAATATTGATTTTGGGAGTTATAAAGTAATTAAAATCGTTTTTAAAGATATAATTCTTTCCTTCAGCTCCACTTGATTTGCTCGAATGAATATCCGAAAAATACCGGTAATTATCTTCGGTATAAGCAGCCTTTAAGCTATTGGAAAGATTGGTTTTATTAATATCCCAGGAAATAAGGCTTCGTACGGTGTTTGCTTTATATTTTGTTCTGTTACCATTTTCCTCGTAAATCATATAATGTTGCGAAGCATCAAACATCTGGCTCTGCCATGAAATTGTCTGAGCATCTGCAATTTTATAAGCTGCACCAATATTAAAGGTTGTATTGTAATACCTTCCATTGATATTCTTAAATGGGGTTCTGCCTACTACCAATTCCGGAACTTCATAATCGTTCGCACTTACGGCATAATTTGCAGAAGCTTTAAAGCTAAATTTATCATTACTGTAAGAACCTTTCACAAAATTATTATAAGTACCAAAAGAAGCTACTTCCGAAAACAGAGAACCATGAAATCCTTTATTAAAATCAAGATTATTGTTCAGGTGAATACTTCCTCCAATAGCTCCCGAACCATAGATAACACTTCCCCCGCCCGGTTTTATTCCGATCTGATCATAGCCAAACAATGCAATATTGTTAATATCTCCCTGACCTAAAAAATTAGAATTAATATTAATTCCGTTCCAGACAAAAGCGGTCTGTGAGGCTGATGTTCCTCTAAAAGACGGTGAAGAAACAGCGCCACGGCCATTTTCTTTAATATAAAGATTAGATTGAAACCTCAGCAATTCGGAAAGGTTAGTAGAATTCTTTTGAGCTTCTATAGGAGTAATCGTTTTTACAGGATGGAAAAGTTTCACCTTATTCATCTGGCTGTCGAATATATATATCGTATCAACAACTTTCTCCTGTCCGAAAAGAAAGCAGCCATAAGATGACAAAAACAGTACTAAAGATCTTTTTATATCCATATTCTTCTACTTTTCCTCCGAAAGCAATATGTTTTTTTTTGATTATTATTCTGGCAGGTCTCCTGACTTTCGCTTTCTGTGCCTTCCCGTTTTTATACAGTGGCTATGTACAGAAATTCTTGTTGCGATTTACAGTTGCGGGGACAGTTTGGGAGTTTCACCCAATTCCCTTTTCATTCCAATATACTGGAAACCATAATTTTTGCAAAGATAGTTTTTTAAATGTATTAGGCAAAAAATGAATTTTATAACAGGCGGTCAGGAAGATACGAATGAAAATCACCAGCCTTCGTTTTTCAACTCCCGACATAAAAATAGCTGCTTCCAATAATGAAAGCAGCCATTCAATGTATAACTATTATTAAAATTTGTTGAATCTTACTTTTTGATGAATTTATGATTCTGTTGCTTTCCTCCTTTTTGTGAAAGCTGTAGTATATAATTTCCTTTTGGTAATGAAGCTACATCAATGTGATCTTCTACAGATGTGAATGATTTTACTCTTTGCCCAACCATATTATACACTTCCGCTTTTTCAATTTTTCCTGCCCCTTTAAAGTATAAAATATCAGTTACCGGATTAGGATAAATACCAATAATATTTTTATTTTTCTCCACATCACTTACTGATAGAGATCCTGTGATATCCAAATAAAAAGCTACCATTTGATTGGAAGCGTCCACACCCATTCCTGCAATTTTATAACCATCCTGAGAAATAGCCAACGGCAGTCCCATTGTTACTCCATTTGTATTAATTCCTAAGCTTTCAGCATACTCATTAAGATTAATACGTCCACTCTCTTCTGTCCAGATAAAGCCTTCTCCAGACATTGGTGGTGCTCCAAAGGCACGATAAAATCCAATGACTTTCGTTCCATCTCCAGAAATTCCGGTTGCACCTCCTTTGAAAAAGAATGAAGCATTAGGATGTGTTATATAGGTAACTCCAGTTCCAGCCTTCCATACATAAGGATTAGGATTAGCTGAACCAATTATGGTATTTCCATCTGCAGAAACAGCCCCTGCTTCACCTACATTATCACCATTGTTATCGGTAATAAAGCTTTCTACCCCATCTATCCACTTGGCGCCACTTCTGGTTCCTGTAGGTTCATCCTGCCAGCCCACGATTACATTTCCTGCAGAGCTTATAGCATTCGCTCTTGAACTACGTCCTGTAACCATACTTCCAAGATCTATTATTCCATTGGTTTCATCCCATTTAACTGCATGAGCACTTGCTGCCGAAAGCCAGCCTAACCCTACAATTGTATTTCCATCAGCAGACATTCCCCAAGCAGAACTTACACTACCATCCCAACCCGTAGGAACGAGACCTCCTCTGTTAACCCATGTAGAAGAGGATACATCGTAAGTTGAAATTTCATTAAACCCTGTTGCTGTATTGGTCACTGAAGATGTGATTTTCAATCCGTCATTAGAAACAACTGTTCTTCCTGCAGCCGGATAGCCATTTGATATAGATCCTATTTGTACAATCCCATTGTTAGCGTCCCACATAAATATTCCGCCACCAGATGTATGCATACTTACCACTCCTTTATTAGAAATAGCTCCTACATTATAATTTCCATATCCCATTACAGTAAGCTGGGCTTCAGCCACACCAAAATTCACGAAGAAATAAGCTACCAATAATTTAATTGTCATTTTGTAAAAATTTTCCATATATGATTATATTTAATATTTTAAATCAACAGAAACAATATTAATATTATATTTAACCAAACAAAAGGAAAAGGCTTTCACAATTCGTGAATTTCGAAAGAATTAAAATTTTAAAACCCTAATAATCAAACTCTTAAATAAAATTCATTTTGAAAACTGATTTTAGAAGAATCATTAGAAAAAACATAAAAAGTACATTGTTATTCAGTAAATATATAAGAATAGCAGACTCATTTTATTGCTGACATTTGTCGTATATTCTATTATTATCAAAGGACAATCTGGCCCGGATTTTAATATTATCGCTGATAAGGCATTCCAGAAACTGTATCAAAATTCTGATGATTGCATCAGCTATACTCAGGGAATTCTCGTAAGTGATCAGGACATAGAACATAAAATCATCCTACAGAATATAATCTCACAGGCTTTCGCTATGAAGGGTGATTATATGCAGTCTGTCAATAGTTTTTCCCAAAAAGAAGATCAGGATCAAAATTTATCTTACTTCATGCAGATCTTTGGGGATTACAATCTGGCAGACCAATATCAGAACCTGGGACTATACAATCAGTCAAAAAAGATAATTGTTCATCTCTTATCGGATCAGAAACTTCTGAAAGCAATGATCCTAAATTAAGGATAACAACAGCGAAACTATATCAATTGCAAGCTCTGAACCTAGGAATCAACAGAGATTACCCGAATGCATTAAAAAACCTTGACAAAAGTGACCAATACATTGATCCTTATAATGAAGAGAATAAAATTATAAAAACAGAAAACAGAATTTTTCGTTCTTCTTATTTAATGAAGCAAAATAAGCTGGCTGAGTATAGAAAACTCATAGAAAGCATTATTTCTGATCTTGAAAAACAACAAAATCAGCCATTTTTACTCGGATTGGCTTATGAAAACCTATCTCGGTATTATTTTTTGATACAAGACTATAAAACCTCCGTTCAGAAACTAGAATTGGGATTGGCTTTGATTGAAAACCTTCCTTTCAATAATTTAAAAATTAAATTCTACGAATCATTATCCAGAACCTATTTTGCTCTTCATGATGATAGCAAGTACCATCAATACAACAAATATTATAATGATTTAAAAATCAAAACAAATTCCAGCACCAGAGAAGGGATACGCTATATTGTAAAATTGGTAGAAACCAATCAAAATAAAAATATTGAATTTCAAAAACAAACCTACTTACAATCTTTCTGGATCTCCACTCTCATCTTAGCTCTGATCGTTATTGGTTCATTGATCTATTTCCTCATTATTAACAACAAAAATAAAGACTTAAAAAAGCAATTTGCCTTTTTTGAAAAACAAAATAGCCGACAACAGCAGGCAGTACCTTCCGCTTCTGCACTAGCAAAAAAAATATCTGATGGAGAGAAAAGCTCTCATAAAATCTCTAAAGAAAAAGAAGAAGAAATTCTTCAAAAACTTGAACAATTTGAACAATCTGATCGGTACCTGAATAAAAGTATGTCACTTTCTATGCTCTCCTCTCAGCTGGAAGTTAACCCCAAATACCTTTCGGAAGTGATTAATAATAACAAGGAAAAAAACTTTAATGGTTATATCAACAAATTAAGGATCAATCATATGGCTCAGCTTTTAAAAAGCGACTCTACGTTTCTCAATTATAAAGTGAGCTATCTGGCTGAATATTCTGGTTTTTCTTCCCATAGTGCATTTACAACCGTTTTTAAATCCGTAACCGGAATGTCACCTAATATTTATATTCAGGAAATCAGTAAAAGTAAAATGTCATGAAATTAAAATTGAAAATATTCTCCTGTATTCTTTTATCCATTATTTTTATAACTGGTCAAAAAACTTCGGATACTGCCCTGATGAAAAAAGCCAAACAGGAAATCTATGATAATCCTGATAAAGCGATTCAGATTGGAGAACAATTATTAAAGAAAAGTAATGATATTAAAACTTCGATTGAGCTTTATATGCTTCTTTCTACTGCCAATGTTGCGAAAAGAAATTTTGATGAGTCTTTGAAATACATTTTAAAAGCAAAAGAACTTTCACAAAAAATCAATGATCCCAAAAGTCAGGTAAGCGTTCTTATTTCTGTTGCTATACAATATCAACAAATGGAATTGTTCAGCAAAAGCCTTGAAACACTGAATGAAGCAGATCAGTATTTAGCCCAAATCCCTGAAAATACTCCTGCAAGGTATGTAGAAACCGCAACAAGCAATGCCATCAGGGGAATGATCTATAAAGGTCAGTCTAATTCCGAAATTGCCCTTGAAAAATTTTTAATTTCGATAGAAAATTTTGAAAAAGTACCCTCTAAGAAAACAACTTATTCCAATATGAGTGTAGTGTATTACAATATTGGATATTGTTATCTTAATCTAAATGAGATCAACAAAGCAGAACAGGCATTTTTGCAATCCCGGAATTATGCTCAAAGAAATCATGCCAAGAGTCTGGAAGCATTTGCTTTAAAAGGAATGTCTGAACTACACAAACAAAAACACGAAAACCAAACGGCATTGGATCTTTTAACAGAAGCCGAGCATCTTAGTAAAAATACAGGAGACATCATTTTAAATGAAGGAATTTACAAAGAAATGGCAGATAACTATCTCGCCATAGGTCAACAGAATTTATATCAATTGTACAATAAGAAATACATGGAAATGAGTTTCAAAAGAAAACAAAATGAATTAACTTCTATCAACCAGGTTATTGACAATCACAATAAGGAAACTTCCATAAAAAGTAGAAAACTGAAGTCCCAGTATTATTATATGAAGATCATATCTTTTGCTATTGCCGGGATTCTTATTTCTCTTTTGTTCTATTTCATTTTAAAAATAAGAAAACAAAATAAGAAATTTCAAAAAGAAATCCAGCAGATCATAAGGGCTTCATAACTTGTATAAAACAAAAAAACATTCCGAATTGGAATGTTTTTTTTGTATGTTAATCATCTTATTTACCCATAACTTCAGTGATTGGATTTCCAACATTTCCACTTGGGAACTGAATTTTCAGTAATGAAGAAACAGTTGGAGCAATATCAGTCATATGATAAGGTTTATTGCTTTCTCCTTTCTGAACACCCCATCCCATAAAGATCAATGGAATGTGTGAATCGTAAGAGTTCCATACACTATGTGTAGTTCCTGTTTTAGAATATGGCGGAAGCATAGAGTCGTGAGAGATCAATTGAATATCCCCACTTCTCTGTCTGTTGATTCCGTTAATGATTCTTTGTTTGATTGGTTCTGGAATGCTGGATTCAGACACTCGGTCTACAGAAACAGCATATAAAACAGTAGGATCTTTTTCCAGTTCTTTCACAGCAAAGTTTCTTACATCATCCAATTCAAGTTTGCTGTCTGCCAATACTTTTCTGTCAAAATAAATCTGATAGTTATCGATTGCGTTAATCAATTTATCAGCACCAAATTTATCTTTTAGTTTCTGGTTAAGATTCTTTTCAGCACCTTCTCCAAAGAAACCTGTCGGGATTTTATGTTCTTTCAAGAATCCTACGGAATGTGCTCCACCATGGTCAGCAGAAAGGAAAACAGTGTACTGTCCTTTTCCAACTTTTGAATCCAGATAGTTGAAGAATTCTGCTAAATCCTGATCTAATCTGATGTAAACATCTTCTACTTCAATAGAGTTCGGCCCAAATTTATGTCCTGCATAATCTGTAGAAGCCAAATTGATTGCTAAAAAGTCTGTAATATTATCACCTCCCAATTTTTCACCTTCTACAGAAGCTTCTGCCAATTTCAGTGTCAGAGTATTTCCGAAAGGGGTATAACGGATGTTATCTCTTTTTGTCTGATAATCTTTTGCAAGATCATTGTATGGGAATGTAGGTGTTTTTGCACTTCCTAATAAACCTTCCCAAGGAGAATTGTCTGGTGCACTTTCTGTATACTGATTGATCGGAAGTAAGGTATTCCAACCATTTGCTACTAATTTTTCCGGTAAATTCTGAGAATTGAATGATTTTACCCATTGAGGAAGATCATTCATATACCATGTACTGGTAATAAAATTTCCGGTACTGTCATCAAACCAGAAAGCTCCGTTAGGGGTGTGACCTGCTGGAAGAATGGAAGCTCTGTCTTTCAGTGAAACTCCAACTACTTTCCCTTGGAAATTGGTTGCCAATCTTAACTCATCCGTTACTGTTGTTGACCAAAGGTTTTTTGGAGAATGACTTCCAGTCTTCGTGTTGGTTGTTCCTACCGGCTGAACACTCTCATCCGCTGTACAGTATACTCCTTTACCTGTTTCCTTATCTGTCCAGTCATTTCCGGCAATTCCGTGAATCGCAGGTACAGATCCTGTATAGATACAAGTATGTCCTAAAGCTGTAATGGTAGGTACATAAGGAATGTGTACGTTATTTAAAGAATATCCTGTATTCAAAAGTCTTTTGAAACCGTCATTTCCATATTTGTTGTAAAAACGGTATAAATAGTCCCAACGCATCTGATCTACAACAAGACCTACTACTAATTTGGGTCTCTCCAATTGAGAATTTTTGTTCTTCTGCGCATTGATTGTAACTACGGACAAAAAAGTAGCTGCCGCAATTGAAATGTTCCTAAGCATCCAAGTAAAATTTTATTGATCACAAATTTAGGGGTTTTGAATGTTTTAGAACATGAAATTTTATTTAAATTTGATCTTTATTCAATTCTCAACTCAATTTATCATGATTTTAGGAGTATACTGGTACTTTAAATTCCCTGAAGATCTCTATCATTTCAAGTTTTTTAAGTTTTTCGAGGGATATGGTGGTCATGCTGATAATGCGGCTGAATTGGCTGCAAAAGTTCAGGTTGAAAATACAGATGATTTTATCGGAAAGCTGGAGGATTTGAAAACCCGTTTTAAAGAAGCATTTTTGTTTCTTAATCTCAATGAAAACCAACTTTTCATCAATATTGGGAGTTATCAGCTTTTTGATTTTTATTTTCAATTCGCACTTGAAATAGAAACCTTGCTTATCCGTGAGAATGCTATATTGCTGGACTCTCATATTCCGTTTAAAACATTATCTACTAAAGCCTATCATAGTGAAATAGAAAATTTTGGTCATATTGAACATCGTTTTCTACAGATTGTGGGCTCAGATTTCAAAAAGAATAATGCTGAAAACCTTTCCATAAGAATTGACTGTAATCTTCCTTTAGCTGATAAACAATTTTTCATTAATGATTTGAGTGCGATCTGTAGAGAAGAAAACCTGAATGTATTTTATTACAAAAACCATGATTTCAAAAATCACTGTAATCTGATGCTTTTCTTCACGAATGGCCGTCAGAAGGCAGATTCTATTCAGATCGTTAATCTTAATTCATTTGGAAATAAAATAAGGCAGCTTGCTGAAAAATATCCATTTCATTTTGGTCATCTTGAAGGCTTAAAATACTATCCTCAAAGCAAGCCTCACATAGAGCTGATGGTAGATGAAGAATATATTATAAATCAAAAATAAGTTTAAATTAAATAACACTACTAAATCTGATAATATGATCAAGTTTAAATATGTCATTCTATATGTAGGAGATGTAGAATCATCCATGAATTTCTATCAAAATACTTTCGATGCTGAGATCAAATTCATTACTCCTGAAAAGGATTATGGAGAATTACTGACAGGAGAAACCACTCTATCTTTTGCTTCCATTGCTCTGGCAGGTTCTAATATTAAAAAGGGATTTCTGCTTTCAAAAACCGAAGCTCAACCTTTTGGAATTGAACTTGGGTTTGTAACTGATGATGTAGAAAGCCTGATTGAAAAAGCAATAAAAAACGGAGCTATTCTCTATGAAGATATTGCTGTAAAACCATGGGGACAAAAAACAGCCTATATCAAAGATCCTGATAATTACTTAGTGGAAATCTGTACAGAAATTCAATAAAAGCATTCTCTTATGGAAATAAAAAAACTAGAAAAGCTAACTTCCAATCCTAGCCTAAATTGGGGATATAATGGATATTCAACAAATATTATCTATTCTGTTTCCTCTATCGAATTAAGTGGTTCTTTTGAGTTTATTCTAAGAGAAAAAAAACTGTCCTATAACAAAGTCTGGACAACCGATGCAAATGACATAGAAGAACTCAATACCATCATTGAAAATAACCATTCTTTTGGAGCTTTTGCCGAGAATAAACTTCAAGGCTGGATCATCTGCGAACACAGAACCTGGAACAATAGCTTTTACATTGAAAACATTCTGATCAACGAAGAATACAGAAGACAGGGAATCGGCATCATGTTGATTAAAAATGCCATTAAAGAAGCCAGAAAGCTGAACTGTCGGGTGATTGAACTGGAAACCCAGAATACCAACTATCCCGCCATACAGTTTTACAGAAGAATGGGGTTTAACATGACCGGAATCAATACAAGATTGTATGACCAATCCGAAGAAATCGCTCTTTTTATGACATTGGATATTGAATAACCAAGATCTATTTTAGGTTTTGGCTAAAGCCAATGGATATCTATTATAAATAAGAAAAGCGGGCTAAAGCCCGCTTCTATTGATGTTTTATTTTATTTTTGGTAAAACAATCAGACTCTCATTCCCAGTTGCATTGACTGTCTGTACCGCAAAGAAATAATTATCTTTAGAATAAGGTAGCTTGATTGAGTTGTCTTTGGTAAATATTTTTTTCTGCCACATAGAGGCATCGGTCTCACGTATTAATACATAGTATCCCACTATTTCCCCTGATTTAGGCTTTTCCCAGGAAAGATCTGTAAAATTGGTAAGCTTATTGACTTCTATTTTTACATTTTCAGGTTGTGAAGGGGCTTTTGCAAGATTGGCTAAAACCGCAATATTTACGCCTACATTCTTTTTAAAATATTCAAAATCCATAAACTCAGGCAGATCTCCATACTGTACCCCATTTTCTTTTCTGATGTCCTGATGTTGATGATCGAAGTTTTCGTTAAATTCAGTCAGTCGTACAGCAGCAAACCCTTTTTCAACAAATGGAGTATGATCTCCACCTCTCAGAAACCGATCATTTCTATAGATCAGTTTGACCTGAAGATGATCAACATACCGTTCTCCTATTTCTTTAATATATCTTGCCAGCTGTCTTGATTCGCCATCATTTTCCAATCCGAACTTTCTGAGATCTGCCGCTTTCTTATCCAATTCGTAATAAGGCAAACCTTCGGAAAAAACTCTTAACTGATGGGTATTTATTACATGAGTATCACTACTGAGATTATTTGAAATCATATCATTATTCAACAATGCTTCCAATTGCCAACCTTCACTAACTGCTTTCTCAGCCAGCATTTTTGATCCTAATAATCCTTGTTCTTCACCTGAAAAAGCGACCAGTACAATACTTGCCGGAAATTTCGATTTACTCAATATTCTTGCGCTTTCTATAAGAGCAGCTACCCCACTTCCATCATCATTGGCTCCCGGAGCATTGTCTTTTATATTCATCACATCACTTACCCGCGAGTCCAGATGTCCGCTCATCATAAACAGCCTTTTATCATTAGGGTTTGTTCCACGGATAATGGCAATAACATTTCCTAAATCGGTAGGACGGTCAATTCTTTTCCCATCTGGCTGAAGCGTTTGATTTTGCATAAAAACTTCCATTCTTCCACCCGAGTTTTTCGCATAGGTATTGAATTTTTTCAACACCCATTTTCTTGCCGCTCCTATTCCTCTTTTCGGATCTGTGGTAGAACTCATCGTATGCCTCGTTCCAAAACCTATCAAAGAATTGATATGACTTTTGAGAGAATCCGTACTTACCTGTGAAACCTGATTCAGGATTTCGGGATCCTGATGAATCATTTGTTGAGCGCACAATACAACAGGAGTAAAAAACAAAGTGAAAAGTATTTTTTTCATAATGCGGGGATCAATTAATCTTTTGCAATTTATTTTTAATTAATAGAATAACAAACAAAGTTGGCCAATTTCATTCACATGCTCTTTAATTTAGAATTAAACACTTGCTGGTGTATTATTTTTTTTAGATATTAGTAATCAACAAATTAAACATCAGTTACTATGAAAAATTTAAAAAAATTAAAAAGAAGTCAATTGGTATTGATCAGTGGTGGTGACACCGCTTATGCAGTTTGTTTAGATGGATATTGCCCTCCTACTACCGGATCTTATTATTGTAGTGGCAACACTTGTTACAGATCTACTGGTGGTGGCAATCCTGGAGGAGGCCCCGGAGGCGGTGGTACACCTTGTCATGAACCCTTACGTTTTTGCCAGGATGGAGAAACCGGATGTGGATGCAGATATTAAAATTCACATTATTATATAAAATGAAGAGTGGTTTTTTACCGCTCTTTTATTTTTTTAAAAGTTAAACCAATAATCTCTTATTATAAATCTAATCCAATTTCGTTATTTTCGCAAAAAAATAACCTTACATCAGATGGATACTAAGAAGAATGTGTTGGAAAAGATGTCTGACCGAGAACTTGAACACTATATTAAGCCTGACAGTAAATTTGTTCCTCAAGCCATACAGCTTGCTTATGAAATTTTACAATCACGAGGGAGAACATTTACAAATGAAGAACAGGAACACATTAATTCTCTTCTTTCTACAGTTGAGGATAACGAAACCGTAATAATACATCCCAATCATACAACGGCATCCAATCTTATTTACCTGACCGGAGCTATAGGAATTGCCGGTTTAATCTGGACATCAGACCAATTAAATTCAGGTTTGGCAGTTTTTATTTCTATCGCAGTAATTGCTTTTGTTTTTGGAACGGGTTATATGATCGGAAAAGGAAATACAGCGGCTAAATATCTGTTTATCTTTCTTTTTGTGATTGGCATCCTTGGAATACCTGTAATAATAACTCATTTAAGTACTGATCCTGTTCTCGCAATTATTAATATTTTACAACTCATTTTTCAAACATGGGCTGTTGTACTCCTTTTACAAATTCCTAAAAATAAAAAAGTATAGCCAATACATCTATGGAAAACCTTCTGAAATACATTCGTTCTCTTACTCCATTTTCTGAGGAAAGTTGGACTTTACTGCAACCTGCTCTTTCAGAAAAAGTATATAAAAAAAATGGACTGCTGCTTCAGGAAGGCGAAGTTTGTAAATCGTTATTTTATATTAATAAAGGCTTTTGCAAAAGTTATTACGAAATAAATGCTGTTGTAAAAAACACCGAATTTTTCTTTGAAAATGAAATTGCAACCAATATCAGCAGCTTCGGAAGCGGAAAACCTTCCGAATTCAATATGGTTGCCTGTGAAGAGCTACACGTTATTGTTTTTGATAAGGAAAAATTGTTTAAAATTGCAGAGCAGTACATTGAAATAGAATCACTAGGACGTCACTGTATCCGACAGATTGCTTATAAACAGGAAGAATTTTCGAATCTGTTTAAACTATATTCAGCGCAGGAAAGACTGGAATATCTTGAAAATAAATATCCCGAAATGTTACAACGGATTCCTCTTACCCAACTAGCTTCATTCCTAGGAGTAGCCAGGGAAACATTAAGCCGAATCAGAAAACGAAGAATTTCCCAGTAAGAGAAATTTCTTCCCAATCCAATCTAAAAATTAATATCACACCAATCCAAACAAAATGAAAACATTGATCTGGCAAGGAATTGCTTTTCAATCTCTGGAATATTTCAAACTTACAGAAAATGATAAGAACTTTATCGTAGAATCAAAAATTATTGGCTCTTATGAAGCCAGAATGTATGCTGTAGATTATCATTTAACCATTGATCACAATTGGAACATCCAGGAATTTATCATCGATTCAGAAGTCAACACAGTTAAAAATAAATTAAAAGGTAAAAAAATCCAGGATGAATGGGTGATCAACAATAAAATTAATTCTGATTTTAAAGCATTCCCTTTTATTGATATTTCTTTGACTCCTTTCACCAATACGTTACCAATCAACAGCCTTAAGCTGAATGAAAATGACACTCAAGAAATCAAAGTCATTTATATTGATGTTTTGAATAATCTGGTAAAACCGGTTACTCAACAATATACGAGAATAGCACCTCATACTTATCATTATGACAATCTTCAGACTGATTTTAAATCTGATATTTTAGTTGATGACAGTGGTTTAGTAGTCAATTATCCCGGATTATTTGATAAAATTGCTGAACTTTCTTAAATTCAAGACTTTATAAAAAAAACACAATGACTATTGACGAAATAAAAGAAACTGCTATTGCTTGCGGAGTTCTAAACCAACAGGAACTGAATCATAAAATAAGAGCATTAAAAGACAGTGGAATTTCATATCTTGGATGTTTTGCGTTTACCCAGTACAATCAACAAGTCTCCACTTTAGAAGCCAAAAATCTAACACTAGAGCTTGATGCCTTTACAGATGAAGAAAAAGCTGAATATACAGGGCATTACAATTTGATGATGGAAGACTTTAAAGAAGAAGACTAAAAACCTTATAACAAAATGGATAAAAGAATTCAGGAAATTAAAGATAAAATAGAAAGACCTGCTACAGAATTTTTTACTGGTGGCTTCAGACCTCTGAACGTATTAGAAGAATCATGGATCGGACGGGTATTTGCCTATGCCGAAGATGAAGAGATTCCTTTGGATAAAAATGGAGATCCTATGATGCCGCTTATCCAGTTCTATCTTCCCAACCAGCCTTTTGTGCCGGAACTGATAAAGGATAAAAAATTAATTACCGTATTTATTTCTCAGGATTTTCCGAGAATGCTTGAAAAAATGGGTAACAATTGGGTCATCCGGGAATATGATGATTTGGAAAATATAGTCATCAAGGATTTGCAAAGTCCGGTTTCTTATTTAAAACCATTTCCCCTACGCTCCGAATTATATCCTAAAGATGCCCCTGTATGGGATGGTGGCGGAATTGAAGATATAGATTACAACTTAATCTCTGACATTGTTAAACTTGAAAGAGAAGGACATTTCAAAAGCTATTATAACATCATTAAGCACTGTTATAGTACTAAATTGGGCGGTTACCCATCATTCTGTCAGCCCGGCATTGGTTTCAAAGATGGTTTCGGAGAAGGTTTTGAATTTGTTTTTCAGGTGTCTTCAGATGGTAAAGCACATTTGAATGTGATTGACAGTGGAAGCTTTATGTTTGCTAAGAATAAGGAGACTGGGGAGTGGAGCTTGTACTATGATTTTTATTGATAACTCGAAAGATAAAAGCAGGAAGTCGCTATAGAATAACTCCAGCTTTGAAACTTATTGGCTTCAGCATCTGAACGATAATCAAAAATAGCCTGTTTATCTTCAATAGTTATATCGCGTAAAACTAATCTTTCTGTATTGAGCTGCATGGTTTTAATATCATTTCAAGCAAAAATATGATTATTCATCGAACTTTGATGAACTCCCTTAAAAAATAAAACCCCGCGCCCTTCGGGCGCGGGGTTTCCTATATAAAATTCAGTAAATTAGAATTTAAGATCTCCATTCACTTCTCTTACTGCATTAGCAGCTTCAGCGAATTTCAATTGCTCATCAGCAGTAAGGGTTACGTTTACGATTTTTTCTACACCGTTTTTCCCGATAATTGCAGGAACTCCTAGGCAGATATCGTTTTGTCCGTACTCACCTTCAAGCATTAAAGAACAAGGGATCATTTTCTTTTGATCACAAGCAATTGCCTGAACCATTACAGAAACAGCTGCACCTGGCGCATACCAAGCAGAAGTTCCCAATAATTTTGTAAGCGTAGCTCCACCAACTTTAGTTTCTTCGATGACATATTTTTGTTGATCTTCGCTTAAGAATTCAGTTACAGGAACCCCATTTCTTGTTGCTTTGCTCAATAATGGAAGCATACCTGTATCACTGTGAGCAGCGATTACCATACCGTCTACATCAGAAATTGGAGCTTCTAATGCTTCAGCCAATCTGTATTTGAATCTTGCAGAGTCTAATGCACCACCCATTCCGATGATTTTGTGCTTAGGAAGACCTGAAGTTTTGTGTACTAAATAAGCCATTGTATCCATTGGGTTAGAAACCACAATAATGATTACTTCAGGAGAGTGTTTTACTAAGTTTTCAGTAACTTCTTTCACGATACCAGCGTTGATACCGATCAACTCTTCTCTTGTCATTCCAGGTTTTCTTGGAATCCCTGAAGTGATTACTGCTACATGAGAACCTGCAGTTTTACTGTAATCTCCTGTTGTTCCGGTAATTTTTGTATCGAATCCGTTAAGCGACGCAGTTTGCATCAAATCCATTGCCTTACCTTCAGCAAAACCTTCTTTAATATCTACCAAAACTACTTCTGAACAGAAGTTCTTCATTGCGATGTATTCTGCACAGCTTGCTCCTACAGCGCCTGCACCTACTACAGTTACTTTCATATTGTTACTTTTTAATTATTTATTTGTTGAGTTACTATTTAACTTTGAAACTTCCCAAATTTAATAAATCCTGAAAAAATGTGCAATTTTTCCGAAATTTTATTAGAATTAAAAGGAATTAGTTGACGTTCAGTAAAAATGTATATAGTTTTTTAGCTCCAGAAAGCACTTCATCATACTTTTCCTCTGTCACTTCAGTATCCAGAACCTCCTTAAAGTTCTTCCACATTGATCCCGTATTCTCCTGATAACATCCAAAGAAGTTAAAAGTCACCGCATCAAAACCTTCGGTTTTAGAAAGCTGTTTAGCGATCACGTTTCCACCCAATGTAGAACCTTCTATCACGTACATTGCGCCTAAAGCTTCATGTTCATTTTCAAATTCCAGGGAGTGAGAGGCTGGCTGATTTTCAAGAGAAAGGCTTGCAAGATCCTTTTCAATAAGAGGAAGTTTCTTTCTATCTGCAAGCTGAAGTGTATCAGCATACTTGTCGGAAAGGCTGTTGAATATTTTATCTTCACTGTGAAGAAGCATCAGATAATTGGTATGGATGATCTTTTTATAATCTTCTAAAGTGAAGGTTTTATTAAAAATCTTTTCAGAATTAAAAAGTTTCTCGGCTGCATCGTGATAGTCTGCTGTATTTTGTTTAAGATATTCTGATACCATAATAACGTTTTAAAAGTTTCTCAAATGTAAGGTTTTTTGAACGTTAAAATGAATGATGTACCCTCTTTATTACTCTCATAATCTACATTTCCACCTATTCTTTTCATAATACGGTATACAATAGACAACCCTACTCCATTTCCTTTGAACGTTTTTGCATTGTCCATTCTGTTAAAGATCTTAAACATCTTATGTTTTTCCTCTTCAGGAATACCGATTCCATTATCTGAAATTCTGTAAACAATAGTTTGGCCGTCTTCCGTCCCTTCAATTTCCACCTTAGGCTCATCTTTATGAGAAGAATATTTTACCGCATTATTGATGATATTCAGAAATACCTGATGCAACATAGTCTTATCTGCCATAACATCCGGACATTCTTTAATAATGACTTCACTTTTTGAACTTCCGTACGTGATCTTTGCATTATCAGAAATCTTTTGAATTGTATTGCTTGTTTTCAGGCTTTCAAGCTGTATCTCGCTATGTTTTGCCCGGCTGAGCTGTAAAACATCATGCATCATTTCAGCCATACTGTCAATCTCCTCAATAATGGTATTAATTTTCGTTTTACTCTTTTCAGAATCATCAGTAAGATTGCCCAAAAGCATTTGAGCATTCAATTTCATAACCGTTAAAGGAGTTCCCAGATCGTGAGAAATAGTGTAAGAAAAACTATCGAGTTCTTCATTCACTTTTTTAAGCTCATCATTAAGCCTTTTGATGGCATTATAATTCTTATGAGAGGTCTCTAAAATAAGATCTCTAACCGCTTGTACAGCATTTATATTTCTAGAATTCCATCTTCTGGAATACCCTTTAATATTTTCCGTAAAAATCCGGAATGAAGTTCTGGGGGAAATCATCTGTCTGTCTTCTCCATTTTGAGAAAACACTCCTATTTTCTTTTCCGGATTCCCAGCCCAGTTAATGTGTTCGTCAAATTCTTTTCGGAACCAGATCAGCATTTCATTTTTATCTCTTTCAATAAAATAAATAGCGATTC
Organism: Chryseobacterium tructae; assembly: GCF_030409875.1. Taxonomy (NCBI): domain Bacteria; kingdom Pseudomonadati; phylum Bacteroidota; class Flavobacteriia; order Flavobacteriales; family Weeksellaceae; genus Chryseobacterium; species Chryseobacterium tructae. Next base: position 1,209,717 of record NZ_JAUFQR010000001.1, on the reverse strand, counting down.
CGGCGGCATGTTCAGATAGTTCCAGTTCCTCACCATGATTTTTCAGAAAACTTCGGTTAACATAAATTCTATCACTGGTATTTTCCAATGCCCAATGTACAATTTGGCTGATGCATTCCGCTGTCGGAACAGCTCCTTCCGTAATTATGTTTTCATCAGAAACAATAGCAAGACCATCCGCTTCTGGCAAATTCTTGATTTCTGCTTTACTCTCAACCAGAGAATCAAATAGATTATTATGCCTTAAGAACTCCGTTTTCAGTTGTGAGATTCTCTCATTCAGCTCCAGACGGTAATTCAGTTCTTTTTTTGATTTAAAAGAAGAATAAGCATTGGCAGCCAGTGCCGTAAATATTCCGGCCTGAACTCTGTCTTCAAGATCTATGTGTTTAGGATCTACATTCTGGCAGGTTACCAAACCCCAAAGATGATTATCAATGATAATCGATATACTAAAACTGGAAGAAACTCCTGAATTTTTAAGATATTGTCCATGAACAGGAGACATTGCCCGTGATGCGGAAAAACTAAGATCAATATTTTTGCTCGTTTTACTTAAGATTGGAACCGTATCAGCATATACATTACTGAAGATTCTTTTTCTTTTTTTAAGATAAAGATCCCTTGCCTGTTTCGGAATATCCGACTCCGGGTAGTGAAGCCCTAGGAAACTTTCCATCTCTTCATTTTTCTTTTCAGCGATTACCTTTCCCGAACCATCCATCATAAACTTATAGACCATCATCCGGTCATAATTTACTACTTTGGAAAGTGTTTCCAACAAGTGATTCCAAAGCTCCGGCTCATTGTCTATGACATAAAAATTATCATATTTGTTGGAGATCCTTTTATCAGGATTAATCAGGACTTCTTCGAATTCAAGGAAGATGTTTCCACCACTCCTGAAAACAGAAAAATGATATTCTTTTTCATTAATAAAAATTTTGTCGAAATACGTTTCATTTTCCCTTCTTGTAAACCGATCCAGGGAAGTATAAATATCTGACTCCGTAATATTCTGAAAACTTTCCGGAAAGTCCGTAAGTATTTTACCGAATACCTCATCCAGGTTTCCGATTTTAAAAATATCCGATATATTCTGGCTTAAAAAAGTAATGGAATGAGATGCCGCATCAATGCCAATCAAATAACCAAAACTTTGTATAGAGCCTGGAATATGGATAGGTTCTTCGTGACATTCTACAAAATTCATATCTCTTTTCAGTCTATCTATCAAATATAGGGCTTTTTTTTAACTGGTTTTGGTGATGTGGTATTTAATTTTCATCCGAATCATGTGGTATCACACCGCAGAAAAGCAATATTAATCTCCATTAAAAATTTATTGATTTTCGCCTATTTTTACTGCGATGTCTCTAAAATATACGAAAAATTTTCCAATAACGGCGTTTTTACACCTTAAACTATGATTCATAACATGAAATACAGTTTATCAGTTAAAATAATTATGTTATTTAACTAAATTTTGCTAAATTTATATCACCAAATAATGAATATGATCAGAATCAATTGAATTATTCACAACAAATTCAATATAAAATTTAATATCAAATAATACTATTATGAAAAAGTTCCCATTAATTTTATTTTCTCTTGTCCTTTCAGTGGGATTATGGAATCCATCAGAAGCATGTACCCGAGTGGTCTATAAAGGTCCACAAAATACCATTCTTACAGCCCGTTCTATGGACTGGCGTGATGAGATCCCGGCTAACCTCTGGGTTTTCCCAAAAGGAATAGACCGCAATGGCCAAACCGGCCCAAAATCTGTAAAATGGACTTCCAAATACGGTAGTGTTATCAGCTCCAGCTGGGACATTGCTTCTGCAGACGGAATGAACGAAAAAGGACTCGTAGCCAATATGCTATGGTTAGGCGAATCTCAATATCCAAAATTCGATCCTAAGGGAGGAAAAAAGGGACTTGCCATATCTTTATGGGCTCAGTATTATCTTGACAACTTCTCTACAGTGAAAGAAGCGGTTGAATTTTCAAAAAAAGAACCGTTCACTGTTGTCAGTGATTATATTCCGGGAACAGAAAGGTTTACAACCATCCACCTTTCACTTTCAGATGCAACGGGAGACAATGCTGTATTTGAATATATCAACGGAAAATTAGTAATTCATCATGATCCGTCTTATACCGTAATGACCAATTCGCCTGTTTTTGACGAGCAGCTTGCCCTTAATAATTACTGGAAAGGAATTCCGGGTACTGTAATGCTTCCGGGAACAAACCGTGCAGCAGACCGATTTGTAAGAGCATCTTACTATGTGAATGCCATTCCTCAAACTGCAGATACTCGTTCTGCTGTAGCCAGTATTTCAGCGTTATCAGAAATTGCTCCGTACCTTACGGAATTTCTTCAGCCACAGAGCCTAATATTGCTTCTACAAGATGGCGTACTGTTTCGGATCAGAAAAATCTGGTGTATTATTTTGAAACTGTTTTCACTCCAAACACTTTCTGGGTAGATCTTAAAGATTTTGACCTGAGTGCAAAAGGAAAAGTAATGAAATTAGATCTAAGTAATTATCAGACTTATAACGGTAAATCGAACAATAGCTTCAAAGAAACTCCATCTTTCAAATTCTTAGGCTTAGAATAAAGATTTAATCTCAAATGTTTCCTGGTGAAAGAATACTTTGAAAACACTTAGGATTTGTACATCTTGAATGATGATATTCAGGATGAGATATAAGATCATTTCCTTCCTCTGGAAATGTATAAATCGGAGATTTAACGGAAGGTTTAAGCAAAAAAAGTTTTTATCATTATATGGGCACGCACAGTGCATTACCTCAATTTTTCAAAGATAGAGACAGGAACTTTTATGCTTAATAAAATTTCAAAAAAAGCAAAAATTAAACAAATAGATATGGCCTTTTTTTCATTAAAAAAGAGAAGCCTGATCCTATGCATACTCATAGGCTGGTTTTCAGCAAATGCACAGATCCAGGATTCTCTACAGACCACACCACAACCACAACAAGAAGAAGATAATGTGAAATATCCGCAGCTTCAGATCAAAGGGCTTTTTCAGGCACGCTATCTGGTAGGAATGAGCAAGGATGTTGATGTAAATGGCCTTCATCATACTGACGGATCCGGAACTGACAATAACTTTATGTTGAAATACATGAGAATTCAGGTTAGGGCGCAGATCAGTAAACGTACGGAAGTCGTTGCTTTGGCTAACCTTGCAGATTTTAAAAATGATCCTAAAGGCAGAGTTCTTGAAAATGCTTACCTGAAATATACTTTCAGTCCCAAGTTGGCATTGACCGTAGGACAGTTCAGACCCTGGTTCGGTATTGAAGAAACCTATCCTATCGACATTATCAAATCCCTGGATTGGTCTAATCAGTATTCGGAATTCGGAAAACTGGGCTGGACAAGTTTCCAGATCGGGATGTCTGCAACCGGACAGCTTCAGCTTGGAGAAATACCTTTCCAGTATGCAGTTTCTGTGGTGAATGGAAACGGGAAAAATCAAATCAATGATAATGACAACGGAAAACAGTATTCTACCCGTTTGGTTTTCGGATTGTCTAAAAAATACAACTTCAATGTTGGTCTGAATGGAGGGATAGGAGAAGTTTCAGTAAAAAAGTATATGCTTTGGGACTTGATCTCAGCTCTCTGATCAAATTTGACCCGAAATGGAGTCTTGATATGCAATTGGAAGCTAAACAAGCTACCAATCATATTCTTTACAACTCCATTGCTCCCGAGTTACGATCAGAAAATCCAGATCAGTATCTGGTTCGTGGGGTTTATTTTCTTCCGAATCTGAGATATGAGATCAATCACAAAAACTTAAGCGCTTTTGAATTGTCTTGCCGTTATGAATATCTGGACACGAACTTCAGAATGGCTTCTAATCCAAGACAGACTATTACGCCTATGGTAGGCCTTGAGTTCCTTAAAAACTATGGAGCAAGAATTCAGCTAGGAGTACAGTTTGACCGCTACAAATATCAGGTAGAAAATACCAATCAATACAACAACAATCTATTCATAGTGCAAGTACAAAGTAGATTTTAACGGATTAAATAGTAAGTATCATGAAAGAAATTAATATTAAAAACGTTGCGATCACATTTGTCGTTGCGTTAATCATCTGGTTCATTCCTGCCCCTGATGGGGTTGCCCAGAATGCATGGCATCTGTTTGCCATCTTTGCAGCAACCATTTTAGGAATTATTTTAAAAGCAGCTCCTATGGGAACCATGTGTATGATGGCCATTGGATTTACAGCGCTTACGCAAGTAGTAGCTCCAGGAGACGCCGGAAAATCTATTACCAAAGCACTTTCCGGATTTGGAGATAAAGTGATCTGGCTGATCGGGATTTCATTCTTTATTGCCAGAGGGTTTATTAAAACAGGACTTGGAAACCGTATTGCCTTTTTGTTCATCAGGGTTTTTGGTAAAAGCTCATTAGGTCTGGCGTATGGATTAGGGCTTGCAGACGTTTGTCTGGCTCCTGCTATTCCCAGTAATACAGCCAGAGGAGGAGGTATTATCTATCCTATCATGAAATCTATGGCAATAAGCTTTGATTCGGTTCCTGAAAAACCGGAAACCCATAGAAAACTGGGCTCATTTTTAACATTGAATAGCTATTATATGAACCTCATTGCATCTTCTATGTTCTTAACCGGAACTGCAAGTAACCCGATGTGTCAGAAGTTTGCAGCCAACCTTGGCATTGATATTACCTGGATGTCTTGGGCAGCAGCGGGTTTCGTACCTGGTTTAGTGGCGTTCTTCGTTGTCCCTTTGGTATTGTATAAATTGTATCCGCCAGAATTGAAAAAAACAGGGGATGCACCGAAAATGGCGGCTCAGAAATTAAAAGAAATGGGCCCTATTTCAAGAAACGAATGGCTAATGCTATTAGCTTTCTTTATTCTTTTATTCCTTTGGATCTTTGGAGGAGCCCTTTCCATTGATGCTACTACTACAGCATTTATCGGATTAACGTTATTGCTATTAACCTCAGTATTAACCTGGGAAGATGTAAAAGGTGAGAAAGGAGCTTGGGATACCATTGTATGGTTTGCTGTTTTAGTAATGATGGCAAGTTCTTTAAATGAATTAGGCTTCATTGGCTGGTTCAGTAATCTTATCAAGATACAAATTGGAGGACTGAGCTGGCAGGTAGCCTTCCCGGTTATTATCGTCGTTTATTTTTTCAGTCACTATATTTTCGCAAGTGCTACAGCTCACGTAGCAGCGATGTATGCCGCCTTGTTGGGTGTAGGTGTCTCTTTAGGAATTCCACCTATGTTGTTGGCAATGATGCTAGGATTCATGGGCTCAATTTATGGAGTGCTTACTCATTACGGACATGGTCCAGCTCCGGTATTCTTTGGTAGTGGATATGTTGATCTTAAAGTCTGGTGGCTTCGAGGCCTTGAAATAGGAGTGGTACTCTTAATTATCTATATGGTTGTAGGAGGTCTATGGATGAAAGTTTTAGGATATTATTAATTATTAAATCAAATATATGTTATCAACATTGTCAAGAAAAATGCTGATGTGCCTTACAGGACTCTTTTTGGGATTCTTCCTGTTGATTCATTTCCTCGGAAATCTTCAGCTTTTTCTCCCTCAGGAACAGGCGCATCTGCAATTCAATGCCTATTCGCATTTTTTATCAGGAAATATCATTATCAAAATAGTTTCTTATGTTTTGTATGCCAGTATCATTCTGCATGCTGTAGATGGATTGATGATCACTCTGAAAAACAAAAAATCCGGTGACAGCTATCAAAATGACAGACGCGGAAGAGCCAGCAAATGGGCTTCCAGAAACATGGGCATTCTTGGAACATTGATCCTGATCTTCCTGGTAATCCATTTCAAAACTTCTGGTATATCTACAAATTCGGAAATCCGCCTTTGGATGAGAATGGAAATAAAGACTTATACATCTTGGTAGTCACAGTGTTTAAAGAGTGGTGGTATGTGGTTATTTATGTACTCTCTATGATTGCTTTATGTTACCACTTGATCCATGGATTATATAGTTCCGTAAGAACTCTTGGATTATACCATCCTAAGTTCGTGAAATGGGTTAAAATTATTGGAACAGCCTACTCTATCATTATCAGTTTAGGTTTCGCCCTTATGCCTGTTTATGTATTCTTTACCTATCATTAAAAAGACCTTATCATGATTTTAGATTCAAAAATACCTCAAGGTCCATTGGAACAGAAATGGGCTTATTATAAAAAGAAAGCCAAGCTTGTTAACCCGGCCAACCGTAAAAAGCTTGATGTGATTGTTGTAGGGACAGGTCTTGCCGGAAGTTCTATCGCTGCTTCTTTAGGAGAAATGGGATATAATGTAAAAGCATTCTGCTTTCAGGACAGCCCGAGAAGAGCACATTCTGTCGCTGCACAAGGTGGAGTAAATGCTGCTAAAAATTATAAACGATGGTGACAGTGTATACAGAATGTTCGTTGATACCTTGAAAGGTGGAGACTTTAGAGCCCGTGAAGCCAATGTGTACCGAATGGCAGAATGTTCTTTAAACCTCATCGATCAGGCCGTAGCACAGGGAGTTCCTTTTGGACGGGAGTATGGCGGTTATCTTAATAACCGTTCTTTCGGAGGGGTTCAGGTGAGCCGAACTTTCTATGCCAGAGGCCAAACCGGACAACAATTACTTTTAGGAGCATATCAGGCTTTGATGAGACAAGTAGGAAAAGGTTCTGTACAATTATTTTCGAGACATGAAATGCTTGATCTTGTCACGATTGATGGCAAAGCAAGGGGAATTATCGTAAGGAATTTAGATACCGGTGAGATTGAAAGACATGCAGCTCATGCTGTAATACTGGCAACCGGAGGGTATGGAAAGATCTATTACCTGTCTACGTTGGCTATGGGATGTAATGGTTCAGCTATCTGGAGAGCACATAAAAAAGGAGCTTTAATGGCTTCCCCAAGCTGGATCCAGGTACACCCTACTTCCCTTCCGCAATCCGGAGATTATCAGTCTAAATTAACGCTGATGTCTGAATCATTGCGTAACGACGGTAGAATCTGGGTTCCTGCAAAACAGGATGAAAACAGACCCCCGAATGACATTCCTGAAAATGAAAGAGATTATTATCTGGAAAGAAGATATCCGGCATTCGGGAACTTAGCCCCAAGAGATATTTCTTCTCGGGCTGCCAAAGAAAGAATTGATGCAGGCTTTGGAATCGGGCCTTTAAAAAATGCAGTATATCTTGATTTTTCAAAAGCCATTAAAGAACAGGGAAAAGATAAAATCAAAGAGAAATACGGAAATCTATTTGACATGTATCTTAAAATTACAGGATATGATGCTTATAAAGAACCGATGATGATATCGCCTTCTGCCCACTTTCAATGGGTGGTCTTTGGGTAGATTATGAATTAATGACTACTATTCCGGGACTATTTGCATTGGGAGAAGCTAATTTTGCAGACCATGGAGCCAACAGATTAGGAGCCAATTCTCTTCTACAGGCTTCTGTAGACGGCTATTTTATTGCTCCTTATACCATTGCCAATTATCTGGCGGATGAAATTCACACCGGAAAAATTTCTCCGGACACTCCAGAGTTTGAAAAGGCCGAAAAGGCCGTTAAAAATCAAATTCAGGATTTAATGAATATCAAAGGAACCAAAACCGTTGATTACTTCCATAAAACATTAGGAAAATTACTATATGACTATTGCGGACTTGCAAGAAATGAAGAAGGATTGAAATACGCTATTCAGGAAATCAGAAAGCTAAAACAGGAGTTCTACAAAGACGTAAGGGTTTCCGGACAAGGGGACAAGATGAATGCTGAGCTGGAAAAGGCTGGCCGTGTTGCTGATTATTTTGAAATTGGAGAACTGATGTGTTATGATGCTTTAACCCGTAATGAGTCCTGTGGTGCTCACTTCCGTGAAGAATACCAAACTCCGGATGGTGAAGCCATGAGAAATGACGCAGAATACCAGTTTATCTCAGCATGGGCATGGACAGGTGAAAATGGCGAACCAGAACTGGTTAAGGAACCATTAACCTTCGAAGAAATACAGCCAACGGTAAGAAGTTACAAATAAAAAACAAAAATTATGGATTTACACCTTAAGATATGGAGACAGAAAGACAAAAAAAGTGAGGGAAAACTGGTCAGCTATGACCTTAAAGGATTAAATTCTCACATGTCTTTCCTTGAAATGTTAGATACATTAAACGAAAAACTGATTACAGAAGGAGATGAACCTGTAGAATTCGATCACGACTGTCGCGAAGGAATTTGTGGACAGTGCGGAATGATGATTAACGGTATCGCCCATGGCCCTTTAAAAAATACAACAACCTGCCAGCTTCACCTGCGTTCTTTTAAAGATGGTGAGACTATTTTGATAGAACCCTTCAGAGCAGATGCTTTTCCTGTGAAGAAAGATTTAAAAGTAGACCGTTCTGCTTTTGACAGAATTATTTCTTCCGGAGGTTTTGTATCAGTAAATACAGGCCAAGCTCCGGATGCTACAGCTATTCCGGTTACCCATCAGACTGCGGAGGAAGCTTTTGATTCTGCTGCCTGCATCGGATGTGGCGCTTGTGTAGCCACCTGTAAAAATGGAAGTGCAGCTTTATTTACTTCTGCAAAAATAGCTCACATGGCATTACTTCCTCAAGGTAAAGAAGAAAGAAGCAAACGTGTTTTGGATATGGTTTACCAAATGGATACCGAATTGTTCGGACATTGTTCTAATACGGAAGCCTGTGAAGTAGAATGTCCGCAAGGCATCTCTGTCCTGAATATTGCCAGAATGAATTTTGAGTACAACAGAGCCCTATTTTTCAATAAAAAAGGGTAAATAAACGAAGAACGCTAAAAATAATATTATGTGAAAGAGTGAATCTGCAAATGCAGGTTTACTCTTTCTATTTTTAAAATAAATTTTTATGGATGAGTCTCAAAAACTGGGATCATATTGTTGGTATTTAATTTAACGCAAAGTTTTTATATCCACTAAGCTTCTTCAGCGATAAAGTCGCACTTCTTAGTTTCCTAAAATAAAACATTTGAATCACCTTTCTTTGCGATTAAAAAATAATCTGTTGGTTCAATAAAAAGTATAGATTTATACCAATAATCAAATTTTGCACTTGATCGATTTTTATTAATCCATCATGGCCACTACTCTTGCCGGAGCGGCAGAACCACCAACGATCTTTAAAGGAAATACACATACTTTGAATCCTGAAGGCGGTAATGCCTGAAGATTGGTAAGCTGCTCTATATGCAAATATTCTTTTTCAATTCCCACACGGTGCCCTTCCCAGAAGTATTCCGGATCACTGAGCTCTTTGGCTTTCTTAGCCATAAATTTTAGTGGTAAATCCCATCCCCATTGATCAATTCCCATCACTTTTACCCCCTGATTAATCAGCCATTCTGTAGCTTCTTTGCTCATTCCTGTTCCTTTTTCTACAAAATCGGAAGTTCCCATAAGCTTGTCCCTATCGGTTCTTATTAAAACAATATTCCCTTCCTGAATAATGATTCCGTTTTTATCGAGATCTTTTTTAAGATCATCTATTGTGATGGCTACAAAGTCCTCTTTATGACTGCAATCTATGACAATACCATCTCCATAACACCATTCTAAGGGAATCTGATCGATTGTTTTAGCAGGTTTTCCTTCCACAACAGGCCCATAATGCCATGGTGCATCAATATGGGTTGTCGCATGAAGTCCCATATTTTTAATCGTATCATCTGCCCAACCTGTCCAGTTTTTAGGAAAAAGCCTGAACGGAAGATCCAATGCGAGACGAATCAACCAATGGGACTTTTTATGAGGTTTATGTTTGATTTTCACCCTCATAAACCATGGATCTCCTGCATTGTATTGAATAGGTTTCGATAAATCGATGATGGTTGTTTTCATAGGGGGTAACTTAGAGAATAAACATAATAACGTAAGTTTAGAATAAATATTTCTGATGGGTATAGTTTAACACCGCTGTCATTCTGACGAAGGAAGAATCTCTATATCAAATTATAATACAGAGATTCTTCATTTCACTTTGTTTCATTCAGAATGACAGAGTCATAATGATAAATTAATAGACTGAGATTAACTTCCTGCCTTTTAAAATATCTTCGGAATCATAATCTTCTTCGGATCATTCTCATCATATATAATCTCTATAGTTCCTGATTTTGGTACAGAGGAAAGGTTTAAAAGACTAACAACCTTTTTATAAACAGCAATATGGTCATTCCCTTTATAGTCTTTAAAACCGACCTGAAATATAAGCTGTGGCTGGTCGTTGACCATTAATCCGGTCTCACTCACACTCATAAGTTGCCCCTCAGTATTCCTTCCAGCAAAAAGAATTTTTTCATCTTTTTTATTTCTCACAAATTTTCCAACGATATAATTGACTATTAATATTGTAACTAAAAATATTACACCACTAAGAATAATAGGATGTACAAAAGTCAGAAACCTCCACCCGAAATTAAAAGATTCCCGCCTATAAAAATAGCTGTAAAGACCTATTATATAAACCATCATAAATGCAATAAATACAAGCCTTACCGTCAGATTATTGATTTTAAATTTAGTCTGCATACCACTTAAAATAAAATAAGGTTCTTTGGATGGTACAGGATTTAAAAGGACTTTAATTATTTTACCTTTCTCAAATCTTTTTTCCTGTGGTTTAGTATCATAAAACATCATTTCTTGTCGGATAGGTGCATTTCTGAGATTCTGAAAGGAAAGAACAATATGAATCATATTGATATTGGTCTTTGGATTGTATTTCACCAATTTATAATCTATAATTTCAGCATCTCTCGGAATTCCATTTTGTGAGATATGACTGATGCGATTTTTTTCTTTAAAAGTTTTTATAAGAAGATTATTGATTAGAAAATACATAACACACAACCAGACAACAACAGAAAAACCGAGATATCCATAGCTCACGGCTAATGAATTTCTCGGTTCTGTACTTACTTCCTCGATCATCATATACAAGAAAATAGGAAACGGTATGCAGAAAACCAACATGTAAACCGTCCAGAAAATGAGCATAAATTTCATAACTAATATTTTGTGATAGTGATAAAGTTATGATATTATTTTTAACCTAAGTCGGTTTAAGTAAGTTAAACACAAAGGTTGGAAGCTGGAACTTACTTTCAGTTATAATTTACTAATAGTCAATGACATCATTAATTTCACCTTAAAAAGGATAAAAACAAACGAATAGCTGTTCTTATAGCCTTCATAACTTCCAGCTTCCAACTTCCAACTTATTACAATCAGGAATGCTACCCCGAAAACTTTTCTATGCTATACTTCTTTCTCGAAATACAATCTGTAGTATTTCCCTTTATCATCTTCTCCCATTTCCAGTTTCTGTCTGTCACCATGAATGTAGATGTGGAAATTTTTATCTAGTTTGATAATACTTTTAAAGTGTCTCTGGGTTTTCTTTACTGCAGCTTCACTGATAGGGAACTCTTCAGCAATATTTACCTGCATGTCTTGTTCGTAATCGGTTTTAAAATTTACAAAACTTTCAATCACGTGCTCATCGCCCAATACCTCATTAGCAAATTCATCTAATTTGAATTCTTCTTTTTCTTTAAAGAAATTGATCGATTTATTCAGGAAATCAGCCTGGTCAGCTTTTGAAACCTCAAATTCCTGTGGAAGTTGCTTCGTGATATAATCTTTGTAAACCATCAGTGCTTCCTGAGTGTGGAAATACTCATCATCACGCTGTTTTACTTTTAAGAAATCCTCGAACCAGTAATACATATCTCCGTTTTTGTTGTTATCAACCACAGAAAGTACATATCCTGTATCTTTATTATTGTTGTAGATCAAAGCTGCTTTATCAATTTTAGACAAACCAATTCCCTGATCTTTTTCAATATCAAATGTTTCTTCTGATGGATTAATTTTCAGGAATGATTCTCTTTTTTCCGTTTTAAAGATCCCGATCTTATCTACTCTGTCCGGGCGATCACTTTCGTCTTCAAAAAGAACGATAAACAATTCTCCACTCTGAACTCTAGGATTTTCAGCCGCTTCGAAAAGGTGTTTTGCAATATTCTCAGACTCCCAGATAAATTTGGATTTATCTTCAAAAATTTCAGATACCGCACTGTAAACCGGGTTATTCACCAGGTAAGTGTCACTGTAAAAATGAAAAGTTTCTTCTGACTTGAATGATCCTAAAAAGTAATCTTCAAGCATCTCTGCCATTCCTTCCTCCAACTTCAATTCCTCTTGGGAAAGCGTTAGAGAATCTCCGTTGATCTTATTTCCGACTCTGTGTACTATAATTTTTGAAAACATCTTCTGAATATTTGGATTGCAAAGATATTCATTCTATTCTTCACATGAAACTGAAAAACAGGTTTGATTGTACTGAATTTTTAAACCACAAATCGAAGATTCGACAAAGTCAAAAGTCACAAAAATTTTATTTCAAAAACACTTTAGTTCACTTGAAAATTTAAAATAACACTATTGAAAAGTACACATAAAACTTCTATTTTAAAATAACTTAAGTGTTATGATTCTTTTGAAACCAATATTTTAACCACAAAAGTTTTATTCTAAAAACACTTTAGTTCACTTAAGAAGTTGAAAATAGTTCTCCTGAAAAGTCCACTTAAGATGAAAATCTTAGATTTTCAAAGCTTATGTATACTTCTTATGCGTCAAGCTTGTCACTTAAAAATAACTTAAGTGTTTAAATTCTTTTGTGACCCATATTTAAACCACAAAAGTCACAAAAGTTTTATCCTAAAAAACACTTTAGTTCACTTGAGAAGTTGAAAATAGTTCTCATAAAAGCTTCTATCTTAAAATAACTTAAGTGTCATAATTCTTTTGAGACCCATATTTAAACCACAAAAGTCACAAAAGTTTTATTCTAAAAAACACTTTAGTTCACTTGAAAAGTTTAAAATAACACTATTGAAAAGCACATATAAGACGAAAATCTAAGATTTTAAAGCTTATGTGTACTTCTTATGCGTCAAGCTTGTCACTTAAAGATAACTTAAGTGTTTAAACTCTTTTGTGACTTTTGTGGTTCATCAAAAACAAGTTTATTCATAACCTTTAGAGGGTAAAACAATTCCTGTTTCTTCCAATTTGATAAAATCCTTATCATTTTGAAATGCTTTTTTAATTCAAATCTTCAATTAAAAATCAACAAAGCATTAATTATCAATATCTTAAATCAATTTCATATTCAAAGGTACACCATTGGCATCATGATTTTCAAAACATACAAAAATGGACTTGAAAACATTGAACAGAATAGACAAATTAAGAAGATTAAAAAGCAGAGGCCCACAAACGCCTAAATGGTTAAAGCCTTATCACCTGTTATTTATCGCGTTTTTAATCATTTTCATGTTTGGAGGCTTCATCAAATTGCTGGAACAAAACCATATTTAACAATGTATACTATGAACTATTTACAAGCTGTACAGGAAATCAATGAACTGTTTCCTGACTTTGAAAGAGAATTGAATAAAACGAAAAGTCCTAACTCATACAGTGTGATCAGGACTTTCACAGAACGTATCAAAAATATGATCCGCCAGAATGACAGTAATCTGTTGTTCAAAAGTTTACAAAAGATTGACAAAATGTACCTTAATGGAGATACGTTGTTAAAAAATGCTATTGAGAACACTTTTATCTACTCTTTGGACAATTTTACAGCGTTTTGCAGCAAAGAATACCGCCAAATGATCTTCAGTCATATTTCTTCAGACCTGAAAAACAGCTATTCAAGACAAATTTACAGTCATGGTATATAAAGCTTTTATTACATTTTTAGACTGTTTCATTACAAAGTGTTTAAATTAAACAAAATTAAAAATAACTCACAATCAATAGATTATGAAAAACAAAATCAGAAGGATTTCCGATTGGAAAACCTGGAAAAACACGACTAACAGACACAATTCGGAGATATTACTCACTCACATCGCTGTGATTGTAGGGGTTTTTATTTTTGCAGCATGTCTTTAAATTTTGGTATACATTTCGCTGCAATAAAAAGTGTTTGAAAAATTCTTAATTATGATGAAAGTACAAATGCAAACTATTAATCAAAAAATAGCTGTTGAATACTTAAAATTTTTCTATCCGCGACTTCGCAATGAAATCATACAGTTGTCTGTACAGGATAACTTTGCAGGAATTATGCAAATGACAGTTAATTATCTGAAAGGTCTGTTGCAGGAATCAAAGATCAACATTATTGCCCATCACATCAAACTGATGGACGGACTTTACAGAAACGGAAATTCCTATGTAAGAACAATGATCGAAAATATCTTTGTAAGATCTTTTGAAAGTTTTAAAAAACATGCTAAGATCGCTCATTGGAAACTCCTTTATCAATATATGCCTGTAAGCTTCCAGATCATTTATAATGAACAGCAGAAGCAAGATCAGATATATTTTGGAAAATAATTTTAAAGGCGGAGAAGGCTTTTTTTAGCGTTCTTCGCCTTTTATGATAATACTTAGGGTTTTATCACCATCCAAAGATCTGTTAAATCTGGGATATAAGTCGTGATTAATGACATACTCTTTTCCGGATGCTTTTCTGCTTCCAGGCATCCCCACTCTCCTTTTTTTCTGTACGGGATAACTTCTGCCCAATTTGCTTTAGAGGGATCAATTGCCAGTAAAGCCGCTACTGTATCATGGAGTGCTTTCTCTTTTAGTTCTACAGCCTTCAGAAACAGATCCAGCCCTTTGTTGTGATTACGAAACGGAATAAGCAGTTTAGCATCTTCTTTGGTGAAAACAGCCCCATGACAAACGTTTTTACTAATCATTCGTCTTTCAGCCATAGGGATTGAAAGCAAAGCTTCAGCCGCAAGCGGGTTACCGTTCAGATTAAAAGTCGCACAAACAAGTTTTCCATCAAATTTCTCCAGACGGTGTTCCTTTGAAACAATATTATCTCCTGCAAAACCTCCCTGGCAAAACCAGCGATTAAAGAATACTCCGGTTTCCAATAAAGAATGTGGATTCGTAAGTGCTGCCCCGGTTAGCAAAGTGCAATCAGGAAATTTCTGAAGTGTTTCTGCCATAATATTCGCGGCAGTATCATCTGCATTGGAATCTTCAAAATTCCCTACCCAGTCACGGTAAAACCCCGAAACACGTTTAGCTATAGATTTGGGAGTTCCAGCTCCAATGCGAACGTCTTCTCTATCAAGAATTCGTAAAACATGGCGTACAAAGCCAATTTGATCTGTTCCTCCCGGATGTACAGAAATACTTACCAAATTAACTTTTGGATGGGTTGCTAAAATAGCAAGGGTCATAGAATCATCAGGATCTGCAGTTTCCATATCGAAATGGAAAGGCAATTTAAGTTGCATATCGTTTTTATAGTATATTAGTTTTCAGCGGCAAAAATATAAAAAATAAAGATTATGCTTTTTTTGAGACCGTCATTGAAAAATAATAATTTCTTTCTCAAACAAAAATCGTTTATTAAATATGACACTAAATCCCGAAGTCTTTGTAATTTAGTGAAAAGATTCAGCCCTATCGGGTACTTACCATTATCACGAATAAAAATGATTGAAGTAAAAAAATATTCTCATCAGGAAGGACATCCGGCGCCACGACGGGTGGTAAAGTATACTTTGTTCTGGTGCAATACCGGGACTGCTGAAATTCTGATTGACGAGAATACTTTTCTCCTGAAAAGCGGTCAAACCGTTACCATTACTTCCGGACAGTTTCATCAGTTAATTTCTGTGGAAGGCGATCTCACCTCTCTTGAATTTACCCTCGATTTTTTCTGTAAAAGCGATAGTGATATTGAATTGATTTTTCACAACGGATTGTTCTGTCATTTTGGAATGAATGAAATGATTACCATTCAGCACCCAGATTTTTTCACAGATACTCTCAACATGATTGAAAAGGAAATCCACGAAAAGCCCTACCAATACCTGACCTCAACTCATTCTTTGGTAGAATTACTTTTAGTAGAAATTAACCGTTCTAAAATTGCCAATGGTGATGAAATATGGAAGCCGGATGCATTGTTTTTAAAGTTTTTAGAAAGTGTTCGTCATAATTTCTCCAATACCTATCCTGTCTCCTATCATGCAAATGTATTGACAACTACAGAGGCTAAATTAAATGAAGTATCTAAACTTCACACCAATAAAACGGCCCAGAATGTAATCTATAGCCTTACCATTTCTGAAGCTAAAAGATTGTTGTTGTATGAAAGCTAAGTGTTAAAGAAATTGCCTACCAACTTGGTTTCAATGATCCTTTTTATTTTTCAAATTTCTTTAAAAAACACACTTCAAAATCTCCTAAAGAGTACCAGAAAGCAGTAAAAATGTAATTATAAGTTGGCTAATCTTGGATTTTTCCCTAATTGTTGTTCAGGATCAACCTCTAACTCAATGAAAACAGACTGTTTCATATCTGGTTTTATCTCTTCAAAGATCGTAGATAAGTTGCTCAAATCCGGATTTAGTTTAAATGATTTCCAACCAAAAGAACGGGCTATTCCACAATAATCTACTTCTTTAACAACAGAATGATAACCTTCTTCAATAACATCAGGAAGAATTTTACGTAATCCCTGAGATACAATCCCTAATGTTTGGTTATTCAAAAGAAAAACGACGATTCCCAAATCAGAAACCTCAGCCATAGTTCCCGCAAATAAACGAAAACATCCATCTCCGGTAAAACAAAAAACATTCTTTTCTGGTGCGCCAATCTTAGCGCCGACTGCGAGCCCAAATGCTCCTCCCATTGCTGATCCTCTATATAAAGATATAAAATCTATATGATCATTAGGTCTCGGAATTACATATTGATGATCTTTATAAGCTAGGCAAACATCTAAAAATGCTATTGAGTTTTCAGCCCATAATTCATCAAGCTGCAGGTAAAAATCTGCCATATCAACATATCCTTCTCTTGCGGCTTGAAAATTCTCTTTATTAAGGTTTTGAGGAGCTTCCGATGCCAAAATATGGGTATATCCTCCTTTTTGAATATCACTCACCATTTCATTTAATATCAACGACAGATCTCCTTGAATTGCATGAAAATTTCCTTTTATAAAATAAGTCATTTTATGATCCACCAACCCATAGACCTCACCTGCCTGACCTACATAAAAAACTTCAGCAGCGGTAAGCTGTTTAAAATTGGTTGTATATTCATCAGGACATATTCCTAAAAGTAAAACACAATCATTTTCATTAATAGATTGAAAAATATCCATTGCCAGATCATTTCCACCAAAGCCAATATGACCAAATCCATATTTATTCTTTCGACTCACAGAATTAGCTCCATTCATGCTCCAAATAGTTTCAGCTTGTAGACCTTCACTCAAAAGAGTGGTCAAAACTTTTGCATCAGCGCAGTGAAAAAGTTCTTCCCCCACCATAATAATTAATCTCCGATGATGAATTGCTGATCTGAATACTGACACAAATGATCTCACCTCCTGCAAGAGCTCCCTATTATTATGATCGGAATTTTCGGGTTCTTTTAACTTTAAACATTTTCATACTGAAGACGTGTGGTATGTTTGGAAAGGATAAAGATGATCGGACGACTTTGTTTTAGAAACTCATGAATCTTCTGGGCATGATTTTGAAAAGAAAAAAATTCATTAAGCACAAAAGTTGAATTAGGAAATTCTGCCATTATCTGATGAACCATATTGCTTCCAAATACTGAGGTATCTTGTAATGCCCCCGGAAATGTATACTCTATATCAGTTTCAGGGACAACATATATTGAAGGAATATTATGCAGCTTGGCATCACTCATTCCACAGGCAAGGAGTTTGGTAGCAGCACCTGTAGTTGCCACTCCACAAGCCACTTTCCTGCTTGCTAAAAAGTATCCTAAAGGGATAAATCCCGCGACATACTCACCAATGGTCAAAAAAGATGGCTCATTTACCTTATCTTCTGAATATTGCGAAATATATTTCAGAAAATGAATAACCCCACCCCCGGTTACTCCTGCATAGAATACGATACCTAAATCGTTTAATAATGATAACAAAGGGTGTTTTTCAGTAAGACGCTTTTCCATAATTTCAGATTTAATGTTATTCTAATTATGTCTCAATATTTTGTGAAATAAAGTTACTTAATAACAATTCAATTAGATTACATAAAAATCAAAAAACATTACATAATCACAACACAAATAAAAACATATACCACATTTTTATAAAAAAAACACAATAAGAATCACTTTTTTTTAAATAAAATCCATCTAAAAAAAATCATTTCTATCAAATATTATATGCTTTTCCCGGAATTGTCTATTCTTTAGAAGTGCTCTTTCTCTGAACTTTGTACCTGTCAATAAGATCAAACAATTATCATGATGAAAACAAGACAAGACATCGCCATTTTTTTATTAAGAATAGCCTTAGCAACTGGATTTTTATCTGCAGTGGCCAGTCGACTCAATCTTTGGGGAAACTCATCTTCCGGTTGGAAAAATTTTGTTCATTATACCGCTGAAGTGAATTCATTTTTACCTCTTTCATGGGTTCCCTCTATTGCTGTTTTATCTACCATTGCAGAATTTACCCTTGGTTTTTTACTTCTTACAGGATATAAGATCCGTAACGCAGCTTTGTTCGGTTCTGCTCTTACTTTTGTCTTTGCTGTCGCCATGAGTATTTCTTTTGGTTGTAAGGAACCTTTGGATTATTCTGTTTTTGTTTTCAGTGCCGGTGCATTCTTATTGAGTACTTTTCCTAGATATTCCTGGTCTTTAGAACAACTTTTACATCAATCATAAAATAATTTAAAATTGTAATATCATGAACACTAACATCTATGACTACATTGTAAAAACAGAGCAAAAAGAATGGCAGCCTTTACTTGAAAAAGGAATTCATTATGAAGGCATTTTTGTAAAATCATTAAAATTTGATCCCGAGAAAAACAGATCTACTACAATCCTCTTAAAGTTTGAAGCTGGGGCAAGCTATCCCTATCATAATCATCCTGCAGGAGAAGAACTTTTTATTCTGGAAGGTGATGCTCTTATTGCTGGTGGACATCTGGAAAAGGGAGATTATTTATATACTCCACCCAATTTCAAACATTCGGTACGATCTGAAAACGGATGTATCATCCTATTTATCGTTCCGGAAGAGGTGGAAATCCTATAACTGGATTATATTGATTAGATGAAACCTGTGGTGAGCCAGTTCTCATTACAGGTTTGTCTTTTCTATCACACCTTGAAAACTTTTATTATTGGCTGTAAAAAGCAAAGGCTTGGAATTCATCAAAAAAATCCCTCTAAAAACAAAAGATTCACCAATCGATTTTTCAATTATGACGGACATCAAGCTTTATTGCTTGCTTAGAAAAAGATGATACTAAAATTAGAAAATATCTTCCGTCTCAGGGAGCTGATAAAAAGTCCAGAATCACTTTTGATATATATTATATAATGGCACCGTTTCCGTAAAGACAATCTTACAAATGGCTAAAGCCCATAAAAATGCAGAACTACTTAAACTTTTGAAATAAGGTATAACTCTATTGTATCAATTCGAAAGTTCTGGAAATGATTATTTTCATTTTTAAAAACGGACTATCATCGCTATAAATGCTCTAAAGAATATACTTAAATGTACTTCTTGACCACATTTTATTTTCAATATTCTGTATTTTATCGTATTTTGCCTTCCCTCATAAAAAACTAAAAAACCTACGATGAAATTTAATCTCACAAAGAAATCTTTTATATTCTGGGGCATTGCTATTGTTGCCATTATCATCTTACCTGATGCTGAGATGTATTATCAACGGTATAAACTGAGATCAGAAAAACTTCCGGAACAATACCAATCATATACTACATTAGATAGCCTGAAAGATAATGACTATGAAATCATTAAGCTTTCCCGAGGCATCCATGAGCCTGTTATCCAGGAAAACGACAGTACTATTGTCATCATTACCAAAAGAGATCATGATTCTAAAAAAGAAGGTGCCGATAATATCTATACATGGTATAAAATCAATCTGAAAGGACAAATAACAGATAGCCTCCAATACAAATACAATACTGAAAAAGGAATTCATAATTACCAAACCTTCAATGATTATATTCTGGATGTAGATCAGAATACTTATACTAACTGGATAAAAAATGGGGATACAACCCATTATCCCTATAAAAATATAAACGATGCTAAAATATTTTCAGTAGCAGAGACGAAAGCTATTACTGCAGAAAGAGAATATATGTATGATGATATCATTCATTCTGATACAACAGGGAATGAATATAAATATAAATTGACTGTATTTAAAGATAATGTCTGGAACTACTTTTATGCGGAAAAAGACTGGCATGGCTATCCCCAAAACACTCCCAACAAAAAGGCTATTAACTATGGAAATTCCGGTTATGAGGTAGATAAGCCTTCCGGAATTATCAAAAGAGAACATGTTCAAAAAGAAAAATGGAGTGATCGTACTTTCTGGAGCCTCAAAAATCTTAGCTGGGGAACCGGAAATGGATCCAATCACAAAGGATGGACAGGAACTTCTTATTTTTCTATTAAAATGCCCAAGAAAATAGTGCATTACAAGCAGGATGTCTTCATAGATTCTTCCGGCAATCAGGTCAGAGATCCTTTTTCTTATTTTGTATACCAGCCGAAAAACGGCGATTACTTGTTACTGATTGACGAAGAAAATCAGCTCTACTATCTTATAAGACCTAAAACTTCAAAAAGATAAATTCACTTTAGCAACTCTATTTCTATGAAAATTCTTAAGCCTTTTTTGAAACGTCTGCTGGTTACTGCCATTCCTTTAATATGCCTATATATTTTTGCTGAAATAGCATTTCAGAACAATCGTAAAAAAGAGCATCCTACGGATGTTGGATTAGGAATAGCGCTTTTGTTAACTTTTATTCTATTCTCTTTATTTATAGGCTTTATGACAGATTTCATCATCAGATTAAGGAAGAAAGAGTATAAAACGGCACTTATAGATCTTCCTTTTCTTTTATGTTTTATTATTCCGGCATTATATCTCAGCTGTTTATGGAGTGGTGGTGATGGCTTTTGTAATTGGATGTTGAATACGGCACGCAATCTATAAGAGATGATTACTTTTCCTTTATCGTATAATAGGTATTAAAAGCTGTATATATACGGGTTTGTTTTAATTTCCCTTTTTTATAAAATTCAACTTTATCGGTGTCTGATGATCTTTTATTGAAGTATCTTATTTGGGTTAACTGCTTATCTTGATCAAAAAATTCAGTCTTCAGGTTTCTTCCATCTTCCTGATAATGGATTGTTTTCAAATGGCCATTCGTCTTATAAAAATAAGTTTTTGAATTATAGAAACCTCCCTTATCATAAGTAATTCCCTCATATTTGTACTGAGCGGTGTATTTTCCTTCTTCTGCCAATTGCTTCTTATCATTATAAATAAAATAATATGTTCCATCTTTGGGACTGATTAGTTCATAGCGTACTGATGGTTTAGGATTACTTTCAGGATGCTTCATCATAAATTCCTCTTTTCTGAATACAGCAGTATCATTTTGAGAAACCCGCAACGTATCTGTACCATGAAAGGAATGTTTAAAATAGGTATTGTCAATACCTGTACTGACAGGATGATCATTTGCTTTAATGCTTCGGAATCCAACGATTATGACAAAAAATAAAAGAATTGAACTTATTTTCATGATGTTTTTTGATCTTTAAGGTATTGTTTCAATCCCTGAAAGTTTAAAGTTCCCTTTTTCCTCTTTTAACCAAAATACAAATTGAGCCCCTTCATGACCATCTCCAAATTCATTCGGACGATAAGTAGTATACAATACGATATAATCTCTGTCTTTGAATCCGGGATCAGATCCGTCATAGGAGAACTTTATTTCATTACGATCCAGTCTTTCAATCAGATCTTTGTTAAAAATTTCACCAGCATGTTGTGTGTAAAAAACATCTTTCTTAATGAATGCATTCTTTCCCGGAGTCTCTTCAAAACACAGATAACAGTAGACTTTTGGAGTCGTTAGTTTATTTAATGCAGCATAATCTTTCTGTGTAATCAGATGGATCATTTTTTTGGTAAATGCTTCAGCGTTTATTTGCAGCGACTGGTTTCCTGATTGTGTTTGTCCATAGCATACAAACTGTAATCCAATTAGAAAACATAATGAAAAGTATTTTGTCAGCTTCATTTCAATATTTTGGTGATTGTATTCTTATTAATTTTCTGTATTCAATTGTTTCTTATAACCCACAATATCAAAACAATGAGAATCATTATCTGCCTTCTCAAAATTATGATTTTCGGCTTTTCCATTTCTACGAAAAACAAATGCATAAGCATAATTTTCACTTTCCCTTTCCCATTTTTCCTTCCGCTCCAATCCAATCAGATCAAATTCATAAATTCCTTTGGGCAGATCAAAACCTTTTGCAGGAAAATAAGATTCAAGATGTCCGTCTGCTCCTGTCGGAATTTGATCTTCCTTATCTGTTATATTCTGTTTGATATTTTCCAGGCGGTATTCCAGGTAATTAAAACTTGCAAAACAAATTCGTTCCAAATCTCCTACTTCAAGAAAAAAGTTATTATACCGGAAAACCTCATCATATTCCTGTGGAAATTCAATACTTTTCTCATCTACTGAAGTAAAAATGGTATATTCGAAAACACTAATCTGATAGAATGGCAGGAATCGTCCATCTTTAATGGAAGTCAAAAAAAGATCTTTATGTTGATCAAAATAAGATAACAATTTTTTCCCCCTGCACTTCTTCTCCTTAAGATATTCGGTAAAGAGGTCTGTTGAAATAATTGCCAAGCCATAACCATCTGCAGAAAATTCCCCTATATTTTTCATTTTTTAATTCTACTTTTTAAATTCTGATTGATTCTGTGTCTTCATTTAGCAAGGAAACCACCATGAAATTGAATAGATATTTTTGTTTTTAAAGTACATATTAATGTGTCCATCAGAGATTCCATCTTGATCTTCCCTTAATCTGATCACCGGAAGCTCCCCTTGCCCGAAACGTTCCAAATGATCTATATTTCGTACTGAATTGGGAAATATCTTTTTAATGTCCTCCATTGTTGTTTTAGCATCTATTCTGATTCCTTTATATAGAATAAAATTTCCATTGAGAAATCTGAATTCATTCACCCCTACTTTCTTCTCACTATTTTCAAAACAGGATCCGTTTTTATACAGATATTGATCATTTATAGTTCCATCTTCAAAAATATAGGCACATGGCTGCTCATCGGCCATCAGTTTAGTACTATCTGCCTTTCCGAAAACCTTTTCAAAATCATTAAGATCAAAAATTCTTTTGACTTTACCATTAAATCGTATATCTTCAGCCAACATTACATCATCCTGACCTTCTTTTATTGTCTCTGAAATCTGATTGGTATGGTTTACCATAGAGTCTGCTTTACCTTTACTTTCTTTTAGTTCGGTCTTAGATGGCACAATAGATTTGTTTTCTTTTTTCTTATCACAAGCCTGCATCAAGATGACAAAGAGTACAATAGAATAATACTTCATATATTAATTTTACTTACATGGTGTAAACAATCTGAATGAAAAAGCAAAGTCTTATCCCGTCAGAACAGTTTTTATAAATACTAAAGTACAAAAAACAATTCCTATCTCTGGCTTCCTCATTTCAAAATCTAAAATCATGCATAATAGTGCTTTTATCTTTTTATGGTTTATTTTTATTTTGTAATTTTAGTATTCTATTAAAAACTAAACCATTATAACGTTTAATACATGCCTAATATTTATCATTCTTTACTAATTGGCTCATCAAAGGAAAAAGTATACAGTGCCATCAGCAGTCAGTCTGGGTTGTCTGCATGGTGGACTCCCCATACAAAAGCAAATGCAGAGCCTGGCAGTATTGCCAGATTTTCTTTTGGCCCTGATTATTTTAAAGAAATGAGAATTGTAAAGCTTACCCCTTTTGAGGAAGTCCAATGGCACTGTATCACAGGTGCTCATGAATGGATTGGGACAGATATTTCATTTCATCTTGTCTCCGGAGATAAAGAAACTTTACGCAAAATGCATCCCGAATTAGAAGGGCAAATAGAGCAGTTGGTATACGATAGTGGTACCTTATTGATTTTTCATCATAAAGGCTGGGAGACTTATTCTCCTATGTTTGCAGAATGCAATTATACTTGGGGACAGTTTCTGAGAAGCTTAAAATTGTTGTGTGAAACAGGAAAAGGTAACCATGGCCACATCAGCATCGAATATAATATTCTTATATTTCTTCTGATCAATATCAACTTGGTTTAGTCTCCCAATTCAAGCTGGTTCTTTACCAGATTGTAGTAATCTGCTTTTTTATGAACGAGTTGTTGATGGGTTCCTTGTTCAACGATCTTCCCATGCTTAAGCACAATAATCTGATCAGCATTTTTAACGGTACTTAAACGATGGGCGACAATAACAACTGTTTTTCCTTTAAAAAAGGATAGAAGATTGTGATGAATAATACTTTCATTTTCCGCATCCAATGCAGAGGTAGCTTCATCGAATAAAATGAAGTGTGGGTTTTTATACACCGCTCTGGCAATAAGTATTCTTTGTTTTTGACCTCCTGAAATACCGTTTCCAGCAGATCCTATTTTTGTGTTTACTCCTAAAGGAAGTTCTTCTATAAAACTCTTAATATTGGCAATTCGTAATGCGTTTTCAAGTTTTTGCTCATCTATATTCTCCTCATTAGTAGCAATGTTTCTTTCTATTGAATCTGAAAATATAAAACCATCCTGCATAACAACTCCACAATTCTTACGCAAATCTTTGGGTGAAATATCTTTTATATTAAGATGATTAAAGCTAATATCGCCTTGTACCGGTTCATAAAACTTTAATAACATTTTCATCAAAGTGGTTTTCCCACTGCCACTAGCGCCTACAATAGCCGTTATTTTTCCTTCCGGAATAAAAAGATTGATATCTTTTAGTACAAATGGGGACTGAGGGCCTTCATACTGAAACGATACATTTTTAAAATAAATACCTTTCTGTATTCCATTCTGTTCTGTATACTGAGGACTGAATAATGGCAAATGGCTATCAGTCTCTTCTTCAGGGTGGTTTTGCACTTCGTTCAAACGGGCTAAACTTAATTTTGCATCCTGTAAAGATCGGAAAAATGAAATCAATTGGCCTATGGGAGAATTCATTTGCCCAATGATATATGAAACACTTAGCAAAGCTCCCAAGGTCATATTTCCTTTGACAACAAATGATGCGGCAAGAAAAGTTACTACAATATTCTTCAGTTGGTTAATGAAGTCAAAACCTGAAAGCTGAAGTTGATCAAGTTTTAAAATACGAATATTAATTTTAAATAGTTTTTGCTGGATTCCCTCCCATTTTTGTCTTTTGTAGTCTTCAAACTGATTAAGTTTTATTTCGGATACTCCGTTGATGATCTCATAGATTGATTCTTGATTCTCGCTTTTCTGCTGAAAACGGAAATAATCCAATATTTTTCTTTTGTTTAGCCAATATAAAGACCAGACAACAGAAATGATGGTAAAAATTACATATACCGCTAAGATCCGGAAGTCATAATACCAGAGAACTCCAAAAAACACAGAAAATGTAATCATAGAGAACAAGGTTAAAAGACTTTGAGAGGTAAGAAAATTCTCAATTCTCTCATGATCCTGGATACGCTGGTTAAAATCTCCCATTAGCTTAGTATCAAAAAACTTAATAGGAAGTATTAAAAGCTTTTTTAAAAAGTCTGAAATAATCTGAATATTTATTTTAGTCCCTAAAATCAACATGATCCAGTTACGGAAAATCCCAAAAATGATATTCCCCATAAAAAAAGCAAGCTGTGCCAGCAGGATATAAGTAATAATTGACAGATTTTTTTGGGCAACTCCCTCATCAATAAGCTTCTGTGTAAGAATAGGAAATACCAAAGTAGTAAGTGTTCCGGCAAGCAATAAAAAAAACAATTGGAATATTTGTTTTTTATACGGTTTAAAAAAATTCAACATATATTTTGCTGAAATTTCTTCCTCTTCGGGGGGAACTTGTTGATAGAACTCATCCGTAGGTTCTAAAAAAAGGGCAACCCCTTTTTCTCCATCAGACAACCATGATTTTTTAAATTTATCCTCTGACAAGGAAACAATTCCATGCCCTGGATCAGCAATCTTATAAACGAGTTTATTAGAATAAATACTTTTTGAAATTTTATAAAGAACCACAAAATGATTTTGGTTCCAATGGAGAACACAAGGCAAAAGATCACTATTGAAATCCTTTGGTTTCAATTTACCTGCCATGTGTTTTAAGTTTATTTTTTCTGCGGCTTCGCTTATTCCCAACAATGATACTCCTTCACGGGTAATAAAACTTTTATCCCGAAGATACTGCAGCCCAAAATCCTTACCATAATAAGCACAAATCATGGCAAGACAAGCTGGACCGCAGTCCATTTGGTCATGTTGGGGAATGAACTTAAACATATTCTACATTTATAATATGATGTTCATTAAGTAGGTCTATAACATATTCTTTGATTGAATGATCCCAGGTATCATCTAATAAATCAAATATTTCCGTTTTGTTCAATTTAGAACCTTTGTTAAGCTCTTCTATAAGATCAAGGAAGGAATCATTATTATTCATATTAATTTTTTTGCCTCTGATAAACAGGTGCAGAAGCTCATCCTGATAATATAGAATCTTAAATGGCTGAACAATTTGTACAATAAATTCTTGAGAATGGTCTACTTTCTTTGCCTTAGGGAAAGGTGATTCCCAAAAGCCACAATTACTGTATAGAGCAATTTTATAATCTCTATAAGCGTCTTTCAAAAGATCGACAAAACTTAATTCGGAAAGGTTTTCACCAATGAATAGATCCTCAATATCATTAAAATTGTTCAATTCATCGTAATCTGATAGATCCATCGGCAAAATATCAACGCTTTCATTCACATTTTCCGTTAGGAAATTATCCATAATTTTTTTGAAAAGTGCAGTCTTTGTATGGTTATTGAACCACAAAGTAAGACCTATAGATAAATCATCAGATTTGCCTACATGATATTCACCATAAGGCATAAAATAGATATCGCCATTAGCAAAATCAAATACATTGGCGTGGTCAAGAATTTCCTCAATATTGGTATTGTTAAATCTTTTTTCCGGCTCTACCAATTGATCATAAGTTTCCCTGTCCCAGGTGTACATGGTCTTATTGCCTTTTCCTAAATGGAAATGCATTACATTTTCCCCGATACCATCAGTATGTATGCCTAGAGGAGTCCAGCCATAATTTCCAATGAAAATGGTAAAAGTAACTCCTAGCCTAGGGATACCTACGCTGCTCACTAAAGGTTGTATCTTTTTGGCGATCTGTTCTACCAATGATGGATTAAACTTTTCACCTCTATTGATGATAATCCCATATTTTTTGTCTCCAAAACATCTCTCAGACCAATCTTCAAACGTCTCTCCCTCTTCGGGAATAGACGTTTCAAAGAACAGTTCTAATTCTTTTTCAGTGAGTGTTTTGCCTTCAACAAATAATCTGAATCCATAATTAGGAGCTTTATTCTTAATAATCAATCTTATGATATCTAAAACTCCGGCTCTCATTTCTTCAGTCTCATCATGAGGCATACAATCAGAAAATACGTTCGTTTTTTTGAGAGAATTGGTATTATCCAGGAAGTCATCCCACCATTCTTTGGTGAATTTATTTTGAGTTAGAGTACTCATAATCCATAAATTTCATTATACATCTTCTTCACATCCGATTTTGCTTTCTGAAAATCCTGATTACTTGATGATACATTATTTTTTAGTCTTAATTCAATTTTCATTGAATAGCCTTGAGTGGTTATCGATTCAAAATAAATACTGTTATCATTAACATACTGACTTCCATCAAACTGTGGGAAATTCGCTGAAACCACATTGAGAACTTTTTGTTGTAATGCGTGATTATAAGCAAGGGAAATTGCTATTGACGTATTATTTTCACTATAAGAATAAGTGATTCCTGCTGCAGTAACTCCTGCATTAGCGATAGGTGTAGTGGGAGTACTTTGCCCTGATATCGTAATAGACATAAAAATTAAGCTTAAAATTAAAAGTATTTTTTTCATAATATTTTGATTTAAAAGCCTTGAGGGGTTTACCCTCAAGGCAAGTGAATGAGTTACACCAAAATAGTTGTTGGTGTTTGAGGAGTTTGAGGAGTTTGTGGCGACAACTGCTGCTGCTGTTGTTGCTGCTGTTGCTGCTGCTGTTGTTCTTGATATCCTCCTTTAATCATTTTTTTCTCAAGAGGTGATAAGATTTCGATTCCTAGGAATGCAGCTGGATTTAATTGCTTCTTTTCCATTTTAATTTGATTTTGAAATTAGTGCTTACTCTTTGTAAGGATTTTCAGCTTTCTCCTTTTTAGTGATCACTTTTTTTATAGTCTGTTTCTGCTTTCATTATCAGAATTGACTGTTTTATTATTCATTTTTTGCTTATTATCAAAAGTGTATTGAAAAGAAATCAGCCATCCTCTCGTTAACCTCTTTTGATAAAAATTAAAATCAAAGTCTCTATAATGTGACAGGCTTTTGTCTCTTTGGGTATTAAAAAGATCAAATATTTTAAACTTGATTAATATCTGCCCATCCTGTATTGATTTTTGAAATGCGATATCCATCTTATAATTGTGAGCCATATCTACATTTCTATATTTACTGGTTGTTGTATAATTATTAAAGAGCTCAATAAGAGCAGTCTTTGAGATCTTAAACTGCGCATATACATTATTATAAAATGCAATTCCTTGAATAGACTGAAGGTCTATGGGTTTAAACACATTATAAAAAATACCTGTTGTCAGATTAAGGTATACTCCTTTAAAAACATCTGAGTTATAAGTATAATCTAATCCATATCCTTGCGCACTTCCATAATTCAAAGGTTGGTTATAGGTTATTTCATTGACATTATAATACACGTTGTGGATCATATTTTCAGTAAGGGCTGCATACAATGAAACAGTCTGTTTATTCTGAGTGTAATCCAGATAAAAATTATAATTATACTGAGGCAATAAATTTGAATTTCCTATCTGATATAAAAAGTCATTCTGTTTAATTACAAATGGATTCAAATCTCTAAATGAGGGTCGCACAATACCACTTTTAAATGCAAATGAAATATTCTTATTATTTCCAAGATCATACTTATAAAATAAGCTTGGAAAAACCTTAGTATAGTCTTGTTTTACCTCTTGCCCATTAACTCTATTAAATCCTTTTATTGTTGTATTTTCTATTCTAAGCCCTCCTTTCAGAAAATGTTTTCCAAAAGTTTTACTTCCCATCGCATATCCTGCCACAATATTTTCACGGTTATCAAAATTCTGTTTTTGATTCAGATCCTCAGACCATTCCATATTGTCCATATAATGTACATCAAGCAAATTATCTCTCTTTACACTAGCCAGTTTTATTCCCGCATTGAGCTCCCAATTTTGTTTCAACTTCTGTGTCCAATCCAGCTGCCCCGTATAATATTTAGAAACAAAATGAGTTTCATACAAAAATGGCTGTCTTTCTGTGGACTTTCCGGATAGGCAGAAACAACATCATTAAAAGGTTTCATAATATTTCTTCCTACATCCCCAATAAATTTAATGGTACTTCCCAAATCATCGGTTTTTAAAGTATAATTGACTGTTAAATACCATAAGTCTGATGGTGAAGCTGACAATGAATTATTTCTACTATCCACAGTTTGTACCCCTTCATTGAATATGTTCAGCGTTCCCTCAGAATTCATTTTAGAATTGCTCTTACTGTAATATCCTTCTATTCCTATTGTATTCTTATCATTAGGATAATAAACAGATCCTAAACGAAAACTTGTATTATCATAATACTGCTTGAACTGATTTTCATTAATATTCCGTTGTCCATCCCAATATTTAAAAACTCCGTTGGAGGTTCCATAATCATTATTTTCATTGTAGCTTATATCAGAATACATATTCCATTTTTCATCTCCATAATTGATGTTCAAACCACCATTATAAACCTGATATTTTTCTTTTCGAAATAAATAATACGTTTTGGCGATTGCCCGAAGCCCTTTCGGATTTCTCTTTAAAACAATATTCACAACTCCTCCAGTAACAGTAGCATCCTGATCTGCAGATGCCATATCCTGAATTTCTATTCTTTTGATTTCTTCTGAACTTAAACTTTGTAAATATGAATTCAACTCTGATCCTGATAAATTCATTTTTCTTCCGTTAATGAGAACACTTACCTCTTTATTTTTAAGGGTGAGCTCTCCGGCAGCATTTACATTCAGTTTGGGACTTTTCTGTAAAACTTCAAGCCCGCTATTTCCTTTTGATAAGACACTATTTTCAACATTGAAAAAAGTCTTATCTCCTACTTGCTCTATAACTTTCTTTGTGAGAACAATTTCCTGAATAGCTTTCTCATCTCTTCCGGATACATGAAATTTACCCAAGATATCCCCATTGATTACAATGCTTTTCTTATATATACTGGCTCCATTATCAAAAATTTCACATACATAATTTCCATTTTCAGGTAATTTCAAATTAAACTTTCCTGCCTTATCACTAAGGGTCGTTTTTCTAATGTTCCCTTTTGTAATAACTATTTCAAGATAGGATACTGACTGACCATCGTTATTAAAAATACTTCCGTTTATACTTTGCGCCTGCAAGATATTTCCTATAAAAAAGAAACCGAAAAGGTAAAATAAGCACTCGAGCTTTGGCATAGCATATTCATTATGTACAACATGGCAATCATTTCAAAACACAATCTGATTATTTTTTGGGTGGTATTCCTTTGGGCTCCTGATCATTACCAGGCTCAATATTTCCCTGAGGTTCTCCCAACCGTAAAGTATCTATCTTATTACTATGAGTTCCTATGGAAACAGGCACAACATTTGAAGATATTATTTTAGAATTTTTTGCTGATAGACTTTTACTGGATATCCCTTCTTCAATATCATCTTGTCTGCAAGAGATAAATGAGGTTGAGAAGAGTAAAAGCAAGTAACTACAAATTCTTATCTTTTTCATAATCAATATTTTGATTTTCTAAAAGTAGGATAGCTTAATCCAGGATTCCAAATATTGACAGAGCCGACTGTGCTACACTTATAAAAAGTATTTTTACAAGTATTAAGATGATTATATATTTATAAAAAAGATCTTTATAATAATAAAATTTATTTTACAAAATACTAAAAGTCAAATAATTACAATTTCATTAAAAAATATCACACATATATGATATTTTTTTTCTACATTGCTCATAATGAAGCAACATTTTCAATTTCATTTCTATAAAATATGTATTTTATTCTTCTGCATTCCTCTGGTTTCTGCTCAGGATTTAAACAGTTATGGAGTAAAATCATCTTATTCTGATCTTGAAATGAAAATAGAAGCCTTAGAAAAAAATCCTTCAGAGCAATGGAAATATATCACCTATTTTATTAAAAAGGCTAAACAACAAAAAAATCTACCACAGCTAAATCATGCCTATCTTCTTGCTAGTTTTAGTAAAAAAGGAGAAGAACAAATCAAATATGTAGATAGTACTGTTGCAGTGGCAAAAAAAATAAAAGACAATAATCTTATAGGAGACAGCTATCTCTCGCTAGGAATGGCCTACGCCAGTAATGAAAATTACCCAAAAGCCCTTGACAGCTATTTAAAAGGATATAGCTACATTCAAAGAGAGCATAATCAATACCTCATCAACAATGCAAAATATCAAATTGCCACGGTAAAAAATTATATGGGATCCTATGACGAAGCGGATCAGCTATTTGAAGCCAGTGTCAGTTTTTTCAGACAAAACCATGAAAAAGTAAAAGGAACTGATTATAAATATTATTACCTATATGCTCTTATTAATTATATTGATAATAATACTCATATTCATCAACTTAAGAAAAACATTGACTTGATCAACGAGGGTAAAAGCTTTATCAAAGAAAATAAAAACTTCCAACAATATTATCCTTATTTTATCTCAGCAGAAGGAGTCAATCAGTACTTTGAAAAAAATTATACAGCTTCTATAGCCAAATTAAATGAAGCTTTGAAACTTTATAACGACAACTGGAAGCATCTCACCAATAAATTTTATCTGGGAATGTCTTACTGGAAACTGGATCAGAAAGAAAAAGCATTGCCTTATTTTCTAGAGTTAGATAAAGATTATGATGACACTGGAAAACTAGATCCTTTTTTTCGTCCTGCTTTTGAAAACCTCATCCTTTATTATAGAGAAACAGGTGATATTGAAAAACAGCTGGATTACGTCAATAAACTAATTTTATTGGATAAGGTATTTGAAAAGGATTATCAATATTTATCCAGTACATTAAACAAAGAATATGATACCAAAAGACTTATAGACGAAAAGTCTGCCCTTGAAAAGAAGATCAAATGGCAACATTACATGTATTTGTCTTTATTGGTTTTAGGTGCTGTTATTATCATTATTCTTATAGTTCTTTTGAAAAAATATTACGACCGAAAGAGATATTTTAAAAATTTGTATGAAGGTTTTCTTAAAGGAAAGGAGCAGGTAGAAGAAAGTTTGTTACAAGAGATTCAAATCGAAAAAGAAGAACCTTATTATAATGAGCTGGATATAAACCCACTTACTGTTGAAAAAATTTTAACAGCCCTCTCTCAATTTGAAGACGAAAAACAGTTCTTAAAGAAAGAAACGACTCTTCCTTTACTGGCTAAAAAATGTGGTACCAACACTTCCTATCTATCCAAAATAATCAATCATTATAAACATGCTAACTTTGCAGAATATCTCAACAATCTTAGGTTAGAATACATTGTCAATCAATGGAAAACAAAAAGAAAAACAAGATATATGAGTATTCAGGATATTGCGAGCAAAGCAGGCTACAACTCTACACAAGCATTTGCTAAAAACTTTCAGGAAAGATACCGTATACCGCCATCCTATTTCCTTAATCGCCTGAGTGAAGAAGAAAATAAAAATGTACTCAATAATTAGCGCACTTTATACTATTATTCTATTTCTTTCGCTTTTTGAATGGTTTCTTCAATGTTCTGCGTCAAAATGCCGGGTACAAATAATTCCCTTGGAGTATTGTTTATATGAAATAAACGTTCTGTTGGGAACTGAACACTTATTTTGGTTTTAGTAAGTTGAAAATTTGAAATAGCCCCGAGTAATCCAGCCATTGGAGTTCCAATAATCTGAGCTCGTTTCATTCCATCAAAGCCGATAGCGATCCCTTCTCCCATACTTCCTGTCCATCTGCCCACAAGGATATAAACATTTCCTTTATACTCTTTTTTTCTAGGCGTCACATATTCTACCCAATGTCTTTTGGTGTCATATTCTTTTTCGTCAAATTCGTGAATTTGATAAGGCAAAACCTCTTGAATAAATCTTCCCATTATTACTCGGGCAACGGTAGAAGTTCCCCCGCTTGGAGTTTCTGTCAGGTCAATCACCAGATTTTTATAGGGTAAAAACTCATCCACAGCTCTATCAAACTCAGCAATCACATCGTTATTTC
This sequence comes from Chryseobacterium tructae, assembly GCF_030409875.1. Classification (NCBI taxonomy): domain Bacteria; kingdom Pseudomonadati; phylum Bacteroidota; class Flavobacteriia; order Flavobacteriales; family Weeksellaceae; genus Chryseobacterium; species Chryseobacterium tructae. The sequence goes on along the minus strand of NZ_JAUFQR010000001.1, from coordinate 1,175,938 downwards.
CTAATGAATTATTAATTTTAATGTATGCCGTATTTTTATTAACAATTTTTTTAGATAATAATTCATTTATATTTTCACACGTAATGGGTTGAAATATTTTTTCTTTGCCGTCCTCAAGAACAGTAATGGTTCTTTGTACATCATGAGTTCCTGCAAAAAGCATATCCATTGCATACCGATACATTTTTTGATTATGATGATGGGTAAATTTAGGTAAGAATGGTTTCAATTGCTCTTCAACAGGCTTCCCATTGAAAAGTAAGACTTCCATCCCAATTTTCAGTCCAGACAGATCTGCTCCAAAACCCATTCGTAAATCTTTAATAAAATACCGCCCATCTACTTTTTCAACATACATATCTGATTCTGATGGAATCAATCTATTGGATGTGCTCAGATTTATATTTAAAGAATTGTGTCCATTATATAATTCATGTAACATATTTTCAAGTAGCTTCACAAATTCAGCATCTTTGGTTACCCTTTTTGATTGAGGTTCATAAATGTCCCGAACTTTTCCCCAATCAATATGCTGCTGATCCAGGTAGGCATAACGGTTATTTATAGTAGACCAAAACTCGATAAAATCGGTTCGGTATTTCGTTTGGGCAAAAATGAGATTTCCTAGAGGTAAAGAGAAAATTACTAAAATTAATCGGGTCACATGGTTTACTTTCATACATTATTTTATGAATACTTTGAGCATAATAACTATCCACACTATAAATTTAATGAATTTAATATTATGTACATCAAACTATTACTCATTAAACCGTTTAAAAAGCAACAAAATAATCGTCGTCATCTTAGAATTAACGGTAAAATTTCAAAAATTACTTTCATCACAAAACATTTATCGATTTACCATGAATAACTTATTGAAGCTATTCAAGGATATTTTCTCTACGACAATTAAATAATCAATTCCGGTTTCTTAAATGGTGTTTGAAAATTGAAGGCATATTCGGAAGATCCGTTCTGTTCTAGATATTCTAAGCATTCGAGTGATTCTTCTATGCCTGGATATTGGTCTTTCTTGATCCACCAGAGTACATAGTAAGCTTTCCCGTATTTTTGAAACCATTCTCTTCTTCTTCGTAAAAAATCAACATGAAATGTCTTGTAAGTAAAGTGTTCCAATGATTCTTTATCTTCCCATACTGAGAGGTTGATAATGATCTGTTCATCATGAAACGGATTAAAACCTGTTGCATTATTGTCTTCATCTTTTAATCTCCAAACAAAACCGTTACTCTCTTCTGCCAGTTGATTCACTGAATCAAAATGCTCAACAAATTCTTTCATTACAGGATCATTGATATTGACTCCAATCATTTTGGCTACGTTAATCTGTGCTAATTGATACATTTTATTATTTCCTGTTTTATGTCTATTATTGTGTAAAAATAGAGTCTGTAACCTTAGCATAAAATAACTATCAATTTAGATACTATAAAAAAGATGGAAAAAGAATGTGAAATGTCTTATATCAATGTGGGAGAAAAATCTTACCCCTGTGCGGTAAGTTTTGTGATGGATCTTATTGGCGGAAGATGGAAAGGAGTAATTCTTTGTCACTTAAAAAATGGAGACAAGCGATTTGGAGAACTCAAAAAGGAACTTTCTTTTATTACAGAAACAACTTTAAGTCTTCAGTTAAGACAACTGGAAAGAGATCATCTCATTACCAGAACCGTTTTCGGAACAAAACCGCCTGTGAAAGTAGTCTATAGCTTATCCGATTTAGGAACTTAATTCATTCCGTTACTGGATAATATCAATGAGTGGGGTAAAAATATTTTGGAAAAAAAATAACATCTTAAATATCTTACCGATGGCTCAGATATTTAAGATGTCTCTTTAGCTTAATACGCTTTATTTCCTTTAATCGTTAAAGCATGCTTCGTTTTTATTGAAGGACAGCACCGCCCATCTTCTTCAGTATATTCCAGTTTTTCTACGATAATTTTTCCATTTTTGATGGTATCAAAAGCAAACAGATAATCTGGTTCATATCCAGCAATCACTTTAACGGTATGCCCATCATTCTTATACAATGACAGTCCTTGTCCTATCAGTGCATTTCCACCTTGAGGTGCTATATTCCAGTAAATTGCTACATCATCTATTCCATCACCTGTGAAATCTCCCACGTGAGGATCCTGAAGATCAATACCTCCATCATCATATGTCTTAAGAATTTTAGGTAAATAAGCTTCAAACTGTTTTACAGCCAATTTTACAGCTTCTTCATTAGAAATTCTGCCTTTTGAAAATGCTGATTCTTCTGTCTTTGATTCTTTTTCTTTCGATAAAGACTTTTCTTCTTTCAGTTCATCTTTTTTATGTCCCTTGCTGTCAGAATTGTTGCAGCTTGTCAGCATTGCCAACAGCCCTATTATAACGATAATCTTTTTCATATATTTTGATTTCCAATGTTAAAATTAAGACAATAAATATACTCCAATATGATACAATCAGGGCTATTGGATATTGGGTGAAAGTATAAAAACATAGAATTTCACTAAGTACAAAAGCTTTAAAATCCTCCTGGAAACACTGATAAAAGTGTATCTCAATGGTAAAGTTTTAAATCTTTTGAAAATCACACTCCAAACTGTCTCAGGTGATGATCCATATGTTTGTATGCCGCAATTCCCCATTCATGGGTAGAAATATTACCAAAAGCAGGATGAGTAAGTGTTAAAGGACGCGTGTTTACAGGAAATTCATTGATTAAAAGGATAAACTCATTTCTATGTTTTTCAAAATCGAGATCAGTGGTCTTTCCTTTAGTATGATGCATCGGTTCACCTTTAATATTTCTTTTAAAATTGGGAGCTATGTAAAGGGCTAAAATTCTTAAAAAGTATTGCTTTATTTTAGTTTTATTATTTCCCCTGCTTTCTTCCAGGATTTGTTGATTACAGGAATTGCAGTGAAGAAGCATTTCACTGGCTGTCATGATTCCCCATTGAGGCAGGTGAGCAGCTGATAAATTGTTAACTCTTGAAACAATGAGATCTGCTGCTTCTTTTTTAAAAAGATTTTTTTTCATGGTAATGATGATTTTATGCTATTAAAAATCGATCTGTAACTATTAAAATGTCCTTCGTGCTTCTGCCTATCTTTCAAATTTTGACGATGTAATATTACTACAAATAAGGATAAGAAAATCATTTATTTAACCTAATTTTTCAGCCATAGATGACAGTCTATATCGGAAAGAATCGCATATTTTTGTCGAAATCTGGTCTTTCGTATTTCTACGGCATGAACTTTTACTGAAGTATAAGTCACAATTTGTTTGGTTGAAAACCCAAGATATAAATACGCAGAAAATGTAAGTTTCCGAACTTTGATTTTGGGATTAATCTCTAACATCAGTTTGTCCATTTCTTACCTCTATTAATATTGAAAATCATTTAATGATTCTTCATAATTAGGGATGAAACCAGGGAAAGCAGTCCCTTCTATTCTGTAAGTAATAACATCAGTTATTCCTACATAAGCTTTTAAAACATCTTTTATATAATCTGAGATATAGTCAGTTTGTTGATGGTCTGAACTTATTTTGCCACCTGAAGCAATAGCCAAATAGACTCTTTTATTCGTAATAATTCCTATTCTATTCCCTTTCTGATCAAATCTATATGTAATACCTACCCGAACCAGCTGATCAATCCAGGCTTTAAGATGAGCAGAAATTGAAAAGTTATAGGTAGGAGTACTCATCACAATAATATCTGCTTCATTCACTCTATCTAGTAAATTCTTTGCGTATTCCAAGCCTTCAAAAGAACGATAAGCAGGATCATCCGGTGACATATAGAATCCGTGAATCATTGTATTGGTAAATAATGGTGGACACTCCTCCACCAGATCCCATGTTTTTATCTGTATCGAAGGATCTTTACCTTTTAAATTGTTAATTATTTCTTTCCCTAATTGTGTACTATAAGAATCATTACCTCTAGCACTTGACACGATATGTAAAATCATTTTCATATATAAAAATTTTTATTCTTGTTATAATGAATAAAGGATAAAAAGAAAACCCCTTTCCATTGTATTGAGTTTATAAGAGCTATTGAATAGAAGATAGTTTCAATAATTCGGTCTCGTTTTCATAAGCAATTTTTGCGATCTGATCTATAGCTTTGCATCTGATGGTTTGATATTTTCTAAAGCAAAATCTTCCAACAAGGATCTCATCTCCGGAAACAAAACATACTCTTCTAAAGCTAGAATTTCAACATAACAAAAACACTTTAATGTATTTCAGAAATAAAGACACACATCACGATTACTTTGTGACAATTTTAAAGTAATTTTTAGCCGAAACTGGAATATGATTAAATGCTTTAGAAATTCAGGCATTTTTAGAATAACACATAACCATCTATTTTGAATCTGCTTCTGCAAATCTTGAATATCCAAATTTTAACGTAAATCCGAGATAAGAATTTATGATGCAATAACGTCATGAGAGGCCTAAGAATACACGTCAATCTGTTTTTATTTTTTAAGGTAATTTGATTTAAAGCATTTATATTTTGACTTCACACAATCTTTTAATTTGTAACTCAGAATTAATTATTCTAAAAAAAAATGTTGATTTTTTCTATTTTCTATTGATTTTTTGTGTCAGAAAAAACTATTTTCATTTTATAAATATATTTTTCTATCAATCATTTTCAGCATATTCTAAAGTTCATTTATTATTGATAATCAAAACATTAATCAACAATGTAGGATATATGTCTCCTATCTATCCTAATATCAGTTATTGTAGACAAAAAAGATACAAAACAAATTCACTTCATAAATTTAGTTTCTAATTATCAGCCAATTAACAAAGCGTCGTATTTATGTCCGGCCCTTCTTTTCTTGATAAACTTTATATTTTTTATAAAATTGCGATGAGTAAACTCATCAACCAAAATTTTAAGATTTCGCTGAAACAGCATCATTCAAGAAAATCACTCTATTATGAAAAAAAACATTTTACCAGTTCTGACATTCTTTTTCATGAGCTTTTATTCACATGCTCAGGTAGGAATTAATACACCCACACCCAAAACCACAATGGATGTGAGTGCCAAGCGGGACACCAACGGAAATATTACTGACAATGCACAACAGCTGGGTCTTCAGGCACCTCGTGTAACCAGGGCTGAACTTACCGCCAATACAGCATCCTATGGAGCAGATCAAAGAGGCTCTCTCATTTACGTAACAGATATAAGCGCAGGGAATACAAGTGGACAAAGAGCCAATATCACAACAATAGGCTATTACTATTTTGATGGCTCATCATGGCAAAAAATAACGAACGGAACTCCCGATAATATCTATAATGCAAACGGAACACTTACCGGAAGCCGAACTGTTACACAAGGAGGCAATACATTAGCCTTTACGGGGTCGGCTGTAAATGCTTTTTCTGTAGATGGAACTACTTTAAGTGTTGATGCTACTAATCATAGAGTGGGAATAGGTACAACATCTCCGACCCTAAGACTGGATGTGAATGCAAATAATGCAGCAGTAGGATTTAGAAGCCTTGCTACTTTGCCTACAGGTACTTCCTCAAGAGGATTGGTTGTAGATGGAAGCGGAAATGTATTCCAGAATAATTCGGTTTCTGTAGAAGGTCAGATTATGAGAATTCCTATAAACTCACTCAACATAACCGCAACAGAAAGCCCAATTATATTAAATGATACAGCAAACGATGCTCCCAATGGCTCAAGTAACGTTATCAACACCGTCGTTAACGGACAATTGGGAGCAAGTACTACCATAACAGCAAATAATGGCGCGCCAACCAGAACGACAAGACAGATTATGCTGGATGCGGGAGTATACAAAGTGGAAGTAAGGCTGGTAGGAGTCTTTGCTGCTGAAAGCAGAGATAATACTTTTTTTGTAAAAGCAATTGTTAATAACAGGGAATATTCTCTTTCTGATTTCTACCAATTCTCGAATCAATGCAGGATATCTCTTCAGCGATTACGTCATTATGAATAGTCGTCAACCTTTGGATTTCACAGTTCAGCGTGGAGGATCTTCTAATAACTTTAGTGTTGCATCCTCTGCAAGCCCAGGTGTCGGAAATTCACTGAGAAGTATGGTTCTGGTACAAAGATTAAGATAACAGCAAATACATCAAAGCTATTACCGATCAATTTGTAAACACTATAATATACCATAAAAAGCTAAAGGGGGACTTTCTAATGAAGGTTCTCCTTTTTCTAAACAGTGAAATCATTTTTATATAAAAAAATAAATCGCGATAAACAGTTAGTTTACCGCGATTTAATACTATATAGTAATCGTTATTGATCTCTAATTACTTCACTTCTTCAAAAATAACCAATACTGAAAATCAATTAGTTATAATTTTAAGGTACAAATAAGATACTGATTTATAAGTGTAATTTGTGAAAATATATACTGAACATTTACATTTTATCATTCATCAGCCTATCTATTCCTATTTAAAACACTGATAACCAATTTTTTCACAGTTTCATTTCATTGGGATTACTCGATGCAATTAGCAAATTCAAACTAGCTAACGTGTCAGTAATCCTGCAGTTTGATTGATTTCTTGAACATACGAGAAGTTGAACATAGGCTTCAGTAGAAATTTGCATTTTTTTTGACGGTTTCAATTTCGATTTGCACTTGAAAGCTACCACAATTTTAAATAAAAAAGACGTGTTAAAAACACGTCATAACTTTATCAATCATAATCACCCGAATCTCCGAAAGGTTCATAGGCATCATCATCCCAATAATCGTCCGAATCATCATAATTAGAATTTTTAGAATTTGAATCATCGTCATCCGAATCATCTGGCCTTTCATCAAGACCTCTTGATTGCCAATAAGCATCATTGTTTGGATTTAATTGATTTGAATAGTTGTCTAAGTCAGATTTTGAGTTACCCATATTTTTTAATTGGTTTTTTTTTAATTTTCCTACTCTTTATGCTTTTCGGATTCCGCATTTTTAATTTGTCGACCCCACACGTCCATCAAATAAAAATCCAAAAACCAAAAAAAATGCGCCTCCGGAAACAAGAACGGAAGCGCAGGAACAAAATCGTTTTTCTGAGGAATCAAAGCGGATGACGCAGCATCTTTCTTATGACAGGTTGTTTATTTTCTGACACCGGAAGCTGATGACATTTTGTCTTATCTGTCACATCAAATATGTGAATCTCCACAGTGGAAGTTTTGGAATGATAATGTTTCAAATATTTTTTATTTACTCTGAAAGCTTTGTGAATGGTGACAAACTGAGATTTAAGCAATCCTTTCTCTTCCATTTTTGTAAATGAAAAATCAATAAGGATAGCAGGACTTCTGTTGATGAAATGAATCTGTTTATTATTAGAATCTGAACCTTCTTTTTTATCTGCACAGAGATAAACAATATCATCTATACGAACACGATTTTTCTTAGTTTTCTCAAAATCCAAATAAACATATTGTGGCGGACTGAAATAGGCTACCTCCTGAAGGAACCTTTTAAAACTTTTTACAAACTGATCCTCGCTGAACGGTTTGGTAATATGATCGACACAGATTTCGGCATCACGTTTTAAATCTTCTATGTCTTCAACATATTCAGAAGTATTGACGCTGGCAAAAAATACAGGTATTTTAATATCCTGAGCCACTTCCATTCCTGTCATGCTATCATTCCCCAGATCAAGATCTGCAATCAAAATATCAGGGTGCGCATTAAGCAGTTCCTGAAAGAATTGATCAGAATCTCTGCTTTTCAGCACAATGTGAACATTGGGGATTTGGTTGAGATAGGATTCTAACTTATGTAGTTGTTTCAGGTTATCTTCTAGGAGGGCAATGCGGTAGGTGTGGGTCATAGTACAACTTATTTCTAATTATCTTGCATTTAAACCTTGCTTTAAAGCATTCATAAACGCTTGATTAAAGGAAGAGTCTTGTGCGTACATTTTATATAGATCCATATCTACTTTTCTTCGGCGGGACATTTCATCATCAACAATTTTTTTAAATGCTAAATCTCTATTTTGATCATCTGTGTTTTGTGCATATTTAATTTGAAAATCTTGATGCTTCTGAACAGCATCAATTAATGATATAAACTTTACACGTTGCTCTTCCTGTGTAGCTTCCCAACCTTGAAACCATTTTTCATTAAAACCATTAATTATATTTTCTAATTCATCTTTTTCTTCTTGTCCGTGAGCACCTCTTACATTAGGGTTTTGAGGATCAACTACAGATTCATCATCGTTAAGTGAAATTGATGAGTTTAGCTTCACTCTTTCCAAACCATAGGTTGATAAATCTACAGATTCTAAAAGCTTATCCAGCAAATCAATGTCCTTATCTTCAATCTTTAATTTTGGGATAAGGAACTTTAAAAACCAAAACAGCTTTTCCCAAGATACCATTTCATAAGGTAAAATAGCTGCAACTTGTCCGTAGATCTTTACAAACTGTTTTGCTTTAATTTTATAGTCGGCTTTTTCCTTTTCTTCTAATTCTAAGTCCGAAACAAATCGTTGTGCTGCCACATCAATTATTGGACTTAAAAACTGAGCGTCAACCTTATTAAAATATTTCTCATTGAAATCTTCAACTTCCGACTGCTCATAAATTCCGGAATCATCCAAACTGTCTTTCAGTTCGTGCAGCACATTGATATCCGTAGCACTGCTCAAAGTTGTGGAAGTATAAAAAGGATCAAACGAAGTTTTAATATCTTCCACAGTATTGAAGAAATCCAACACAAACAGGTCTTCGGTTTTTTTAGCCAGCTTGTTGGCAGAACGGTTTAATCTTGATAAAGTTTGCACTGCCAAAACGCCTTGTAGCTTCTTGTCTACATACATTGCAGATAGTTTGGGTTGGTCAAATCCGGTCAGGTATTTATTGGCAACCACCAGCATTCTGTATTCGTCTTCATCAAATTTATCTTTGGTTTCGCTTTCCGGAAAACCATTCATTTGAGCTTCGGTATATTCAATACCATCCACTTCCTTTGTTCCTGAAAAAGCAATGACAATTTTGAAAGGATTTCCTCTGCCAATTAACAATTGTTGTAAAGCCTGATAATAACGGATAGCCGATTCGATACTTTGGGTAACAACCATTGCTTTGGCTTTACCGCTCAACTTCTTTTTATTTACTATCGAACCCGCAAAATGGTCCAGCATTATTTCAGCTTTTGTACCAACGGTCTGCTTGTGTTTTTCTACATAAGCCCGCAGTTTTTTCTGTGCTTTACCTGTATCAAACAGAGGATTATCCTCTATTGATTTTTCTATTTCATAGTAACTTTTGTACGTTGTGTAATTGGCTAAAACATCCAGAATAAATCCTTCTTCAATTGCCTGTTTCATCGAATACAAATGAAAAGGTTTGAAAGAACCGTCTTCCTGTTTAACCCCAAATTTCTCCAGCGTATTATTTTTTGGTGTTGCGGTAAAAGCAAAGTAGGAAGCATTTTTAGTCATCTTCCTTGCTTTCATCGCTTCAAGAATTTTATCCTGATAATCGACTGCATCTGTATCTTCGCCTTTATTTCCAATGGCTTCATTCAATTTATCTGCTGCAGTACCTGATTGCGAACTGTGTGCTTCATCCACAATTACGGCAAATTGTTTACCGCTCATATCAGCAATGCCATCAAGAATAAATGGAAATTTCTGAATAGTGGTAATGATAATTCTTTTACCGTTTTCCAGAGCTGACTTTAAATCTGAAGACCTGTACGCAGGCGCAACAATGTTTTTAACTTCTGAAAATTCTTTAATATTATCCCGAAGTTGTTTGTCCAACAATCTTCGGTCGGTAACCACAATTACAGAATCAAACAAAGGCTGATTGGTATTTTTGCTTCCTGCAACTGCTTCACTTTCAGGATAAGCTTCTATCAATTGATAAGCAAGCCACGTAATGGAATTGGACTTGCCGGAACCAGCACTGTGCTGAATCAAATAAGTTTCTCCAGCACCTTTTTGAGTGGTGTCTTTTATCAGTCTTCGCACGACATCCAGCTGATGGTATCGCGGAAAGAATAAATTCTTTTTGCTCAGTGCATCATTTTCTGCACCGTCAAACCGTACAAAATGCTGAATAATATTGGCAATGCTTTCTCTTCGCAAAACATCCTGCCAGAAATAAGCAGTTTTATGTCCGAAAGGATTTGGCGGATTGCCTTTTCCGTAATTATTACCGAGATTAAACGGCAGGAAAAACGTGTTCGATCCATCCAGTTTGGTAGTCATATAGATTTCATCGGTATCGACTGCAAAGTGAACGATACATCTTCCAAAATTCAGCAAAGGCTGAGCAATATCTCGCTTATGTTTGTATTGGTTTACACCGTGTACTTTGGCATTTTGTCCTGTCCAATGGTTTTTCAGTTCTATGGTTGAAATAGGAATACCATTGATGAAAATCACCATATCAATTTCTTCCAATGGATTGGCAACCGAATATTTCAATTGTCGGGTAACGATGAACTGATTACTCTCAAAATTATCTTTAATGCTTTGACTGCTGTTCTGCAGAGGCGCTACATAAAACAAAGTAAATGCGCATCATCTACTGCTAAACCTTTACGAAGCAGACGCAGAATACCATACTTTTTCACCAGCTTATCAAAACGGTCAAGCACTTTTATTTTCCAGTCAGACTGTCGTTTAAGTTTTTCTAATTCTTTTTTTTGTGTCGTCTCCAGAAAATCCCAAAAACGCACCTCATCCAATGCATATTTTGCATTGAAACCTGTAGGATTGCCAATTCGATAACCGTTGCCACTGTAAGGCTCATTAGGTTCTGAAACAATTCCGCTTTTTATATCTTCTGTCGAATTACCGCAGAGTGCTTTTTCTATGGCAGTTTCGAGGGCGAGTTCGTTAGTTTGTGATGGCATAAGTTTTTAATTTTATGTTAACTCTATATGTCAGAGGTTGCAACTCTCCAAGATCAGCAATATTTTTTATACAATAGATTTTAGAGTCTTTATTTACCAACCAAATTTCATATTGGTCAAAATTATTTTCAGCAAAATGTTTTTCTTCTCTGGATAAATAAAAAGATGTTCCATTGAAATATTTACATTCGACAAATTTCATTTTTTCACTATTTAAATCATAATACTTTAAATCATAATGCTCTCCCTCGCTTGTTTTTGAAATGTGTTCTACTTTTGCATATGTAGATGGTTGGCTATCTAAATATTTTTTTACAATTTCTTCCACATTAAGCCCTAATTTCTTCTTTCCACTTGTGGAAAGTTCATCACTTCCACCTAACCAAGGATTATCTGAGCTTCCGGAGAAATTTGAAGAATCAATTTCAATTTCAAAATCTTCTATTAATTCGGCAGGAATATTTGAGTCAAGTTTATATTCACTATTATTAGATACATTGTTATTGCGTGTTTCTAAAAGTTCGCTTTTAATTAACTCTACATTATTTTCAAAATAAATTAAACTATTAAGTTGTAAATCCTTTCTTATTTGAAATAACTCATCATCAGAAAAAAACTCTTTAATATTTTTTTCAATGGAGTCATAGTCTTGAAACTTACTATCATCAATTAATTCAAAACTGACAAATGGTAAATGCTGTTTTAATTGTGATAAAATTATTTCATTAAAATTATAAGATGAACAAACAGCATTTAAGTTTATTTTATCAAACAAATGCTCTATTATAAACAAAAAATTTAGAAACTCTCTTTGCTTATCAGAGTATTCAATACTTAGATTTAACCATAATTGGTTTTTTAGTGACTTCTTCAAATTATTGTAATAATCTTGAAGTTCTTTTTGAAACAACTTATCAAAATTTAGTTTAAAATCTGCGACTTGATTATATTCTTCCAACTTTATTGATAAATCAGTTAATACATATCGGATAATTCCAATTTCATCCAATGTTGTATCAGAATGAAATAATCGATATTCTTTAAATTGTGGAAAATTAATCGTTATATGTTCTTCAATATTATTTTCAGTAAGATCACTCTGTATTTCAATATTCTTAATTCTAAAAATTGATTTCCAAATAGACAATCTAATACTAACAACACCTAACAAAATTTTTGCTTCTTCTAAAACTCCTTCGGCTAAGTCGTTATTAATGTCATAATTATTATCATCAATACTTTGTCTTAAAATTGTTTCAAAGGTCTTTTTTTCATCTAAAGTATCAAACGTTTTAAGGAAAATATCAGAGAGACTATCAATGAATTGTTTGTTTTTCTTCAATTCTACAACAGAAGTATTAATTGGAATTTTTATATAAAACTGATCATTTTGATAAATATAGCTATACATTTCAATATCAAATGATTCTCCATCAATACTCGCAATTAGTTTATTACAACACGTTACTTTCAATTTATTTAGTAACTGAACCTGCGATCTTTTAACGTCTTCCTTAGTGATTTTATCTAATCTATATGCTAAAATAAAAGGAATCCTACTTAATATATATCGCTCGAAATCACTTTTTATTAAATCGTCAAATTCTACTTCTACAATGTCTAAATCCAAATCATTTAGGTTTTTAAGTCCAAAAAGTTCTATAGCAGTAGCTCCTCCAGAACGAGATGGATAATACAAAATTGGAAATTTATTTGTTAAGTTTTCTGGCAATTGAATTCGATCACTGAAATAGATTTCTGTACTTTTTCTAACTTCTATATTACTTCCTACTCTTGCATATAAATCAACATTGAGAATTTTTTCTTCATTAACTCTGTAATGTCCAACTAAGTTTTTGTAAAAAACTTGTGCACTTTTAGAATTGTTTCTATCTGCTAATTCTTGGGTTTTTGATTTTAGATAGGATAAGTCCAAATCATTAAAATCTTTTTTAGCTCCTAAAAAAGATAAAATTCTATCAACCTCATTCTTATCTAATTTACTGTTGATATCAGCCAAATAATCATAATCAATTTTAAAAGGATTAAACCATTCCTCTTTTTTATTGGTAACCAAGTAATTATTTACATTAAAATGTTGTGCTATTGTATAAAGTATATAATTTTTAAAACTATTAATGTTTTTCTGGCCATAATGGCTATATCCTATTTTTTCATCGTAAGATTTAGTACTGGAAAAATTACTAAAGATTTCGAGTATTTTCTTATCAGATGCTAACCACGCAATAACATTATTTACATTAAATTGGTTAACAATTTTATCCAATGATTTTACATCAAATAATTCATACTTGTTTACCCATATATTTTCTTTCTTGTTTATGATGTTAATATAGCCTTGATCAATATTGCTAGTTTTTATCTCCACAATTGAAGTGTGATTAATTCCTAACCATATTAAAAAAAATTCTATTTCATCAATATCCTCATTTTCTAAACCTAAGGTTTCAATTCTACTCAGAATAGAACCTTTATCGTATAAGTCACCAAAAATTTTTTCTGAGATTTCACCCGCTATAAACTCTTTAGATAAAGATAAAGACTTAATATCAACAATCTTATCCAACAAATTTAAACAAGGAATCTGTGCTTCATAATCCAAATCAGGATTATCTTCTCTTGCTTTATAATTATGAAACACAGTCTGGTAGAACTCTTTCAAGAGAATCTTGAAATTATGATTATTCTTTAAAACATCATTGGTTTCGCTAATAATTTTTTTAATTACAGTTTGAGGTTCAAAAGAGTGGACATCAGAAATTCCTTCCAAGCGATCTTTTAGAATTCTTGATTTATTTGTTTCAGATTGCAAATCCAGTTCATCAATAAGCAGTTGAAATAATGAAGAATGTAAAAATCTTATTTTTGAATACGAAGGAACTTTTAAGGATTTATTATCACCGGTTTTATCCGTAAAAACATAGTCATATTTATCTATTAAAGTTTCCTCTTCATCTATTAAGACGCTAAACTTTTTATTAGGATAATATTTTAGTAATAATTTTATGAATTCAGCTCTTTGTTGTATTGTCAAATTGGTTGCAACTAATTCTAGAATTTCTGTAAAGTTATCAGGACTTTTAATGTATTGCTGAGGATTTATTTCTAAATCACAAAACATAATTTGCTCTTGAAATATATTTCCTAATTGATACTTATCTAAAAATTTAGCTATATCGTTACCTACATTTTTTGCTTCATCTAAATTTAAATAGGTTCCAATCAAAGTTGGAAAAACTACAAAATCACTCCAATATTCATTTATAATATTGGAGTATGGCTCATACAAGTTAATATCATCATTACTTACAGACTGATAGGGCAACCAAGATTTTTTATTTTTACTTTTTAATATTTCGACTAATTTTAGATGCAGCTGAAACAATTTATCTAAAACAAAAGGATTTATGGCAGATTCAGTACTGTGATTTCTATTCTGATCAAGTTCTAAACTTGCGTGAGCAACAAATGGTAACTCAAAAGGAATTTGAGTCTTAAAGTAGTTGTATAATACCTTATCCTTCAAAGAAAGATCATTCGAAAATGCAATCTTTACTGAGTATCGTTTAGCCTCTATTGATTCATTTTCTTGAAGTAGATCTTCATCGATTAATCCATCATCTTCAATGACAAAATATTCATTACCAGAGTGGGTAACTTTACTTATGGAAGCATTTATTTCTCTTTTTACATTTATATTTTTAACAACTCCATCAACAGAGATTTCAACCTCTGTAATGTTATTTAGAAACAATAATGTCATCGCACTGATATTGTCGAGCTGTGTTCTTATGTCGTTTTCATATTCCTTTTTATAGCGAACAATTACACTTGTGGTATACAAGTGAGGCACATCTAAATCTAAAATCTTCCCACAATTAAGCAATGGTATCGGATACACATTAGGTTTTAATCTTCTTTTTTCTCTTATTTCCCCAAGCTGATCCTCGGTATAATTTAAATAATTTAAAAGAATATCTTTTTTATTTTCTTCTTTAAAAGAAATTATAAAATCGTTGCTAACAATTTTAATTTCGTCTGCCCAATTGATAATTGACCTAAATCCCAACCCTTTATTACCTATATAACCAGATGATACTTTTGATGATAACCCTGGATATAAAAGAGAATCATATCCTTCAATAGAAAATGCTTTCTCACCATCATTGCTTATTTGGAGTGTGCAATTTGCAGTATCCAAAAAAATGGAAACTTTAGTGGCACCCTCATCCTCGCAATTTTGGAACATTTCTAATATTTGCCTTCCATTATAGCCTTTATTAGTATCTGACTCCGTTTTGTTTAAGCTCAACAAAGATTTGTAATTCTTTAGACCTTTGAGTCTTTCGTCTATTGCAGTTTGTACAAGATTTCTCATTTAATTTTTTCGGTATTAGTTAGTTTAATTATGTGAATCACCTCCAAATATTAGCTGTCTGTGCATTATACACATTCACTTTACAATCAAATTTATCCTGAATATTTTTGATATGTTCTAAATCTGCCTCAGAATAAACTCCGATATAAATACTAAATAATTTTTCACCCGATTGCGCACCACGCAATGATGCTTTATTTACCGCATCAATGATGTGTTCATCATATTCACCGAAATTGAAACCGAATGAAACTAGTGAACCTGTAATCTTAGACAAGCTTTCATAGCAGAAGGTTAGATACCTGTTGTGATATATGTGGTTTAGTTTCTCAGTTCCGTTTCCTGCTGTTACAAATATTGGGTATTCTTTATTATCCATTCGTTCTTTGATGTTATCCAGCAGATATTTACTATTTCTATAAACTTCTTTTTCTATTTCTGTTCCTGTATCAAAAATAGGAAGGGTTCCGTGCAAATAATAAACGGTTTGCTCTTCTTTATACTTACCCCATAAAAGTTCTCCAAATTCAGCATCTTCTCCTCTTCGAGTTTCAACAGGATTTAAATGTTCTCTGCCAAAACCATCTATTGAACTATGCGGATTGTTTCTCATTAAAATCCAATATAAAAGCAAATCATAATTTGTAGAAAATACTTTTCCGCCGTTAGATAAATATTCTTGTAGAAAATTGTAACAGGATTCACTTTCATTATCAGGAACTGCAAAAACGTGTTCTGGATGCAAAGAACTAACTGCTTCAATTAAGCTTTCTTGCAATCGTCGATTAGCATCTTGCAATGCTTTAACCATAGCCCCTGTATCATCAAATGCTTTAGCCAATTCAATAAAATTATCAAGTTGTCTCATTACCAATTCAAAATTCTTTGTATTGATAACTTCAAATAATTTCGATAAGGTTTTATCTTCTAATTTTTCAATAAAATCATATAGTGCGTTGTAGGAAAATATTTTATGATCATATGCCATACTAAATCCATTCCCCATAATCAAGTGTTTGGAACGTTTTGCTTGATTAAGTTTTTTAATTACTGATTGATAATCTGGTAAATCTTCGAATTTTAAATTTTTTGCAATATTGTCCTTTGCCATTTTTTTAACCTTGTTTTTATAGTTATTAGTTTTAGTTTTTTTTACCTTCTCAACTCACCCTCACTTTCCCCGTCATCACATTTTCTATCAGCACCGTTTTATACTCTTTCAGCTTTTCTATTTCCTGCTGTTTGAGTAAGATAACTTTATATAATTTGTTTTTTTCGAATACGAAATGATAAAGAGATGTTCTTACTGAGTTACTCCCCAAAATTCAATTTCTTATCGCGAATATCCTTCAAAACAGGAAGTAGTTCAGCAATTTTATCCACTCTTGCTTCTGTCCAAAAATGAAAAGGATAACCTGCATCTTGGTAATTATTTAAAAGGATGGATAATCTTCTTCTCTTCTCATCTACCATATATCGGAAAGTAATTTCTTTTGCGTTGAAGATGAATTCGCTGGATTTCTTCTTGTACCTCAAATCAAGATTGGGAACAATGCTCTGTTCTATAAATGCTATAAATTCGTCGATTTCGTCTTTCCCAACCCAAGCCGACATATAATCATCATTACCCATCAATCCGGGATTCAATGACAGTGCACCAGCAATTACGGCATTGGAACCACCTTTTTTAATATACATATCAACTTGTAGTGCTTCCCTTACCTGGCGAGTTTTTAAATCTACCACCTGTACGGGATAGAAATTAACTGTTTCTCCAATTCCAGATTTGAATTCTGCAATATTCGTCCAATCTTTGTTGATTCTAGTGATAGAAGCGTCTTCAATCATTAATCTGACATCAGATTTTTCCAGCTCCGGACGGTTGGATGATTGTGTTTGGTTTTGCTGTTTTTTCTGAGCAAATCCCATTGTGCCGATGCTAAGAACAGCGACTAATAATAGTTTTGTTTTCATAGTTGTTCGTATTTATTTAGTTTTTAAAATTTATCTTTCTTTTTATCTCACCCTCACTTTCCCCGTCACCACATTATCTATCAGCACCGTTTTATACTCTTTCAGCTTTTCTATTTCCTGCTGCTTGAGCAAGATGGCTTTAGAGGTTTTCATTTTAAGTTGGTCTATATATCGTACTATTCCATTTTGTTCATCGATTGTTGGAACAATGACGGGCAATCTTTTAAAATCTCTATAACTTAAATTTTGACGTAAACCTGTACCTAATTTATATATTACTTTGGTAGTATCAAGTGTATGTAGAAAGTTGTAGTAATATTTAGAATTATTACTGTTTATAATATTTAAATTTAAATACGCATTTGTAATAATTCCATTATTGATTGCTATTCCTGTCCGTAAGCTAGTTTTATCATTTTGTAAATCCATACATCTGATAATTATGTCCCCTGGCTTTACAATTTGATATGTCTCAAAAGATTCGGGAACTAGTCCTACCAATTTTTCTTTAGGTTTAATTACAATTTCACCATAACTAAGAGAGAGTACAACATCTTCTTTCATACCAATATTATTAGTTTTATTCTCTCTGTAAACCATTAGTCCAGGTACTACCTCCCAATGCTCCGGAATTTCCCCAATCCAATCCACACCGCTGTCTTTGAGTGGCACGGTATCATCCAAACCTTTGGTAACGGCTTTTTGAATGAGGATTTGGCGACGTTCTTTCAGCAGTTCTATTTCTTTTTGCTTGTTGGCAATCGTCTGGTCAATTTTGGCGGTTTTGTCATCGAGAAATGTAGCAATGGTTTGTTGTTCTTCGATTTGTGGAACCGAGATATGAATAAATTTCATTTCATCAAATCTTGTTGTCCATAAATCGGCAACTATCCCGTGTCCGTTTCTATAAAATTCTTCCACAAACGCTCGCGACTTCAGTAGATATTGTGAAAACTTTCCATCTATACTTCTTGGCTTCATTACTATATTGATTAAAGAAACTGAACCATCCAACACTGATAATCCACTTGAGCCCTTTCTATCTGAACGACTATTTATAACAAAATCACCATCTTTAACAAGTTTTCTATTGTCTCCGTCATTCGATTTTGCTGCGTTATCTAACTGTGGAACAACACCATTTTTAGTTACAGACAAAGGAGCGTAATCTTTATCAGAAACTTTTTCTTTTCTTTCAGTAAACCAAGTTCCTAATCTCTTACATTCCCAATGTTCTGGAATCTCCCCAATCCAATCCACACCGCTGTCTTTGTATTTTTCGTATCGCTGCATCATTTAAAAATTTAAGATTTCAGCCAGCAATCCGTCGCCTTCCTGTTCCAACGCCAAAATGTCTTTGGTCACTTCTTCCAGACTGCGCAATGGGGCAGGTTGGTAAAAATATTTATTGAAGCTCAACTCATAACCAATTTTTACAGAATCCAAGGCAATCCAGCTTTCTTCGGCATAAGGTTTCACTTCTCGTAAGAAATAATCCTGTATGTTTTCTTTCAGCGGGATGCTTTCGGTGTCGCGCAAATCACTTTCGGTTTCATAAAGTGTATATTCACCTTTTCCGGTGGCTGAGGCACTCGAAGCCACGGGGAAATAACCATAGTAAGGCAAATCCTTTTCTGTACAGCTTAAATAATCCAGCAAATCGGTCAGTTTCTGCCCGCTCAGTTTTTCTGTTTTTTTAATGACTTTATCGGCTTCTTCATCATACCAGCTTACAGTATCTAAAATCTGTTTTTTCTCCGAAGCAGACAGTTTGGTTTTGTCGCCTTTCAGCACTTCATCTACCTTGTTTCCAAAATCATTAAAATTGGTAAAAACGTCTGTTCCTAATACTTCCATCAGCCGAACTGCCGTTTGGTACAAGGCTTCCTGTTTTTCCCAGTTTTCTTTTTTCAGAAATGCAGAAAGCTGTTTTGCATTGATGCTGAGGTCTTGTTTTTCGGCAAAATCTTCTATTTCCTTTTTGTATTTTTCCAGTCCGGTATAGACTTCCATTCCATACTTTTCAAACAAAGCCTTACTGAAATCGGGTTGTGCTTTGTCCCATTTCAACACTTCAATCTTTTCGGCTGTAAATTGGGATTTCAGACGTTTCGGTCTTTCGATATTCACTTTGTAATACCCAAAATCTGCATTTTCAAAAACCTTACTACCAATGTTTCCGGTCTCTTTTTTATCCAGTTCATTCAATTCCAAATAACAATTCAAAATCTCCTGAATATGCTGTTTTGTCAGTTCACAGTTTTTATTACCGAGATTTTTTCTCAGCTTCTGATACATTTCACTCGCATCAATCAACTGTACTTTTCCTTTTCGGTTAGCGGGTTTATTGTTGCTCAGAATCCAGATGTAGGTGGTAATGCCTGTGTTGTAAAAAATATTATTCGGCAACTGGATAATCACATCCAGCAAATCATTTTCGATAATATACCGTCTGATATTGCTTTCGCCACCGCCTGCATCACCGGTAAACAGACTCGAACCGTTGTGTACCGAAGCAATACGGCTTCCGATGGTATTTTTGTTGGTAATGGCTTTCATTTTGTCCACCATTTCCATCAGGAACAGCAATTGTCCGTCACTGCTTCTCGGCACTGCATCGGCATCTTCTTCTTCGCCCCAGTAATTTTTCAGTTTAATGAGAAAACGGTTGTCGATAACATCTTTTCCGTCTTTGATGTATTTCTGTTCACTCGCCCAGCTTTTTCCATAAGGCGGATTCGAAAGCATAAAGTCGAATTTCGTTCCAGCAAATTCATCCGTAGAAAGTGTAGAACCCACTTTGATATGTTCTGGGTCTTTTCCCTTAATCATCATATCCGATTTACAGATGGCGTAGGTTTCATCGTTCACTTCTTTCCCAAAAAGATACACCGACGTATTGGTCGCCTTTATTTCGCCCTCTTCATCGGTAATGAAAAGTTCAGATTCCGTCAACATTCCACCCGTTCCGCAAGCAGGGTCATAGATGGTAATCACCGATGGCATTTTATGTTTAATCGGGTCAAAAACCATATGCGTCATCAGGTCAATAACTTCTCTCGGCGTGTAGTGTTCTCCGGCTTCCTCGTTATTTTCTTCATTAAATTTCCGAATCAGTTCCTCAAAAACATAACCCATTCCCAAATTGGTCAGCGCAGGAATTTTCCTTCCGGCAGTATCCAGTTTTTCAAAAGGCGTCAAATTAATATCCGGCGAAGTGAATTTCTCCAACACATCCAGCAATACATCTTTGTTCGCCATATGTTTAATTTGCGCCCGAAGCTTGAACATCTCAATAATTTCCTGCACATTGGCACTGAAGCCATTCAGGTAATCTTCAAAATTTCCAAGCAAAATCTGCTGGCTGTTGGTTGCCGAACCGTGAAGACTTTGTAAAGTCCATTCGCTGGTATTGTAGAAAACGTATTTCGAGGCAGCGGTCATTCCTTTGTCATCCCATTCGGTAAACTTCATTGTTTCCTTTTGGAAAACGACTTCCTCTAAAACGTGTTGTTTAGTAGGTTCCAGCAAAGCATCTAATCTTCGCAAAACAACCATTGGCAGGATGACATCCCTATATTTCCCTCTTACATAGACGTCTCTCAGACAGTCATCGGCAATACTCCAGATGAAGGAGACTAGTTTATTGTGTACAGCGTGGTTCATTTAATTTTATATCGTTATAAAGCACTCAAATTGACAGAGTACTATTGTAGTTTGTTAATCTTTACTATCCTGGCACATCTGACCCATTCTTCAAAATAAGCATGCAGATTGGCAGAAGTTTCAGCATAATATTTTACAGGATTATTAGCAAATGATTTGATTTCCGTTATATTAGTATCTTCATTAAAATTGGAACAAGGATGTTATTCAGCTCAAAAATTAGATAACCTTCCTGTTTCAAAAACCCCATATGAATAGCTTTTACTTCAGAAACCATCAATTGCAATACCGTCGTTACGCAGGATCATAGCTTAGTTTTTATGTAAATCTTTCAAATATAGCCAAATTTCACAATCAATAGATTACGGCTTTCCGTATTGTGACACATTTCTTCACTAAAATGAAAAAAAAACTGATCATCTGAACAAACAATAACCAAAACACTTGGATCGAAAAATGACAAAAGTTTTTAAAGGAAGTATTTCACCTTATTTAAAAATATAAATACCGACTCTCGTCGGTATTTATTATTTTTTTATTTCCTTAATATCGTATTTCTTATCTCGAATCGGTTCGTCAGGAAGGAAATCCTTGATGGAGCACCCTAATGCGATTGCAATTAAATTTAAATGAATTAAATTATATTTTGCTTTTTTGGATGGAGCTTCTATTTGTGAAATAAATCCAATGTTCTTCCCAATAGAAAGAGAGAGCTCCTCTTGGGTAATGCTCTTATATTCTCGTATTTCTTTAATACGTCTTATAACATATCTTTCTATTTCATCTAATGATTCATTCATAAATCAAAGTGAATGAAAAACATCAAAAAATATTATGTACTATAGTACATATTTTAATAAACTTTTTTATATTTGTAAAATAAGTTATTGAAATGTAACTTTGCGATACTTCAAAGAAATATAGAAGCTATTGCTTAGAATCTCGAACTGAAAACTGGTAATTTTTAATATGCGAGAGGATAAGTAAAGTAGCTCACGACCTAGGCGTGAGCTCACTTATCTGCATATAAGGTATACCAGTGCCCCAGTTCGGATATGTTGAGTTTCACGCCATTTATTTGGGGGCAAGATGTAGTGAGATAGTGTATTAAATGGCACAGATAATTCGTACGGAAATCTAAGCAGTTCCTTCTAGTAATAGTTTTGCTAAAAACGCTGCTTATGAAAAGAACAGACCCGTTGCCCCGAAAGTTGACCAATCTTCAAATGTTCGAACTGCTGAAAAAAGGCAATCCGACCGCTCTCGAACATCTTCATTTACGTTATAAAAGACTTCTTTTCTGGGTTGGATGGCAGGTGCTTAAGGATGATTTTGTAATAGACACGATTGTTCAGGACACCTTCCTCAAATTGTGGCTACACCGCGACACCATTGAATCGCCTGATCATATTACCGGCTTTTTACGGTTTGTCATGAAAAGAGATTGTATAGCGTATGTCAGTGCGCCAAGGAATAAATTCACCCGCCTGATGGCTTCTCTTGACAGTTTTGAGAATTATCAGGAATATCTTGCAGGTTACGATCCCTTGAAAGATAAAGAGTATTTACATAACCAGGAATCCGATCAAAATAAATTCGATGAAATCACAAAGGTGTTACCCGTTCTGAATCCCAAAAGAAAACACCTGATAGAACTTTGCCTGGAATATGGCTTCCAGTACAAACCGATTGCAGAAGCTATGGGAAGCAGCGTGACAGGCATCAGCAAGGAGGTGAGCAAAGCCATAGATGAGCTTCGGAAAATTCTTAAAGTCACTTCTTTTGAGCAGCCGGAGGAAAAACCTGCACATAAAAAAGAGCAGTCAGAACAACTCAGTAGCCAGCAGCTCGAGATCATCAAAAGACGGTTTGAACAGAAATCTTCGTTTGCGCTGATTGCACAGGAACTCCAACTACCGGAAAAAGAAGTTCATCGGGAATTTCTGTATGCATATCAACATTTACAAAATCAAAACACTTCTGAAATACCTCTTTGAAATGGAAAAATCCACGATGACATTGACCCGAAGAATTCAGCTGCTGATCGATCTTCCTGCAAATGAACAAAAAGAGATGTGGGAAAAACTCTATCGGTATCAAAACCGCTGTTTCCGGGCAGCTAATTTAATTGTTTCTCATCTATATGTTCAGGAAATGATCAAAGATTTCTTTTACCTCACAGAAGGTGTCCAATACAAACTAGCGGATGTAAACAAAGATGAAATGGGAATATTTACACGATCGAAAACACACACAACTGCACGTATGGTTTTTGATCGCTTCAAAGGAGAGATTCCTACTGACATTTTGGGAAGTCTGAACAATACGATTCAATCCACCTTTTCCAAAAACAAAGTGGATTACTGGCAGGGATCAAAATCATTGCGAAACTTTAAGAAAGATATTCCAATTCCGCTTCCTGTTAAATGCACTACTAAAATGAGATATGATGTCGAAAAGAAAGCGTTTTGTTTCAATATGTTTGCTATTCCTGTTAAAACGTATTTAGGGAGAGACTTCTCCGATAAACGATTAATAATGGAACGACTCTTAAAAGCAGAGATAAAACTTTGCACATCACAAATCCAACTGAAAGCCGGGAAAATCTATTGGCTTGCCGTATTTGAATTTGAAAAAGAAGACCACCTTTTAAAACCTGAAATCATTGCTGAAGCATCTCTGTCATTAGAACATCCTATCGTGGTAAAAGCCAACAATGCGCGAATGAATATTGGCTCGAAAGAGGAATTCCTCTACCGCAGACTGGCGATCCAGGCCAGTAATAAAAGGATTCGAGCCGGAGTCGCTTATTCCCGTTCTGGAAATGGAACCAAACGGAAACAGAAGGCACTGCACAAAACTGAGAATCTGGAAAACCGTTTTGTGAGTCATCATCTTCATCTGTACAGTCGGCAGCTGATTGATTTCTGCATCCGGCAGCAGGCGGGAACGCTGATTCTTAAAAATCAGGAAGACAAGATAGGCATTGCAAAAGAACAGGAATTCGTGCTTCGCAATTGGAGTTATTATGAATTGCAGACCAAAATAAAATACAAAGCAGAAAAAGCCGGTATCGAATTGATCATCGGATAGCTAAAAAAATAACGAGGGTGCTTGTAAACCCGCAGGGTGAGGTCGTGAACACTCACTAAATACTTAAAAGTATATACAACGGCGTGGGCTCTTTTTTTACCTAAACTTTAGCACTAAAGTGTTGAACATCCAATGTATGTTCTTTCAGAAACCGGTACGGTTGTGAGTTTTCTTCGTTTTCTTGCAAGCTTAATATTTTCTCCCATATGCTCTAACAGTTGAGTGAACTTCGGAAGGATTACTTGTTGTTTCATAACACAAATGATTGCTATTTCATACAAAAACATCTATTTTGATTGACATAACGAACATCCAGAAATAACACTTGATTATTTACAAATTCAATTGATAAGAAATGGAACGGCCACCACCCGATTTTAGAAAAACTCCAATTTCGGAAAGATGTTGTAAATCTCTGGTTGCAGTAGCTTTAGAAATTTTGTTGATAGACATATACTTTTTCGCATTCATTCCGCCAACAAAAGAATTTTCTCCCATTTCTGTCATTTTCTGAATAGCCTTCAATTCTCTTTCATTAAGTTGGCTTTTAAATTGATTGAAAAACAAAGTTTTCTTCAAAGTAAAAAGTGCTTGATTTTTAGAATCGAGTAAAGCATCCTGCAATATTGAGCAAAAATATAGCATCCAGCTGTTTACCTCAAGATTTCGCTGAGCCAGCTTTAATTCTTCGTAGTAACTGTTTTTATCCTTTTCAATAGATTTTGAAATGCTAATAAAAACAGGGGTTTCAAGTTTCTCGGACAAAGCTTTTTCCGCCAAAGCACGTCCTATTCTACCATTTCCATCTTCAAAAGGATGCAGCGTCTCAAAATATAGATGCGCTAATGCCGAAAGCACGACACCTTCTCCGATTTTCCCAATGTCGTTCATTTCAAAGTCATTATACCATTTCAAAAATTGCGGTACCATCAGTGGCAAATCCTCAGAAGGTGGTGCTTCATAATGGATGACGAAATCACCAAATTTACCCGAGACCACTTGCATAGGCTCTATTCCTGTTCGAAATTGTCCGGCATTAATTCCTTTTTCATTATCCATCAAGATATGGTGCCAGTCCAAAAGTATTTTTTCGGAAATTGGCTTGTGATAGCTGTTTTGAACTTCTATCATCAAATGTGCAATGGCATTTGCCTTTTTGTTCCGGTTGCTTTGATGGTAATCTTTGATGCCTAAATTGGCTTTCAGTGAGGACATCACATCTTCCCGACTAAAATATTCGCCTTCAATTTCTGATGTTTTTAGTGCTTCAGAAAGCATAATTTCAGCAAATAAATTTCGTCTATTTTCTTCAGAAAAGCCCATCACAATTCCAGATATTTCGCCCAAATCGTGCGCAAACTGTTGAATCAGCGGAACGATTTCTGGCTTATTAAATACGAATGTCGGGAAATCTTCTGATTGCCAAATATATTCCATGAGCCGATTACATAATTTATTTGGCTCAAATATACTAAAATATATGAGCCGATTAATGTTTTTAATCGGCTCACTATTCTGTTTTTTGAAAGAATCAGCATTTTTAGAACTATACATCTTAAGATTTATTTAGATCATTATCCACGTTTTATTAATTTATTTTGATTTCATACTCGCTTCAAATCCATCTTTAAACCTTAAAAAATCTTCTGCTTTTTTAGGATTATTCTTAATCCACAACTGCATTATTTGAGTGTTTTCGCAGAGAATTTTAATCTCATTTTCATTGTAGATTTTTTTTCCTTCATCAGCAATTTCATTTAAAATTTCTTCGCGCAGTTCACTTTTGGCTTTGATGCTTTCTTTGTACCAATTGGTTGCGAAATTTATGGAGGCAATCAGCACTACAACAGAAAAGACAAAAATTCCAACTCCGCTCCAAATAAATATCTTCTTCCATTTTATATCCTTCCCAAAACCTTCCAAATCATCTTTAGTTTCTTTTGAAAGAACTGTCTCTACCTGAGAAGGAATACTGTCAAGAAATTCAGTTCTTTTGGCTTCCTCTAATTTTGAAAATCTAACTGCATCATCATAGATCGAATGCATCTCTTGCAAACTCATTTGTATCTCGTTCAGCAGATTCGTATGGTCTTCGATATCAGACTGAAGTTTGATATTTTGTTCAATATTTTCAATATTTGATTTGATTACATTTTCTAAAAGTTCCATTCCGTTACTTTTAGATTCTTTATTTTCATTTTCCATATTTATTTTTATTTAATTTTTGACTATCTTTTTATTTTCCGCTTCTTTTTCCAGAGTTCTTCTTCCTCCTGAGAAACATAGGTTGGATTAAGAAAGTCACCTAATAATCCACCTGCAATCTCTATTAAACTTTCATTTTTTTCTGTTTTCAAAAGATTACCTGCATCATTATTTACACTACTTTGAGTTAATGATTTTACCAGATCACAAAGATCAGAATCTATTGCCGACAGAGAGAACCCGACATTTTTTCGAAAAAAGAATCCGTTTTTCTCTTGACTTTTACCAATTCTATTTATCCATAAATCTTGAATTTCATTTTTTTGACCGGCTTTAAAATCTCCTTTGTATTGGATCTTCACAGAAAATCCCTTTTGTTGTAGATTTTCCCTAAACTCTTTTAAGTTGTCAGCGTTTTGTTGTGCTTCCCTGACCACTTTTTTCATTTCAAATACAGATTTTATTTCAGAAATTTTCAATTGATTTGAAATTTCAGACAATTTGTATCCCGCTTTATAAACCCTTTCAGTTTGATGATTTTTGTCCTTTTCCATCACGATCCGCATTCCCGAAATTCCATCCTTGACATTTGAAGACAATTGAATTTCAAAACCTCTTTTCTTCATTGCTACAATCAGATCATCAAAATTATTTTCTGACCTAATAACATCGGTTAAGCTTTTCAGCATTTCTTGTTTTTTTTGAATCCCAATTTCAACATCGGTCAATAATCCTTTCTCTTTACAGACCTCTCGAACAGCTTCACCAAATCTCTTTCCGATATCGTGTGCTTTCACAGTGCATTTTCCCGAAATATCAATCCTGTTTACTATAAAATGAATATGCTTATGTTTCGTACTGTTGTGAATATCCAATCGGTACTGATTTGTGTTTGTCACTCCAATTTTTCTTAAAGCTCTGGTAGCGATTTCTGCGAATTCTTCATCCTGCAATTTCCTGCCAATTTCGTCCGGTTGAGAAATGTAGCCTGTCAATGCCCATTTCTTCACTTTAGGATTTCGGTCGGCTACTGTTTTCATTTCTAAATACTGACCTTCCAGATTTGAACTTAAAAGACAATTTGACGAAATCATTTCGGCTGTTCCTTTATCATTGCCATTGTATTCCAAAGCAATCTTTGTGATAGACCTTGTGGTTGCCGAATTATTCATTTTTCTGAGTTTTTGAATATAAATATTGATGAATCAATTCGATCAGATTTTCAATATTTTCTAAAATCTCTTTCTTATTTTCAAAAACATTCCATTCCCGATTTCGCAAAAGATTGCTTATTTTTTTGAAATGATTTCCATATTTGAGTAATACTTCATCTGTTTGAAACTCATTAATTTTGAGTTCTTTTTCGAACAAAACATTCCGGATATAAGTAGCCAATTTTAGCGGATATTTTTTTTGTTTTTGAATTAGAATTTCATATTCAGAATTGGTCATTCTTATCGAAATAACTTTGTCGAGTTTTTTATTTTGTTTGGTTTTTAAACCGCCCTTCCGACCTATTTCCTGAAAATATTTTTTTCTCTTTTCCTGAGCAATATTGGCTTCATTTTCTTTGGTGGCTTGGTTTATAAATTCTTGTAAAAAGTCTTTTTCCATTGTATTAATTTTAGCGCATTTAAAAAACATTTCTGACGATAGGAAGAAATCAAAAATCCCAATTTTGCAATCAGCGGACACGCTTATTGTAAACTTTGGGTACTTTTTGCACTAACATACCACCATATTTTACCTGTATTTATTTTACTCACCTCCGCCTTTGTTTGACTTGTCTTTCAGGTAATGGATTTTTGTGAATCATCCAGTCATTT
This sequence comes from Chryseobacterium tructae, assembly GCF_030409875.1. Classification (NCBI taxonomy): domain Bacteria; kingdom Pseudomonadati; phylum Bacteroidota; class Flavobacteriia; order Flavobacteriales; family Weeksellaceae; genus Chryseobacterium; species Chryseobacterium tructae. The sequence continues at coordinate 1,147,830 of NZ_JAUFQR010000001.1, read as the reverse complement.
AAGTCTTTAAAATCTGAATATAAAACCCGACAATCTTCTGCGCTTTGATTTTCATTTTTAATCATTTCAACCGCACGATTTCCTGCTTCGTCATTGTCAAAATAAAGCTCAATATTTTCATAATTTCCTAGTGAACTTTTAATATTGTGAATCATCGAAACGGAATTCAAAATGAGATAATCGACAGGTTCTTTTTCTAAAAAATTCTCTAGATTTTTAAAGGAAAGAAAATCGAAAAAGCCCTCGAAAATCCGAAGCGATTCTGATCCGTTTTTTATGGTTGAAATATCTTTTTTGCCCAAACAAATTTTGGAGTATTTATTACGAATTTCGTAACCGCCAGAATCGTTCTTGAAACCAATTCCGAAGTAGTTTTTATCATTCATTCGATAATGAATTTCGTTTAAGAACTGAGTTTGGTTTCCAACTTTTCTTTCTCTTAAATATTCCAAAAGTGCAGGATGCTGGATTTCATTAACGTCAAGTATCTCATAATTTCTACTCTGGTTTTCGAACTTCTGATCAGGAAAATTTTGATTTTGAAAAGAAGAAAAGCTTTGATTTTCTGCCCAAAATAAAACTTCACTAGTAGTCTTATTCAGATATTTTTTCAATAGGTCAACGTTATTTCCACCAATTCCTTCTGAAAATAAGTACCATTTGTTTAGACCTTTATTGATTTTAAAAGAGGCTTGGGATTCGTTGGCAAAGGGGTTGAGATACCATCCTTCTTTTTCATTTTGTTTCGTTGGAAGGTGTCCGAGAGAAAGGAGGACTTCTTCCAACGGGATTGTATTAAATTGTTTGCAATTCATAGCTGTAAATTTTCCGTGTTTTGAGTTAGAAATTTTTTGTTGAATTGTTGAGAAAATCTTTTAACTTATTGATTTAATTACCTTTAACATCTCAACAAAAGCTCAACAATTCAACAAACTAGAGTTTTTCCCCTCAACAAACATTCAACAAAAAGTTGCGTTTAAAAGTTTGTTGAGGATTTTGTTGAGTTTAAAGTGTTTGATTCTCTATTCATTATCAATCAATTCAACATTTCAACACGTTTATTAAGAATAAAATCCTTTTTTATGGTGAAATAGCGACCAACTGAATTGTTTTGGTAAAATATTCCTGCAAAATCAAGGTCGTATCTGATGTAAGTCAAACCATTATTTTGTGGATTTAATTTCCAAGTTTCCTTTAATAGAGTTCGAATATCATTTCTCGTCCAATAAGTAAGTCTAAACATTCTGATTATCATATTCAGCAAGTCTTGCGGAACGACATTAATTTCTTCATCATTGTTGCTTTCAAAAAACTCGTACAGCAATTCAATGATCTTGGATTCTAGCTTATTGTTGTTTTTGAAAACTAATTTTTGAAGTGCTTTCGTTCTGATCTCATCGGCTGAAAACCACATTCTTGTTTTCTTCTCCGTTGAAAATGGTCTTTCGATTAAAAACCGAAGAAAGTTGGGGATTTCGGAAATGAGGTTATTCAAAAATTCAGTGTTTTCGGTTTTCATCGGATTGATTTTCAGAATCCAAAATCGAATTTCGTTTTCATCAATTTGAATAAAATTCTCCTCATTATTGGAACAAAGAATAAACTTGGCGAAAAAATCGATTTCTTCTCTGTCTTTTCCTTTGGCTTCTAGTTTATCTTTATTAGTTGTCGATAGATATTTCAATCTTTCTGTAATTTCTTTTTTATCAAAGAAAACTTCATCGATTGCCACCAACAACATTGCTGCCCAATCGGAATTGAATTGACTTCCGAATGAATCTCCTTTGATGTAAGTCATATTCAATCCGAAAATCTCTCTCAGCCACTTGATAAAAGTTGATTTCCCGGTTGCTCTTTCTTTGGACACCAAACATAAAATAGGTAAAATTTGTGTTGGAAATTGCAGGAGAATTTTCAAATAATCCAAACCCATTTCCAGTTGTTCACCGAAAATATGCGCTACAAAATTCAAAGAAAATGGAATTTTAGATTTCAAATCTTCCGTTTCAGATGAAGGATGAAATGGAATTTCATTGTAAATATTATAGAAACCTTGAACGATTTGTTGATAATTTAAATGCTCCGGAATGCAACAGAAACCATCAAATTTTGGCACAGTTGACACATATGTTTTTCCGTGATCACTTACGATTGTTTCTCGATTCCATCTAACCAAAACTGAAGTTTTATCTCCAGAAATTAATGGCTTTTCTATTACTTTATAATAGGTTGTTCCAACTCGGATGTAGGGGATTTTTTGGCTCATCTTTGTAGATTTTGGTTAGAATCCACATTTGCCTTTCTCGAATTTTTTCTGAAACTGGCTTCCGCTTCAGATTGGATTTCCTGTAATGTTTTCTTCTTTCCTTTCGAGATCCAATCCAATAGTTCATCCTCAAAAAAGTAGAGTTTCTTGCCATTTTTATAACAGGGAATCAATCTTTTCCGCACTAGAGTATAAACAGTAGGTTTTGCCTTACCTATAATTTGGCAAGCTTCTACAATATCAATCGGAATTCTTTTTACTGGAATTATCGGAGGTTCCTTCCTTTCTACCAGAAATTTAATTTCAGCTATTTCGCTAACCAGATGCGCTACTGCTCTTGGCAGGTTTTCAAATGAAATGTCATTGCTATCCATAACTATTGTTTTTAATTGTTATGATGCAAAGAAAAAAAGTGATTCCTCTGTGATCGCTATAAACACGCAATCACAGAGGAATCACTAAACATACACTTCATTTTGTGATTTTTTATGTTTTTTGGTAGTCTGTCAAGTCTTCTTGAATTTTGATATTACCTTTTTGAGGTTCATCTTTCAAATGTGACTTGATACTATCTAAATCAATATCATCAAGCGAAACAAATACAGTTTTTAATAATTTTGAAATTTCTTCCTGTTTTATTGGTCTAAAATAATTCCAAAGATTCCAACCGAAATGATAAAGGTCTAGATTAGATAATTCTTTGGTATGGACAGAAATACCGTTAGGAATCTCTTCTTTTTTTGAGTAAAAACATACGGCATTACAGAGTGTATCAAGATCTTCATCTGTTACATATAATGCAAATTGATTCCGAGTGTAATCTAGAGCGATTTGTAGTTTTACACTTTCATTCTGTTGCTTTTGCTGCAGTTGAGTTTTTCTTATAGATTCCAGATTTACGGATTCTGTAGTTTGATTCACAATGTTTTCCTCCGAATTTTCGACTAAATAGATTGGCGTATTTTCATCAATTATTTGTTTTTGCTTCTCCCCTACATTCTCAGGATTTTTAGATGGAAGCAAATCTTCAGTAGAATTTTCGGAACTACCTTTTTTAGGGAAAATCTTTCTGAATAAGACAATTATACCATCGAGAAATAAGATAATAAGTGCATAAAATAATATACTTAATGCTGTGATTGACCAAAATACAATATTTGCGGTATATTCGTCACCACCTTTTCCGAGAAAAGAAATTCTTGCTAACGCTCCCCCTATTACACATACTAATAGAACGGAAAGGTAGATGACAATATATTCGAAATATTTCAAGTGCATTTTATAAGTTTTTTAAATGAATAGCAGTCGAAGCTTTATTTTTCTTTTCATCAACAACCTTTGCGTAAACCTGCGTAGTTTTTACGTTCGTATGACCAAGCATTTTACTCACTGTGTAAATATCAGTTCCACTCGAAAGCTGAAGCGTTGCAAAAGTGTGTCTAAAATTATGGAAAGTTATTTTTTTAGTAATTCCAGCACTTTCAATCCACTTCTTCAAAGGACGGGAAATCCAAGCCGGATTAGTCAGATTTTTAAAAATCAAATCATTTGGAAGACCTACTTCACCACAAAGCTGTAATGCTTGCTTAGACATTGGCATATATTCTACACCTTTAGTCTTTTTTTGAGTAAAATTTATTTTTGCCTGATCGTTTTCAATACTTATCTCGTTCCACGTTAGTTTTTGAATATCGGAATGTCGCAGACCTGTTAACGCTGAAAAAAGTGCTGCTCTTTTAAGAACTTCAAGTTCGCAAGGCGTTTCAACTAAGGTATTAAGTTCATCAAGTGTTAAATATTCCCGTCGTGATTCCTCGTGCGGAATCGCTTTTATTTTAGCAGAAATGTCAGTCGTAAAATATCCATCAATAAAAGCTTGTTTTAATGCAGCTTTGAATACAGAAAAATAAGTTGAAGCCGTATTTTGAGAAATAATCTCTTCCTTATTGCTGCCACTTTTTGCAGTCAACAAATATGATTTAAAGTGTTCACAGAATTTTGTATTGATCTGCGAAAACATAATTTTTTCGCCTCCAAAATCTTTTAGAAATTCTATCGAACGATACCAATTTATTTGAATAGATTCGGAATTGTTTCTATGTCGTTTACTAACCAGCAGATCAAAATATCTCACAAAATTCTCTTGGGATTTTTCTTTTTGCTCTACTTGAATTTTGTCAAGTTCGCTGTAAAGTTCAATATTGTCATATTCTCTCTGACGTAATTTACGCATAGAATCTGCATAGAACATTGTTTCCCGATCATTTTCGCTTTTGCAAACGATAATACCATTGTCATCTCTTTTAGGTTTAAATGAAACGGATTCTTGGGTTGTTCTTGCAGGTCTTTTCTTATCAAAATCTACGGTTGTGACGCTTCGGTTCAAATATTCCCGGATTCTCTGAACTTTATCTTTACCAGGAATCATCACAGGATAACTTTCCAAATAAATAAACCATTCTTTTCGGAATTCGGATTTTCGCAATCGTACGGTAACTTTGGTTTTTAATAACTCTTTCATTTTCCGTCAAAAATTTTATCAATTAAATCTTTAGGAACATACACAAAACTTCCAACTTTCTTTGTCGGAATTTTGTTTCTTTTAATTAGGTTCGTTACAGTTCCTGGATCAGCGTAGAATTTTGAACTAATTTCGGAAATTGTATAACAATTACCAACTTCAAAATTGGGTTTCTCAATTATTACCTCCTTTTCTTCCGGTATTTCAACTGCTGAAAATAAATTTTCCAGATCTGATCGCTTCACACGAGTCAGTCTTGAGCCTAGATTAATTCCAGTAATGATTCCTCGTTTATACATCTGTGCACAGTATCTTTGGAAAGTCCAAACATAACAGTTGCTTCTGCAACTGAAATAAATTCCCTATTCTGAACTTCGGCAATCTTGTTCTTATATTTTTGTAAAAGAGTGTCTTTTTCTACTTTTTCTTTTTCAAGTTTTTTCTTCTCTTTTAATGCTTTATTATTACAAGATAAAGAGCAAAAACGAGTCATAACTGTTTTTGCTTCAAAGGGTTTGGAACACTGCTCACATACCCTAGGTATTTTCAATTTACTAAATCCCATTCTGAAATAACATCCTGAACATTTTCCGTTTTTTGAGTTTTTTTTATATTTAAGGCGCATAAGACGCACATACTACCCAAATAACACGCGGTACAAGTATGATACAAAATTACAACAAAAATCGATTAAAATCAACAATTAATAAAAAATACAAAAACAAAAAAAATCGCTGTAAACATTACGTTTACAGCGATTTGCCAATTTATTCCGGTCGATATTAATCGATGATAATTGCTACTTATTTGACTTCTTCGAAGTCTGCATCCTGTACATCTTCACCACCAGCGTTGTTTCCGCCAGCATTTTGAGCACCTGCATCAGCACCTGGCTGTTGACCCGCTGCATATAATTCTTCAGAAGCTGCCATCCATGCTGCATCTAACGCTTCAGTTTTAGCTTTTACGTCATCTACATTTTTAGCTTCGAAAGCAGTTTTTAATTCTGTGTGAGCTGTTTCAATAGCTGCTTTTTTGTCAGCAGAAAGTTTTTCACCGAATTCTTTCAATTGCTTTTCAGTTTGGAAGATCAATCCGTCAGCTTTATTGAAAACTTCAACTTCTTCTTTTCTCTTAGCATCTTCTGCAGAGTTTTCCTGAGCTTCTTTTTTCATTCTTTCGATTTCTTCGTCAGAAAGACCTGAAGAAGCCTGGATTTGATAGTTTGCTCTTTACCAGTTCCTTTATCTTTAGCCGATACACTTAAGATTCCGTTTGCATCAATATCGAAAGTTACTTCGATTTGAGGAACTCCTCTTGGTGCTGGTGGAATATCTGTAAGGTCGAATCTACCGATTTCTTTGTTATCGTTGAACATCGATCTTTCACCTTGTCCTACTCTGATGCTTACAGCTGGCTGGTTATCAGAAGCTGTAGAGAATACCTCAGATTTTTTAGTTGGGATCGTAGTGTTCGCGTCAATTAATTTAGTGAATACAGAACCCATTGTTTCGATTCCTAAAGAAAGTGGAGTAACGTCTAGAAGTAATACGTCTTTTACATCTCCTGTTAATACTCCTCCTTGGATTGCTGCACCAATAGCTACAACCTCATCCGGGTTAACACCTTTAGATGGTTTTTTACCGAAGAATTTTTCTACTTCTTCCTGAATGATTGGGATTCTTGTAGAACCTCCTACCAAGATTACCTCATCGATATCAGAAGTTGATAAACCTGCATCTTTTAATGCTTTAGCAACCGGCTCCATAGATCTTCTTACTAAATCTGCAGATAATTGCTCGAATTTAGCTTTAGTTAAAGTCTTCACTAAGTGTTTAGGACCTGTAGCTGTAGCCGTGATGTATGGTAAGTTGATTTCAGTCTGTGGAGAAGAAGATAATTCGATTTTTGCTTTTTCAGCAGCTTCTTTCAATCTTTGAAGAGCAATAGCGTCTGATTTTAAATCTACACCTTCTTCAGCTTTGAACTCATCAGCCATCCAGTTGATGATCACATCATCAAAGTCATCACCTCCTAAGTGAGTATCTCCGTTTGTAGATAATACTTCAAATACACCATCACCTAAATCAAGGATAGAGATATCGAAAGTACCACCACCAAGGTCATATACTGCAATTTTTTGATCTTTATGGTTTTTATCAAGACCGTAAGCTAATGCAGCAGCTGTAGGCTCGTTGATAATTCTTTCTACTTTAAGACCCGCAATTTCACCAGCTTCTTTAGTAGCTTGTCTTTGAGCATCGTTGAAGTATGCAGGAACAGTGATTACTGCTCTTGTTACTTCTTGTCCAAGATAATCTTCAGCAGTTTTCTTCATTTTCTGAAGAGTCATTGCAGAAATTTCTTGTGGAGTATATTCTCTATCGTCAATTTTTTTACTTTTACAGTATCGTTTGGCCCTGCAACCACTTTATAAGGTACTCTTGAGATCTCCTTAGCATCTTCTTTAAAGTGTGTTCCGATAAATCTTTTTGATAGAGTAAACTGTTTTTAGTTGGGTTGGTTACAGCCTGTCTTTTTTTGCAGGATCACCTACTTTTTCTTTCTCCATCTTCTGTAAATGCTACGATAGAAGGAGTTGTTCTTTTACCTTCTGCGTTAGGAATAACAACAGGGTCTTTACCCTCCATTACAGCAACACAAGAGTTGGTTGTTCCTAAGTCAATTCCAATTATTTTTACTCATAATATTTTTATATTTTTTTCTAATTTTTTTATATTTAATTTACATAGTCTATTTCACAACATTTGTACCATATCCTATTTTTGTGACAAAAATGACACAATCAAGACAAAAAAACCCTGAAATAATCAGGGTTTCATTTTTTTTTAATGTGGAAATTTTTTTCTTTAATCATTTAAATTAGGTGCAGAAACAGAGCAGATCTGACACGTCTTTTACTTATAACTTTCCTTATAATCGCCCGACCATTGGTAAATACGAATACTGTCTGTTGCCAAAGGCTTACCATTGAGTAAAATTTCTATAGAATCATTGTCCGGTGCAATTTTCACCTGCATATCAATTTTATTGCCTGCTTGTTTGAAGGCTTCATTGGTCTTTTCCCAGTTGAAAAAAGCACGCGCATTTAGTTGTTCTTGTTTTTCTTTTCCGGTCTCCCAGAAAAATACCATTTCCTGAGGAATTGCTCTTTCTTTATAAGGCATATTTAAAACCCATGGTCTCAATGCCCCTTCTTTTTCCCCATTATAAGTATAATTGAGCACTTCAAACAACCTGAATTTAGGATTTGTAGAGGTTACCACCGGACGCCAATGGTAGCGTTGTCTGTAATCATCCCATTCTTTGGGGCTGGCATCAGGAATATATAACTCTTTAATTGCTTCTTCATAACGTTCCGGACTTATGCGATACATTGCCAGGTATTTTTCTTTTGCTTTGGCAATTTCTACAGGATCTGTAACAGGCTGAGCCTGGTAACGTCCCAATTCAATACGGGTATTTCCAAAGTTGAGCCATACCACAACCATGCCTTTGGGGGCAAAACCAAAAACCAAAGTAGAAAAACTGTCATAAGCTTTTCCTCCTCCAGATTCAAAACCTCTCCCTAATCTTTTATATTCCTGAGTTTCTCCTTTCTGATCCTCTACTCTGGAATAAGCTCGTTCCATATAATCCTTTATGGTATCCACCGGAAAGTCAACATCTAACCGATAAAAAGTTTCCGTTCCTTCATATCTTGAATAGTAAGTAATATCTGCTCCAATAGGTGTTCCGTATTGTTCTGTCCATGATTTCCCTGAGTCCCACCAGCTCCCTGAACTGCCACCATAAGGCAATCCTGCGCGATTTCCTTCCAACGTTTTTATTTTATCAAATACAGGCTCTATTCTATATTTCGTTGCGGGAGAACATATTTCCACATGGAAAGCCATCTTTTTATCATCCATCTTTTGACATTGTATAAAATGAATACATAATATAAAGCACAAAATACTCTTCAAAATACATCTACTATCCATTTTCAAATGTCAATATTTAGATTACTTATAGCTTTCCTTATAATCCCCTGACCATTGGTAAATCCGGATACTGTCTGTTTCCAAGGGTTTACCATTGAGTAAAATTTCTATAGAATCATTGTCCGGTGCAATTTTCACCTGCATATCGATCTTGTTTCCTGCTTGCTTAAAGGCTTCGTTGGTCTTTTCCCAGTTGAAAAAAGCACGCGCATTTAGTTGTTCCGGTTTCTCTTTTCCGGTTTCCCAGAAAAATACCATTTCCTGAGGAATTGCTCTTTCTTTGTAAGGCATATTTAAAACCCAGGGTCTCAATGCCCCTTCTTTTTCCCCATTATAAGTATAATTGAGCACTTCAAACAACCTGAATTTAGGATTTGTAGAGGTTACCACCGGACGCCAATGGTAGCGTTGTCTGTAATCATCCCATTCTTTGGGGCTGGCATCAGGAATATATAACTCTTTAATTGCTTCTTCGTAACGTTCCGGACTTATGCGATACATTGCCATATATTTTTCTTTTGCTTTGGCAATTTCTGTAGGATCTGTAATAGGCTGTGCCTGATATCTTCCCAGTTCAATACGGGTGTTTCCAAAATTAAGCCATACAATGACCATCCCTTTAGGAGCAAAACCGAAAACCAATGTAGAAAAACTATCATAAGAGTTAACTCCATTAGAAGCACGATATCCTCTTCCCAATCTTTTATATTCCTGAGTTTCACCTTTCAAATCGTCCCAAATGGAATAGGCTCGTTCCATATAATCCTTTATAGTATCCATCGGAAAGTCAACATTTAACCGATAAAAAGTTTCCGTTCCTTCATATCTTGAATAGTAAGTAATATCTGCTCCAATAGGTGTTCCGTATTGTTCTGTCCAAGTTGAGCCTGAATCTCCCCAACTCCCAGAACTACCACCATAAGGCAATCCTGCGCGATTTCCTTCCAACGTTTTTATTTTATCAAATACAGGCTCTATTCTATATTTCGTTGCGGGAGAACATATTTCCACATGGAAAGCCATCTTTTTATCATCCATCTTTTGACATTGTATAAAATGAATACATAATATAAAGCACAAAATACTCTTCAAAATACATCTACTATCCATTTTCAAATGTCAATATTTAGATTACTTATAACTTTCCTTATAATCCCCTGACCATTGGTAAATACGGATACTCTCTATTTCCAAAGGTTTACCATTGAGTAAGATTTCTATAGAATCATTGTCCGGAGCAATTTTCACCTGCATATCGATCTTATTTCCTGCTTGTTTGAAGGCTTCGTTGGTCTTTTCCCAGTTGAAAAAAGCACGCGCATTTCGCTGTTCCTGTTTTTCTTTTCCGGTCTCCCATGTAAATACCATTTCCTGTGGAATCGCTCTTTCTTTATAAGGTATATTTAAAACCCACGGTCTCAATGCCCCTTCTTTTTCCCCATTATAAGTATAATTGAGAACTTCAAACAACCTAAATTTAGGATTTGTAGAGGTTACCACCGGACGCCAATGGTAACGCTGTCTGTAATCGTCCCATTCTTTAGGGCTTGTATCAGGAATGAAATATTCTTTCTGGGACTCTGTATAACGCTCCGGAGTTATACGGTACATTGCCAGGTATTTTTCTTTTGCTTTGGCAATTTCTACTGAATCTGTTACAGGCTGAGCCTGGTAACGCCCCAATTCAATGCGGGTATTCCCAAAATTAAGCCATACTACCACCATCCCTTTGGGAGCAAAACCAAAAACTAATGTAGAAAAGCTATCATAAGCTTTTCCTCCTCCAGATTCAAAACCTCTCCCTAATCTTTTATATTCCTGAGTTTCTCCTTTCTGATCCTCTACTCTGGAATAAGCTCGTTCCATATAATCCTTTATGGTATCCACTGGAAAATCTACATCCAGATGATAATACTTGTTTCATAATCAGCATAATAAGTAATATCTGCTCCAATAGGCGTTCCGTATTGTTCTGTCCATGATTTCCCCGAATCCCCCCATCTTCCTGAAGAACTTCCATAAGGTAATCCAGCTCTGTTTCCTTCCAAGGTTTTTATTTTATCAAATACAGGGGTAACTTCATATTTATTATCAGGCTGCGATATTTCCACATGGAAAGCCATTTTTTTATCATCCATCTTTTGACATTGTGTTAAATTGAAGCATAATACAGTATATAATATGCTTTGTATGAGGTATTGTATTTTACGATTTATCTTATCCATCTTGTATATTTCTTGTACGCTCTTTAGCATTGGTAATTTTTCCTACTCTTGGCCCATATCCTATTTTAGTAGCACTGGCAGACCAGTGAAGGTATTTATTTCTTAATATTTTAAGCTGATCTAAATCTACAAAATCTTCATAATGTATAGTTTTTATTTTTGTTAAGTAGTCTCCCGATGAATTACTTCTGTTGAATTCTGCTATATAAGTATTTCGTAATGTACTACAAGCATTCATATAATTTTTTAACTGATTATGCATTTCAATTAGGAAAGGATCTGTGATTTTGTGACTATCAATCATCTTTTGTTTATATTTAACTCCAAACTGTTCTTGACTTGAGTAATAAAACATTGTATTGAGCGAGACCTTATCATAAGTATTAAATGGTCTTCGTGTTCCTACTAATATGTATTCTGTATTCACACCATATTTGTGTACAGACATAATTTTTTTTATTTCAATTTCTTCCGGAGTATACCAGCCTTCCTCTATCAAGATTTTTCTGAATTGTTCACACCTTCTGCCTTCATTTTCTCTTTCCGTATATAAATCTACTTTTTCCTCATTCCGATTCACATAACATCCTCCAATATCAGAATGTACACCAGGTAATATAAATTGTAACCCCTTTACTCCTGTACTGTCAATGTCCGTTAAATCGAAATTATCACGGTATTCATTATCAGCCGCAATCTGTAAAGTAAAATAGGCTTTTTTCACCGCATCTAGCCCAAGCTGTTTCGTATCCCCATGAATAATAGGAACTCCTGCTATCGACTTTGGACGATGATCCAATCCATAAGAGGCCACTGTATCGTACAACCCGGCAAAGTTGAATGTTATTCTTTTAGGTTCCACATTCCAATATCTTAAACAGGCTCCAAAATAGCCATAGTTCAGCACAAGGCTATCATCTAACCTCACTTTTATTCGTTTTCCTTCTGCTTCATGAGGAGGAATGGCCATCCCATCTTTACTAGATCCTTTAAGTATTCTGGCACGGTTAGTCGCGATATGCAGAAAATGCCTAGCAGCAGTAGCCCCACGGCTAAAACCAAATACGTTTACCGTCAAATGAATGTCTTTCTGTGTATATTTTGCTAATTTTTTTCCTGCTTCCACACAGCCTTTGGTCACTTTTGCCCTCACTCCACGCCCATCTGTACCAAATAAAATCCCTGTATTAGGAATATTCCCCCATAAATGCATTTCACTTTCCCCATCTTTAGTTCCAATTCCTTCTATATATACAGCATATTGATGTTCAATATTTGGATCTATAGCATCAAAACCTCTTGCCACATTAGAATAATCATTGGTATAACTGTCATCATCGTGATTAGATTCCTCATAATCTTTTCCAAGATCGGTATTGGTCTTGTTATTTTGCGTCCCATCAAAAAAAAGATTGAGGCTCACCTCCAATAAGTTAACGGGACTATCATTAGGATGTATTGTTCTCGCTTTATTATAACTAACCCCGGATTCTGTTGCCGATTGTTCCAGAGCGTTTACACAATTGAAGGTAATGTCTCCTTTAGAAAACACCAGATAATCTCCTTTTACGTCAATTTTTATCTTTCCTTCTACAAAATATTCTATGCTCATGATAGCGGTATTAAAATGTTTTCCTTACTAAGTTGATTAGTGGTTTTTAGATTTCTCATTGCTGTTGTTGTTTAGTTCCTTTTCTGCGTGATGTTCTATTTTATTTCCACTGCTTACCTGCATTTCTTCCAGAGAAATAGTTTTATGCTCTTTTTTACCATAAGTTTCCATATCTCCTTTTACATAATGGGTAAGTTTTCCAATCACATTGGTGACAAAATCTTTTCCTACGGTCAGCATATTCATCATGCCTACGCTCAGGGATTTATTGACCCCGATAGATTCGCTGGAGTTCATCTGAACGGTTGTACTCATATTTTGTCCCACATTAATAGATAAGTTACCACCTGCATTGAAGGTAATATCGTTGGGTGCAGTCATGATAATATTTCCCTGCCCGTCCATCAGGTAATTATTTCCGCTTGGATCAATGATGTTGGCACTTCCTTCGTTATCATTCATCAGAATTTTTATTCCGGACTTGGTTTGTATAGAGCGCATATGATTATTGACTCCGCCGCCAAGACCTGTTCCCCCGTGAAACATAGCTCCCATGACAAAAGGTCTGTCAGGATGTCCGTGTTGGAAATTTACCATAACCTGATCTCCCACTTCAGGGATGGCTACATAGCCTCTATTTGCGTAATCTGATTCGTTCCGCCTGCATCAGGGCTCATCATGCGGATAAAGTCAGTGGTTTCATTCAGCTGCCATTCAAACTTTACGCTGATCCTTCCTTGTCCTGAAGGATCTGTATTGGAAACCACCGTTGCAATCTGAGGTTCCGGTCTTGGAGTATAAAACTCCGGCTGAGGCATATATCCTGTTCCTTCGGCTATCGCTTCAAAGCTTCCGGTATAATACCCTCGGGCATTTACCTCATGAACTGTTTCAGTAATCATAAGTGTAGTAAGATGACGGGTTTTATTGGAATCCTGCTCGCGTATTTTGATATCTGCTACACATCCCGGATGAAGGAATGGAATGGAAGCAGAACCTGAAACATTCATCACTTCTACAGCTTTACTTCCAGACGCACTCTTTTGCGAATATTCTACATCGAGATGAGTGACTGCCCTGATGGGAGCAACCTTTAAAGAAGGTGTTTTATAAATTTTGTCATTATTGTTATAAGCCGTTTTGGCCAGATCTCCAAGGTGTTTTACAGAAGTATCTCCCGAGGTTAATTTTTCATTTTCATTACTGTTATACCCATAAAACTGAGGTTTAATAGGTACAGCTTTGAGTTCTATTTTTACGTCATTTACATTACTTCCTTCGATTAATTGGATATGCTGACTACCGGATTTGGGAAGCTTTCCAAAGTGGAGAACATACCCATCATAAAAGAACTGTTCTCCATAAGCTTCAGCCATCCTTGCCAGATAATTGTAATGGGTTTCTTCATATTGGCTGCTGTACAGGATCTGGGAGTTGTCATGAGTATCAATATTAAAATCAAACTCAGAACGGTCTAATCCCTGTTTGATCACTTCATTGGCAATAATTCCCATATTCACTGGTTGATTCCCGCCAAAACTCTGAGTGTGAGGAGCTCCATCGAGCAAAATCGTTGGACTTTGCCCTTTAAGAACAATATCTCCCAGACTTGTCTTTTCCCGGCTAAATCCTACCTGAGTAATCACTCCTACGAATGACATACTGGGAGTATTTTCAACATCTTTATAAGAGAAAGTAGCGGTCAATCTTTTTCCCAGCAGTTTATGAGCATCTTCCAGATTTTGAGTCTGTCTGTTTTCCAGGCTGTCATGGGCAAGGATAATTTCAAATTCATGATGTTTCGTAGCACTTTGGATCAATTTGAAATGTTTGAAATGAGCAACAGCCTTTCCATTGGCATGAACTTCAAGTTTTACCACCCGATTGATTCCTGCCAACTGATGATCAGAAATACTTTTAGCATTGCTCTCTTGTACAAAGGCTGCTTTTTTTAATTTTGAATACCCCTCATTGGAGGGAATTTCATTTTCAATAGTTTTACTTTTCATTTGTGTGTTTTTAAAAATATTTTTCCAGTCTCCCCAAAAAGAGACTTCTTTAGTATTCGTTGAATGTCTGATAGCTAGTTTTCCCTTCTATAAGCTAGAATAGCTTATGAGGGATAATGCAGGAATACCTCATGCAGAGGAGATTAGAAAGTATATCATTTGTGTTGTTTTAGTGTTTATGTTCATAATATAATAAAACGGCACAAATAAATCACACTACATGGAATACATAAGACAAATTAATCGTATTCTATGAATAATACTTAATGGATAAATATCAATAGAATGCTGCCAGAAAAGTTAGTAATATCCATCAATAGAAAGAGATCTTTTTTGATTGTTAAAATTAATCAAAGTTTAACCTAAGAAATAGAGACAGAATCTGTACGAATTATTACTTTTGATAAAATATACACATTTAGAATGTCATTACACTTTAATCCACGAGATATTACATGGTTAGCCTTTAATGAAAGGGTTTTACAGGAAGCCATGGATGAAAAAGTTCCTTTACATTTAAGAATACGTTTTCTTGGAATCTTCTCCAACAACCTGGATGAGTTCTTCCGGGTACGTGTTGCCGGATTAAAGCGTGCTATGGATTTTAAGGAAAAGGTTATTGCCGAATCCTTTTACCAGCCACCTTCCAAAATTCTTCAGCGAATCAATGAAATAGTAATGAGCCAGCAGCTGAATTTCGATAAAACATGGAAAAAGATCCAGACCGAAATGGCGGATCATAAGGTTTTCATTAAGAATTCCAGAAATCTAACTGCACAACAAAAGGATTTTGTCCGAAACTATTTTGATGAAGTGGTTGAATCCAATGTGATTCCAATCCTTCTTCATGAGAATACTCCAATGCCTTACATGAGAGATAAGAGTCTCTATCTTGGGGTTGCCATGAGGAAGAAAGACTGGCAATATTCTAGCAACTATGCCATTATCGAAATTCCTTCCCGTTTTGTAGGACGATTTGTATTACTTCCTACTGAAGATCCTGAAGAAAAAAATGTAATGCTTCTGGAAGATGTAATTACCTTCAATTTACCACACATTTTCTCTTATTTCGGATATGATGAATTTGCAGCTAATGCTTTTAAAGTAACCAAAGATGCAGAACTGGATCTTGACAATGACATTCGAACCAATTTCGCAGAAAAAATAGAAAAAGGACTCAAAAACCGTAGAAAAGGGAAACCTACCCGATTTGTTTTTGATAAAGATATGGATAAGGCTTTGCTGGAACTTTTGATCAGAAAGCTGAACTTAACGAAGAAGGACAGTATTATTCCGGGAGGAAAGATTCACAATTTCAAACATTTCATGGACTTTCCTGATGTTTTCGAAAGTACGAAAGACCTGTGGAACGAACTTCTTTCACTCATCAGGCATTTGAACATGGGGAAAGAGTGACAGATGTTATCATGAAAGAAGATGTACTTCTTACTTTCCCTTACCATAAATACAATCCGGTGATTGATCTTCTGCGTGAAGCAGCTATGGATCCGGATGTAAAATCGATACAGATCACAGCGTACAGACTGGCCAGCAACTCAAAGATCAGTAATGCATTAATCTATGCGGCAAGAAATGGGAAAGAAGTTACTGTAATGCTTGAACTCCAGGCAAGGTTTGATGAGGAATCGAATCTGGAATGGAAAGAAATGCTGGAACCGGAAGGAATTACCGTACTTATTGGACTGCCGGGCAAAAAAGTTCATGCCAAGCTTTGTGTGATTAAAAAGAGAGCTCACAACAAAACCATCCAATATGGATTTGTAAGTACCGGGAATTTTAATGAAAAAACAGCAAGAATTTATGGTGATCATTTGCTTCTGACTTCTGACCGAGGCATTATGGCAGACATCAATAAAGTGTTCAATATACTGAAAAAACCGAAAGATGATTTCCTTCCGATTTTGAAAACTTGTAAAAATTTATTAGTTTGCCCCCAATTTATGCGTGAAAAGATTGTTCACCATATTGATAAGGAGATTGAAGAAGCTAAAGCAGGAAGAAAAGCAGAGATCATCGTTAAAGTTAATTCATTAAGTGACAGATTATTAATAGAAAAACTATACGATGCTGCCACCGTAGGAGTAACCATTCGACTGATTGTAAGAGGAATTTACTGTGCCGTTAACCAAAAAGAATTTAAAGAGAAAATTAAAGCCATTAGTATTGTAGACGAATATCTGGAACATGCCAGAGTTATGTATTTCTACAATAAGGGTGCTGAAGATATGTATATTTCTTCCGCCGACTGGATGACCAGAAATCTTGATTATAGAATTGAAGCTGCAGCTAAAATAACCGACAAGAACCTTAAAAAAGAATTAAAAGATATTCTTGATATCCAACTCCATGATAATGTAAAAGCAAGGATTTTAGACAAAAAGCTGAGCAATGAATATATAAGGAATGATAAAAAAGAATGTCGATCGCAAATAGAAACCTATAAATATTTAAAAGCTAAAACAAGCAAAAAATGAAGATCGCAGCAATAGACATAGGAAGTAATGCCGCCAGACTTCTCATTAATGAAGTAAAAATAAACAATAGAAAACCAGAATTCATCAAACTGAATCTTCTGAGAATTCCTCTGAGATTAGGTATGGATGTGTTTACCATCGGAAAGATAGGCCCCGAAAGAGAAAAATGGTCGTAGATTCCATGAAGATCTTCGGTGATCTGATGAAGATCTATAAAGTAGACCATTACAGAGCCTGTGCTACCAGTGCTATGCGTGATGCCGCCAATGGTGATGAAATTATCAGGCAGGTAAAGGAAGCTTCCGGAATTAATATTGAGATCATTTCAGGAGATGAAGAAGCAACTCTAATTTATGAAAATCATGTCGCTGAAGGTCTTGACAAAGAATTTGCCTATTTATACATTGATGTAGGTGGTGGTTCCACAGAGCTTACATTCTATGAAAATGGTAAAATGCTCTATGAAAGATCGTTCAATATCGGAACAATCCGTCTTCTCAACAATCTGGTTACCTTAGATAACTGGAAAGAAATGAAGGACGAGATCAAAAAAAATATTGTCAGCAAAAAACCGATTGTAGCCATTGGGTCAGGAGGAAACATCAATAAAGTATTCTCCATGAGCAAAACCAAAGACGGAAAGCCCATGTCATTATCTCATCTGAAAAAGGTTCACAAAGAATTCAATGAACTTTCAGTAGAAGAGAGAATGACCCAATATAGTCTAAGGGAAGATAGAGCCGATGTATTGGTGCATGCCCTGAGTATTTTCAATAATGTAATGGCCTGGTCGGATATTAATAAAATTTTTGTTCCGAAAATCTCTGTAGCAGATGGTTTGATCCAAAATATTTACAGTAAATTACAACATAAGAAATAGTTTTTAAAGCATAATTTCATTAAAACCGGACAGTTTTCGTCCGGTTTTGTTTTTTTAGAAGCTATTTCCTGCTTTCCGCTTTATCTTTTTCGCCTGCACCTTTCAAACCCAAAGCAGAAAAAGGATGCCGCTATAATGGTAAGTTTACATTACTTAAAATACTTGAGTAAATTAGTGTAAAAATTAAACCTAAAGAGTAAAAGCAGCAGGATTAAGGCAGACGCTTCTCAGATACTAGATATCGCCCCTGATTTTATCCCCCCCTGCTGCTGTTTTTCTTCTAAATCCGGATAGAACATTGTTTGGTAATAACTTTTTACCATGATGGATCAGAAGAAAAAACCTCTTTAATAAAGTCATTGCTTATGTCAAAAAAATATCAAAAAAGTTATCGGTGTTGATGTTGGCGCTAAATTTTTTTAACGCTAAGCTTTATTAATGAACAAAAATCAAGAATGTGTTTTTCAATATAGAAAAATAACCAGCGTTCGATTCTTTCTTTTTATAAGAAAAAAATATCATCCCAAGAGTATAGCCTTGTTATTGAAGCAACCGGGAATTTCAGCAGCCGTATTCTTCATTTATCCTTGAGCCATGGATTAGAAGTAAGTCTGATCAATTGTATGTCTGTAAAGCATTTTTGCAAGAATGAAAAAAATATAATCAGTAAAAAACAGATGCGGAAGATGCCAGATTAATCAGGCTCTATGGAGAGATGTTCAGCCCCGCTCTTTATGTACCCAAAAGCATGGAGATAGAATATCTGGATCAGGAGATCAAACTTCTGACTGATCTCGAAGAGGAGAAGCGACGTTATGCTGCAAGACTTAAAGCATTACGCTACCATTCACAAATTAATCCAGATACTGAGAAGCATTATGAAAGAAAGCTTAAGCATTTGGATAAAGAAATCAAAGAAGTAGAAAAGCGCCTTCCCCAACTTCAGGATAAAGACTTTAAGAAAAACTAAAGAACTTATACAGTCCGTTTTCCGGAATTGGAGAAAAAACCTCTTTACAATTGATGACGGCTACTTCAGGATTTAAAAATTTTAATTCAGCACAATCATTAGTTAAGTATTTTGGTTTAGCTCCTAGAATATATCAATCTGGAAAAAAATCGTATTCTCCTGGAAAATGTCGCACTTCCAAGACTCATATACGAAGTTTATTGTATGTGTGTTCATGGACGGCGATTAAACACAATCCCCATTGTAAAGAACTTTATTTAAGGTTGTTAGCTAAAGGAAAACCTAAAAAAGCAGCACTCATCGCTGTATGCAATAAACTTTTAAGAATATGCTTTGGAGTAGTTAAAAACAAAGTCCCTTATAATTCTGATTATATAAAAGATAAAATTTTAACTTAAATAATTTGCAAATTAACATAGAACATCAGGGCTATAATATTTCTTTTTCTTACAATTTTCAGCCTTCATTGCAAACATAGCCGTGCAATCTCTCCATCATTATAAACAGAAATACGCCCCTTCAATACACCGTATTTTAGGTTTTGGCTGAAGCCAATGGAATTGTTTTTTTTATTTATTGAGCGGGCTAAAGCCCGCTCCTATTGATGCTGATATGCGCGCTGATAATAGTTGTATAATAACAATTATTTTTTACTTTATCTAAAAAAAATAAAGTAATTCCCCACTCTCATCCGTCATACAACTATCAATAGCAAAACAATGAACTCAATCAAAATAATTCTTACTGGAGCTACAGGAATGGTAGGTGAAGGTGTTTTAATGGAATGCCTTGGAAATCCGAATATTTCTGAAATCCTTAGTGTCAGCCGAAAACCGTCAGGGAAAGAACATCCAAAACTGAAAGAATATATTGTTTCTGATTTTTTATCCATCGATATCAATGATGAAAATCTTAAAGGGTATGATGCCTGTTTCTTTTGTGCCGGAATCAGTAGTGTGGGAATGAATGAAGAAGATTATACCAGAATTACGTATGATACAACCCTACATTTTGCACAAGCTGTCTTACACCAAAATCCGGAAATGGTATTCAATTATGTATCCGGAGCTAGCACCGACAGTACAGAAAGCGGAAAATTGATGTGGGCAAGAGTAAAAGGCAGCACAGAAAATGCTTTGAAAAAAATGAATTTTAAAGCGGCTTACAATTTCAGACCCGGATTTATGAAACCTGTTGAAGGCCAAATACATGTAAAATGGTTTTTCAAACCTTTTATTTGGTTTTTTCCTATTTTTTTACCATCAAAATCACTAACTTTACACGAGGTTGGAAAAGCGATGATCAATACTGTAAAAAAAGGATATCCTTCTTCAACTTTAGAAATTAGAGATATTAAAAATTTAGCGATATGAGAGACATGTTAAAAAGAATTGTTCTGGTTGTTTTTGTACTCTTGGTTGTAACTGCAGTTTCAGGATATTTCTACATGCAGAAACATCCTTTGGAAAATGCTAAATCCGGAACAATGCTAAATTTTTCCGGCAAGGTTACAAAATAGCTGAATCTTAAACTACACCATTATTTGATCTTCTATCAGAAACAGACCTATTTTTTAAACATTTCTTAAAATTCTATTAAAATAATTACGAAACATAAAGTTCATTTTTGTATTTATCTAATTAAAGTCAAAAATGATCAACAACTACCTTTTAAAAGGGTCCGTCATTGCCGCATTCTTTTTTCAGACTGGGCTTTTCGGGCAGACACTTATCCATTACTGGAATTTTAACAATAATGCTTCTGAAGCAGCCATTACTACTCCTTCAGTTACATTGATTAACGGTTCTCTAATATCCTTATCTGGTGGCACAAGCGCGATAGATTTCGCTGGTGGCACCGGACAAAATTTTAATATTGATAATTTAAATGCCAGAAACGGAGATGCATCCGGAACACATTTAAGATTCAACAATCCTATTGGTGGTGCATTACAGTTTAATCTGCCAACAACGGGCTACAATAATATCATTGTAAAATTTACAACAAGAAGATCCGGGCAGGGAGCAGGAACCCAAGCATGGTCATATACAACAGACGGAACTACTTTTATTCCGTACCAAACAGTTGCTCCCCAGGATGTCAATCCGCAATTAATTAGTTTTGATTTCTCCACAGTGGCAGGAGTTTCCAATAATCCTAATTTTAAATTAAAGGTTGAATTCTCTGTAACAGGGGGCGGAACAGGAGGCAATAACCGTTTTGATAATTTTACGGTGGATGCAACACCGACAGGAGGCGTTGACACTACTCCACCTACAACCACCTTCCTTCCTGCCAACAATACCAATAATGCTTCAACGACCGTTAATCCTACTATTTCCTTTAATGAAAATGTAAGATTAACAGACAACTCCGCGATAAACGATTCTAATGCACAAAATCTTGTAGAATTCCGCCTTGGAAACGCTACAGGTACACAAGTTCCCTTTACAACCGCTTTTAGCAGTAACACCATCACTATCATCCCTACTTCCGGCTTATTGCCGGGCCAGGCGTATTATCTGGCTCTTAAACCTAATACTGTTGAGGATGTTAACGATAATGCTATAACCACAGTAGCATCTACTACATTTACAACCGCCGGAACTTCTATCTCTCTTGAGAAAAATTTCATCAAAGTGAATGAAAATGCCGGAACATTAGCTTTCAAAATTAATGTAGCAAATCCTTCTGCAGCAACAGTAAATCTTGTTGTAAAACCGGCTCCTTTCAGTACAGCGGATAGCAATGATTTTACTTTAACAAATCAAACCATCAATATAGATTCTTCTACATCAAGCTATACAGTTAATATCCCTATTATTGATGATACCTTGGAAGAACAAAAAGCAGAATATTTTGTAGTAAGCCTTGAAAGCCCAACGGGAGCTACAATCTCAGGGGACAATTCTGCAACTATTTTCATTGTAGATAATGATAAGCCTGCACCAGTTCCTTCCAATGAAATTAAACTGAATTATATAGGAAGTTTTGATCCTTCCGGAAACAATAACAGTTCTACGGAAATTGTGGTTCATGATCCGGCTACTCAACGATTGTTTACTATTAGTTCTCTTACAGATGTTTTTGATATTATTGATTTCAGTAATCCTACTTCTCCATCGGTTGTTAATACAATCAATATGGCAGCCTATGGCGGGATTACAAGTATTGCTGTAAAAAATGGAATTATTGCTGCGGCATCTCCAAATACTAATCCACAACAAAACGGTTCCGTAGTTTTCTTTGATATCAATGGAAATTTCCTGAAACAAGTAACCGTAGGTGCTTTACCGGATATGATAACCTTTACTCCGGACGGAACAAAAGTAATGACAGCCAATGAAGGAGAGCCAAATGATGCTTATACCATAGATACTGAGGGAACCATCAGTATCATTGATATTTCAGGCGGTATTCCTACTCTTACCCAAAATAACGTAACCACCCTTAATTTTAATAATTTTGATTCTCAGGCTGCTGCTTTAACGGCTACCGGTTTAAGAAAAGTAAGAACCAACAATACTTTATCTCAGGATCTGGAACCTGAATATATCACAGTAAGTGCAGACAGCCAAAAAGCTTGGGTAACGCTTCAAGAAAACAATGCCATTGCTGAGGTTGATATTATCACTAAGAATATTACAAGGATCTGGGGATTGGGTAAAAAAGATATGAGCCTTCCCGGGAATGGTTTTGACGCTTCAGATAATAATGGTGAAATCCTTATTGCCAACTGGCCCGTAAAAGCCTATTATCTTCCAGATGCTGTACAAAATTATAAAGTAGGAAGCACCAATTATATTGTAACAGCTAATGAAGGAGATGAAAAAGACCTGTCAGGATATAGTGAAAGAACTACTGTAGGAGCCAACAATTATACTTTAGATCCTGCTATTTTCCCTAATGCCAACATTTTAAAAGCATCCCATAATCTGGGGAGATTCAGAGTATCTTCTGCTACAGGAAATACGGATGGTGATGCTGATTTTGAAGAAATCGCTGCTTTAGGAGCTCGTTCGTTCTCTATTTTTAATGCAGATACTCAACAACAGGTGTATGACAGTGGAGATCAATTTGAACGCTATATTGCAGCCAATCATCCATTGATTTTCAATGCTGATAATGAATCTAATACCATTAAAAGCAGAAGCCGCGCAAAAGGACCAGAGCCGGAAGGGGTTGCTCTTGGAAACATCAACGGACAACTTATGCCTTCATTACTCTGGAAAGAACGGGAGGGGTAATGGTTTACAATATTACGAATCCAAACAATCCTACTTTTACAGATTATAAACATTCCCGCTCTACCTCAGCTTATGGAGGTGACAACGGCCCTGAAGGAATTATTTATATTGCCCCAGAAAATACGACTACCCATAAAGGCTATGTTATTATCGCCAATGAAATCAGCGGCACTTTATCGATGTATGAAGTATCTCTTCCTCTTACTTTGGCCACCAATGAAATACAATCTGAAAAAGCCACATTCAATATATTTCCGAATCCTGTCAATAAAGGAAATACTTTATACTTCAACAGAAAACAGGATTACGAATTATATGACATGTCCGGAAAGCTAATTGGAAAAGAAAAAAATGCTTTAACAATAAATACATTCAATCTGTCTACAGGAGTCTACCTTGTAAAAACTTCAGAAGGACATCTGAAAAGAATTATTGTGAAGTAATCTAGATTTTTACGATTTGATTGAAGCCTCTAGTTTTAGAGGCTTTTTTATAATGCTGCCAACTCGAATTTAAAAACGGCAAGGATATTCATCTCTGAATCCAAATTAAGAGTACAAGCCATATTCATTCTATCTACACTTTTTAAATAGACACGCTTCATCTTCAAAAAAATAATCATTTAACTTTTGATTAACTATGAGAAAATTATTTTGTACTTATATTTACCCTTTAACAAACACCAAATTCATATGAAAAGTATTAAAACAGGAGCTATTTTAGCAATTCTATTATTGGGAACAGGTACTGCATTTTCTCAATCCACAAAAACAGAATCTACAAAAGGAGTGGAACAATCTAACGGTAAAACAATACAGGTTGACGGCGTTGGGCATAAACTAAACTATACTCTTAATGGTGGAAATGTAGAAGTTGCCGGAGGTGATAATACAGTAACTGTTAAGGGAAGTGCAAGAAAGATTTCAGTTTCAGGAACCGGAAACAAAGTATATATTGATAAAGTAGACAACGTCAACATAGAAGGTGGAAATAATACGGTATACTATAGAACCTCGGGGACAAAATCAGGAAAACCTAATGCTTCTCTTACCGGAGTGGGAAATAAGGTTGTAAAACAATAGAAATAATAAACTATTAACCATAATGTTTGGATTTGCATTGGACACAGGTAATGATCCTGAAATTATTTTCTATATAGATGAGGTAGATTCTCTAGAAAGTAGAAAATCAAGATACGTTTACCGCAAAATTAAATTGATGAATGTTAGTGATACTACTAAAGCAAAACAAGAAATCAAACAATCAATTAAAAATAAAGAGAATAATGGATTTATTTATTCATTAGATTCGAATCAAAAAATTTTGCATGGAACATTCATTTCTAATTTCAGGATTGTAAGATGTGAAGAAAACGATTTAACAATAAATGGTGTAGTATGGAATGAATCTTTGGGCTATCAGAAAGCTTTGAAAATGTATATCAATAATGAAATCATTGAAAAAAATTTATGGAAAAAATTTCATAAAAAAGAACTACAGGGATGGCTTGGCTTTGCGCTTCACATCCAACAACCAGAAACGGATCGCCCAGACGTACGAATAGAACTTGACGGGAATTTATTTGATAACATAAATGGTTTTTATTGTGCAATTGGAGAAGCGGTTAATGGCCCAGGTGGATATTTTGGCAGAAACTTCAACGCATTAATTGATTGTTTTTATGGAGGTTTTGGAGTTCAATCAGTGACTGAAGTAAATTGGAAAAATCATAATAGAAGTAAAAGGCTCCTGAAAAGAGATTTTGAAATCATTATTGAAATCTTTAAAGAACGCAACGTAAACGTTCTCTTGGAATAAGATAAAACATTTTAACAACAAAAAAGACAGGCCTTATACAAAAGCCTGTCTTTTTATAATATCTCAGATAGAGTGTTATTCTACGTTTACTACCTTTTCAATTTCCGGCGCATGTTGTTTGATTGTATTTTCTACCCCTAATTTTAGAGTTGAAAAATTCAACGAGCATCCGGAACAGTTACCCAGAAGTTTTACAAAAACCTGATTATCCTTCACATCAATAAGCTCAATGTCACCACCATCTTTATTCAAAAACGGCCTGATGCTTTCCAGAGCTTCCATTACTCTTGTTACTGTATCTTCGTGCGTTATGTTTGTTTCCATATTTTTTCAGTTCAATTCGGTTTTTTCAATTTGATTGAAAGTTATTATTATTTTGCCTTTGGTGAGCAACCTGCCATTGTGGAGATCTTCACAGCTTCTGTTGGAGGAAGGCTTTTGTTTCTCTCTACAAGACTTTCTACCATTTTTCTTGCTGTTTCAGTATAGATCTCTGAAATTTTAGAATCTTCCTGAAGAGCAGCTGGTCTTCCTACATCTCCTGCCTCTCTGATACTTTGGATCAAAGGAATTTCTCCTAGTACCGGAATTCCAAGATCTTCTGCCAGATATTGTGCTCCTTGATTTCCAAAGATATAATATTTATTCTCAGGAAGTTCTTCCGGTGTAAAATACGCCATATTTTCGATTAATCCAAGAACCGGAATATTGATACTTTCCATCTGGAACATCGCAATACCTTTTCTTACGTCTGCTAAAGCAACGTGCTGAGGTGTACTTACAATAACTGCTCCTGTTACAGGTACTTCCTGGATAATAGATAAGTGAATATCACCTGTTCCCGGAGGAAGGTCAATTAATAAGAAATCCAACTCACCCCAAGCTGCATCTCTGATCATTTGATTTAATGCTTTTGAAGCCATTGGTCCTCTCCATACCACTGCCTGGTTGGCTCCGGAGAAATATCCTATTGAAAGCATTTTCACCCCATAATTCTCGATAGGCTTCATCATACTCTTTCCGTTCACTTCTACAGAAATTGGTTTTGCACCCTCTGTATCGAACATCGTAGGAACTGAAGGCCCGTAGATATCAGCATCCAACAATCCTACTTTAAAGCCCATTTTAGCTAACGTTACTGCCATATTTGCAGAAACTGTAGATTTTCCTACTCCTCCTTTACCAGAAGCAATAGCGATGATATTTTGAATTCCGGGAATTTGTTTTCCTTTAATCTGACTTTGCTGAATTTCACTAGGTTCCGGAGAAACGATTTTAAGTTTTAAATGAATGTCTTCTCCAAACTCACTAGCAAAAGCCTGCTTCATGGCAGCTTCCAGCTTTTTCTTTTCGTGCATTGCCGGTGAATGAGCCGTCATGTCAATATAAACATCATTACCCACAATCTGAAGATTATTCACCAAATCGTCTACTTCTATTTCTTTAAGGAATTCCTGAACCTTTTCTTTCGTCAACATATAAATATAAATTGTTTACAAATTTACGCTTTTTTTCGGTAATTTAGAATCAATAAAATCTATAATATCAGGTGATAAATCAGATCGTTAAAAATTTTGTTTATCCTCTTTTTTTATCATGAGATATCACCCGTCACCAAAGCAAAATCTATGGAAACTACCGCTTACCCATCCAAATATGCATTACCAAAAGAAATATTCAATGTAGGAAAAACCAGATTTAAATGGTATGATCTTGCTGAAGATCCCGCAAAAATTTCTTCATTGGATATTCAGAATGCTAAACTATGTGTTGAAAATGCATCTGAAAACTTTCAAAATATCGAAGATCTTGGATTTGTAATCATGCATCGATGTGGTGAAAATTATCTTCTTTTGGTTTGTACCTGGAGAAGTGAAAATGAATTATGGGAAAGCGTATATTATGACGGAACCGGAAAATTTGAGATCTGGGACAGAAATAAAACTCATCTTCCTACCTATTGCGTTTGGGAAATGGGTATTGTCAACCATGAATCTCAGGCATGGAAAAAGTATCTGGGAACAGAAAAAAGTGAAAGCGATAAGGAGGAATATCTTAATACCTTATTTGAAGGAGAGGTTTAAGAGTAAGGAAGCGGGAGGCTGGAAGCGGGAGGCTGGAAGCGGAAAGTTATTGAACTCGATCATATAAGTCATATTCTTTTTAATCAAATTTTACAATTCATACATTAACCACAATCAACAAACCGCAAATTATTCATAACTGAAAGCACTTTCCTCTTTCATCCACCTTCCAATCCTACTTATTAATTACAATCAAAAAACTTCCAACTCCCCATAACCTGACAGAACTTCTATCCTCCCTCTTCCAGCTTCCAGACTTACTTAATTCGCTCTATTTTTTTCATCAAACTTCACATTACGACTTGTTCCTTTCACCTTCTTATTTCCGAAAGTATAAGTCGCAGATACAGTAAGTCTTCTTGCATCATAGTAGTTATTGAAATAATGAGATCCTGTAGTATAATAAATCTCTCCTTTACTTCTTGACTGCTTAAAAATATCTGACACGATCACATTAAGCTGTAAGTTTTTATCCATCAGATTCATTTTTAATCCTGCTGTAAAATTCCCTACAAAATCCCAACGTATATTTCCCGAGTTGGAAGGTAAGCGGAACCAGTAATTGGCAATAAGTTGAACTGTTTTCCTTTCATTAATTGAGATATTATTCTGAATATCAAAATCATAACCATATCCTTTTTTAGAAGAAGCATCAGTAGTAAAAACACCCATATCCGTATAAGATAGATCTGCAGAATAATTGGTTTCCCAACGTTTGAAAAAAGTATCCGAATAGTTTATGGTAGCACCTATGCTGTTTTGGGTATAGTAATTGAAGAAAGTACTTGTTCTGCTTTCTCCGGACAGACTGGCCAATTGACCAAAACCTTCCAATGTTCTTTGAAAATAAAGCGTGGTTGATAATTTCCCTTTATAGACATGAGAAAATTCAAAATTATGATTAATAGAAGGCTGTAAAAAAGGATTTCCTGTAAAGTATGAGTTTACATTGATATACCAGCGATATGGATTAATCGCACGGAACCCTGGCCTGTTGATCCTTTTGGAATAATTAAGACTGAATGTATTGTTTTCATCACTTTTATAACTCACATAAGCAGTCGGGAAAAACTTGCCATAAGAATTTTCTGACTGCTGGCCGGAAGTAAGAGAGTGTCCATTCACCGTAGAATACTCATAGCGAAGCCCCACTTTTGCCGACCATTTTTCATTGAAGGATTTCTCAAGACTGAAATAAGCGGCATAATTTTTCTCATTATACTTAAATTCATTACTCTTCGAAACATCTGTTACATAGCTTCCATTCTCAAAGTTTTGGTAAAAGATGCTTGAATTATTATCAAAATTGGTAAATTTTATTCCAGCTTCTGTTTTGGCAAATTCATAAGGCAGGGTAAGATCTGCTTGTCCGGAATAAATTTTATAATCCACCATTGATGGAGATTTCACAACAAATTCATTTCCAGAGTTTTCTACCGTTGTAAAATCTATGGTCGTTTCAGGAAGATTGGAAAAATAATTTCCGGTAATACTCAATTTATTATCCTGTTTTCCAAACTTAAAGTCATAATAAGCACTTATTGTATGTTGTGCAGATTTCCCTCTATGTTCAGCATAAGTAGAAAGCGTATTGGTATACTGATCATTCTGAAAGTAATCTGAAGTATTCTCTATGTCCATATTGGAATGTCCAAATCCATAATCATAAATAAAACCTACATTTGATTTTCCATTGAGCTGATAATCGACACTCAGATTGGCTCCTAATACATCTCCAAAATCTTTCCTGTCATCATGGCTTTTAAGTCCTTCTGTTCCCGTTATCTTGTAGTTTTCAAAAGAATGTTTTTGGTATTTGCTTTGTCTCAACTTTAATGAGGAACGTAGTTTTTCATTTTGATAATTGATCGTTGCACTGTTTGAAAAACCAGAATAAGTCTGTTGTTGGAAGCTTGTGGTAAGACTTCCACTCCAACCAAGATTTTGATTTTTCTTCAGAACAATATTAATAAGACCACTATTCCCCTGGGCTTCATATTTAGCCGGAGGAGCGGTAATTACTTCTATCTTTTCTATATTTTCTGACCTTAAACTTTTAAGATAAGTAATAAGTTCGGTTGAAGAAAGATTGAGTATTCTATCATTAATCATAACCGATACCCCACTTTTTCCAACAATAGAAACTCCGGTATTTTCATCGATCTTTACTAACGGAGTGGTAGCCAGTGCATCTGCTCCATCCATTCCCTGAGAAGCCACAGAGTTGGTGACATTAAAAACCAATCTGTCCGCTTTTCTTTCAATCAGTTTTTTTCTGGCCGTAAGAGTTACTCCTTCAAGCTGTTTCTCTTTTTGAGGTTCAATGAAAAAGTCTTTTTTTACATCACCTTTAACAGTAACATTGATTTCCGATATTTCTGCTCCATCCTGTACCAATTTTATCCTGTAATTCCCGTCTTCAGAAAGTTTCAATGCATAATTTCCTTTTTCATCGGCAATAGCAGTCTGTTTTTTCTGATCCTTTATAGCTATAACTTCAACGTAAGAAGCTGCTTTTCCTGTTTGTGTAATCTTCCCTGCAATAGTTTGAGAAAAAAGAGCTGTGGGTAACAATATAACCGCTGAAAGTAATATCTTATTCATGTAATTTGATAATCATGGTTTTGTATAAGACACTTGAAATAAAGAGTTTATTACATTTAAAAAAAATAAAGGAAGCTGGGAGCTGGAAGAGAAAAGTTATTGAAGTCCGACTATAACTGGTATTTCTTTAACCGAATTTCTAAACTTGTGAAGCAATTACAATCAATAAACTGAAAGTTATTCATCGGCTAACAGCACTTCCAGCCTCCTCTCCCATCTTCTAGCCTGCTTTTTCTCAATTTCACTCACCCATTCTTCATATTTGGTACTGTACTTGATTTATACGCATTCATAATATCAGAACATGAAAAAAAGGCTGCTTGCATTGTCTTTATTGATAACCCAGATTATTAATGCACAAAATTCATCTCAACATACTAATTCTTTGATTGGAACCGAACATGATACATCTGCTATTCAGGAAAGTATTGCTTCTCCAACTATCAAAGCGGACAGAATCTTTGATTTTTCAACCAAAGTTGAAATCATTCCACAGAATCCAGGTGATAAAATCTATTATATGACCCTCGATGCCAATGATGCCAACCGAAAAAAGAAATTCACAACTTATAAAAAGCCCTTCGTCATCAGCAGAACAACACAAGTTCAAGCTTATACGGAAAGGAAAAGAGAAAAAAGCTCGATAGTAACAGCTCATTTCAATAGAAGACCCAATTATTGGGATATCACCACTCTTTCAAAAGTTGATCCTCAATATATAGGCACCGGAAGGTTCGCATTAATCGATGGAATCAGAGGGGATATAGATTGGAAAAAAGGGGATTGGCAAGGGTATCTGGGACAAAATTTTGAAGCCATACTAGATTTTCAATCCCCGCTTCAAATTACTCAAATTTCCTCCACTTATCTTCAGGACAACAAAGCCCACATCCTGCTGCCTAAAAAAGTAGAATACTATGCCTCTATGAATGCTAAAGATTTTATTCTTCTGGATACCATCGAAAATGATATTGATCCCAAAGATGAAAAAGTACAAACTAAAAATTTCATCACGGAAATTCTTCCTACCGAAGCAAGATATCTTAAAGTAAAAGCTTATTATGCGGGAAAACTTCCGGGATGGCACCAGAAAACAGGTGGCGAAACTTATATCTTTGTTGATGAAATCACTGTAAAATAGTAATGAAAGAGATGAAGGTTCATTCAAGATAGTTTACTTCAGCCTTTCAAGTCAAATATAAAGCCCTTCGAAAGTTCGAAGGGCTTTATATTTACCAATCCATCCTTTCTGCCCATTGCAGAACTTCCGGAAGCTCTATATCAGAAAATTCAATGTGAATGACTCTCCTCTTCTTTCCGTTCGTAGTTCGGTTTGAACCATGTAACGTAAGAGGTTTCATAAGCATCACGCCCCCCTTTTCTACTTTACAGATCTCTTCAGTTTCTACACTCCAGTCTATAGTTTCCGGTCTGTAGATTCCTTTAGCGTGAGATTTCGGAACCACTTTTAAAGCTCCGTTATTTTCATCCGTCTCATCAAGATGAATTCTTATTGTATAGATGTTTTCTAAAATATTCAATGGGGGCTGTACAGCAAACTGATTCTGTTTTGTAGTCCAGGGGCCGAAATTGGTTAATTCCAGCTTTTTATCCACGGAAATTGTCAGATCCTGATGGTAAGCAACATACCAATTAGAAGTTTCCGGCTTATCAAAATAGATACTCTTTACCACAAAAAATCGGTCGCCAAAAATTTCCTTGATGATCTTTTTGACATTATCATTAAAGATGAGGTCTTTAATTTCCGGAATTTCTTTTAAAAGCTGTCTTATGGCAAACAGGTCTTCGGATTTTCTAAAGTTCTCTTTTGAGGTATCTATATTCTCCAAAACACAAATTATTTGATCCACTTCTTCATTGGAGAATACTCTATTAATAATTGAAAAGCCATATTTTTCAATATGGCTTTTATAAGATTCTAAGTTTTTTAAACTCATATTTTCTAAACTTTGTCTAACGGTTCGGTTAATTGTCCTTCCCACTTCGATACTGCAGAGGTAGCCAGGGTATTTCCTAATACGTTGGTCATACTTCTTCCCATATCACAGAAGTGGTCAATTGGTAAGATTAATGCAATTCCTTCCGGAGGAATTCCGAACATTGAACAAGTTGCTACAATAATTACCAAAGAAGCTCTTGGAACTCCGGCAATCCCTTTTGAAGTAAGCATTAATACTAAAAGCATTGTAATTTGCTGCCCAATTGTCATTTCTACCCCATAAATCTGTGCAATAAAAATTGATGCAAAAGTCATATACATCATACTTCCATCCAGGTTAAAAGAATATCCTAAAGGAAGAATGAAAGAGACAACTCTGCTGTTACATCCGAATTTTTCAAGCTCTTCTACCAATTTCGGGAATACCGCTTCTGAACTGGTGGTGGAGAATGCGATCAATAATGGCTCTTTGATTCTTTTTAACAAATCAAATAGTCTGTTTCCTAAAATAAAATATCCTACCAATAAAAGAACCAGCCAAAGTACACCCAATGCGAAGAAGAAGTCTCTCAAATAAATGGCATATACTTTAAAGATTTCAAAACCATTAGTCGCTACTACAGCAGCAATGGCTCCCAATACTCCCAGAGGAGCAAACCACATGATATATCCTACCATTTTAAGAATACCATGAGCCATGATATCAAAAAGTTTTACTACTGGCTTAGAATATTCTTCTCCTAAATTCGCCAGAGCAACTCCGAACATAATAGCAAATACTACAATCTGCAATACTTCATTGGTTGCAAAGGCTTCAAATAAACTTTTAGGAATCATATGCTTTACAAAATCTTCTAATGAAAAACTTTTACTGCTTTTCAAAAGATCTTCCGCTGAAGCAACGTCCTGAACAGGTAATTTAGTTACGTGTCCCGGCTCAAGCCAGTTCACAAGTATTAGCCCGATAAAAAGAGAAACCAAAGAAGCGGAGACAAACCAAAGCATTGCTTTTGTTCCTACTCTTCCGATCATTTTGATATCACTCATTTTGGCAATTCCCACCACAAGTGTAGTAAAAACCAAAGGCGCAATAATCATCTGTACCAACCTGATGAAAACAGTTCCTAATAATTTAATATTCTTGGAAAATGGTTCTGCACTTTCCGGATATTGCACGTGTACAATTCCTCCAATTCCTACTCCCAGGATAAGTGCGATGATAATTGCTATAAAAAGTTTATTCTGTCCTTTCATATATATAGTTCAATTTGCGCAAATATAATGGTTTTTGAATTGGCAGAATATTTTATTCTAATCACGTTAAGGCCATATTAAGTTTCTGAAACATAAAAATTAAATCTCTGGTTCCGAAAATATTGTAAAAAATTTAAGAAACATTTATTGAATTTTTATTCTTTTGGTACAAATTTTATTATTACATTTGATTGTATAACAACATTAATAAATATACAATATGAAAAAAACTATCGCAATGGCTGCATTAGCTGTAGCTGTATCTTTCGGGGCAGTTTCTTGCAAAAAGAAAGTTTCTGATGCCGATCTTCAGACTCAGGCTACCACTGTAGTAACTTCTAATCCCAATGCTTCTGTTGAAGTAAAAGAAGGTGTGGCTCACTTAAGCGGAACTTTCGCGGATCAACAATCTAAGGATGCTATGATTGCACAATTAAAGGCAATTAAAGGAGTAAAAGATGTAATGGATATGTCTAAAGTAGAAGTTACTCCTGCACCTGCACCTGTTGAAACTAAATCTGCTGTAGATCCTGCTGTTCAGAAAAAAGTTCAGGATGCAGTAAAAGATTTCCCTACAGTAAAAGTAGAAGTAATCAATGACGAGCTTACCCTTACAGGAAATGTTTCTAAGGAACAAGCTAAGAAAATTAAGCAGTCTGTAGATGCTTTAAAAGTAGGTAAAGTTAAGTTCAACTACACAGTAAAATAATTAAATTAAGATGAGTACATTACAAGATAAATATTCAAGCGTAGTTTCAGCGGCTCAATCTGCTGGGATTTCAAATCTACAAGTTCAGGAACAAGACGGAATTTTATATGTTTCCGGAGATGCTTCTAATACAGCAGCAAAAGATGCAGTATGGAATGCTTTAGGAGCTATTGATTCTACTTACTCTGCTTCAGATATCAATATTGATGTACAAGTTGCAGGTCTTACTTCAGGTGCTTCACTTACTGTAGCTACAGATGAGTCTAATCTGAATATCAGACAAGAACCTTCTACGGAAGCTGCTGTAGTAGGGAAAGCTGCAAAAGGTTCTGCAGTAACTTTAATTGAGCAAACTTCTGATGACTGGTGGAAAGTAAAAACTGCCGATGGTCAGGAAGGATATGCATACTCAAGATATTTGAGAGCATAATTTCATAAAAAAATAATTTGAAATATTCTTAATGAACATCCCTATATTGGGATGTTTTTTTATTTTTACGTTTTGGAAAGCTCAATGAAGAAAATCTTATTATTATTGTTTTTGATATGCAATGTCCTGATTGTATATTCCCAAAGACTATATATTGACGGAAAAGTATCCGATCCGGAAAAAAAACCTGTAGAAGATGCTACTGTATATCTGCTTAAAGCAAAAGATTCGTCGATCATCAATTATACATCAAGTAATAAAGAAGGTAAATTTTCATTACAGACTGATGAGGTCAATGAGGCTTCTTTTCTAAAAATAGACACCGAAAAACTCTCCTATTCAAAGGCACTTGAAAAAATTAATAAGTCATTATCGCTTGGTGATATAGAACTTGAAAAAAAGAAAGTGATCACAATTGATGAGGTAAAGATCACTGTTTCTCCGGTGAAAATAAAAAATGACACTATAGAATTTAATGCTTCTGCTCTTAAAGTACGCCCAGACAGCCAAATTGATGAACTCTTGAAACAAATTCCGGGTGTAGAGATTGGTAATGATGGGAAAATAACCGTCAATGGAAAAGCTGTAGACCAGATTATGGTGAATGGAAAACCATTCTTTGATAAAGAAGGAAAGACGGCATTACAAAATTTACCGGCAGATATTATTAAAAACATCCAATTTACCACGACTAAGACTAAAGAAGAAGAACTTAGTAAAAGAGCTCCAAAATCTCAAAATACCACGATTAATTTCAATATTGACGAAAAGAAAAATAAAGGTTTAATTTCCAAAATATTGGCAGGTTATGGTTCAGACAAACGATATGAAGGGAATACATTCTTAAATTATTTTAAAGGAGATACCAAAATCAGTGTTTTAGCGTCTGCCAATAACATCAATTCAAAGAGCAGTTCCGGAGACCAGATCTTTGATACAATGGGACGTTCAAGTGGAGGGCAAGGAGGTGGAATTCAAAAGTTCAGCAGCTTTGGACTAAATTATAATGACAAATTTGGAAAGGATGCCAATCTTGAAAACCTCAGCTTACAATACACAAATTCTGATAACGAAACCCGTTCTAAAGCCTCAAAGACGACACTTCTCCCCGATTTCACGCTCAAAACAGATTCTGAGAGCCGTAATGAAAATGAATCAAAACAATATAATTTTAACAGTTCAGTAGGAATAAAACTGGATTCGTTGACCAATATTTATATAGCTCCTTCATTTTCAAAATCAGAAACATTGAGTACAGGGCAATCTACCTCTTCAACATTAAGGGATGATAAGCTCCTGAATGAAAGTAAAAACATTACTCGAACCAAAGGAGAAAGCAATAGTTTCAGCCCTAATATTAATTTTTTCAAAAATTTCAAGAAAAAGAACAGATCGATCATGGCCATGATCAATACTACTATTTCTGAATCGAATAATGACAATATCAATCAGTCACTGAATACATTTTATAAGGACTCCGATATGACCACTGATAACCGTAATCAGCTACAGAAAACCCGTTCTCAGGATAATAACTATAGTTTTATGGCAAAATATACTGAACCTATTTCAGATTCTGCCACAATAGGCATCACCCTGCAGTACAACTCAAAATTATCAAAGGACATTAAGGATTTCAATGATTTTGATCCTGTTACAGGGCAGTATTCTCAATATAACAGTCGCCTCTCCAACAGTATGGATCAAAGAATGAATCAGTTTTCTCCTGAACTATCCTACTATCTTTATAAAAAGAAATTCGGTTTCTGGGCCACTGTCAATGCTGATATTTCGGATATGAATGTCAATTCTGTCTTTGATGGAAAGCTGTATAATTTCCAGAAAAGCTTTGTACTTCCTAAGTACTCAACCAATTTCAGATATTCTTTTGCTGATCGCCAAACATTAACTATCTCCAACTCCTCCAGCTTCACGATTCCTGATGCCGGAAAGCTCATTCCTTTTAAGGATGAATCCAATCCTCTTATTACTAATACCGGAAATCCGGACCTTAAAAATACATGGACAAACGAATCCAATATTGCTTTCAATAGTTATAATATGGTGAAGAACCTCAATTATTATGTTATGGTTGGATTTACCTATAGAAATAATGATGTGATCAATTATTCCAAATACGATAATTCCGGAAGGCAAATTATCACTTACAGCAATATCAGTGGAAATAAAAACCTCAGTTTCAGTTTTGGCTTGACAAAAACTTTTAAATGGAATGATCATAAACTCAGAATTGCTCCAAGGTTCGGGATGAATTATAATTATAATAATGGATTTATCAATGGCGAGCAATTCAAAAGCAGAGCCTATAACTTCAATCCGGGGCTTAATCTGAATTATGAAATTAAAGATATATTTACCATAAAACCATCCTATAGCCTTGGATATAGCTTTTCAAACTATACCAACTATAATGTGAATACAGTAAATACCACCACTCAATCTTTAAGGGTTGAAATGACTAATTATCTGTTTCAAAAAGCGTTTTTCATAGGAAATGATTTTTCTTACAACACCAATTCGAATATTGCTCCCGGATTTAAAAAGGATTTCTATTTCTGGAATGCCAGCCTGGGATATTCATTCTATAATAAACAGCTGACAGCAAAAATAAAGGTCTATGATGTCCTGAATCAAAATCAAAGTGTAAAAAGAACCATCACCGATTCTTATTTTGAAGACCGCGAAGATCTGATCTTGAAACGCTATATCATGTTTTCTCTGAGTATGAAACTGAATAAATTTGCAGGCAAAAAATCGAAAAAAAAATAAACACTGGATTTTTATAAATCGCCGGAAATGTTCCGGCTTTTTTTAATTTCAACCTCAAAAATCACAATTTTTTTTGAACATTTAAGTTATTTCTTAAGCTCCTACTAACCATTTGAAAAGTACACTTAAGTTTCTGAAAATCTTCGATTTTTAACAATACCTCATTTGAATTCTCGACAGGGTAGTTCCATATATTACCATCCTCTGAATTACAAAACTTCCTATTACAAATTCCACAATAAACGGTAAAAAATAAAAACAAATCCATTTTTTAAGGAAGATTCATCTGAGAAAATGCTCTGAAAGTATTTTTATTTCTAAATTAGCCACAAATTTTACTTATGAAGACCCATATTTCAGTTTTATTCATTCTTCTTTTCGTTTTTGGAAAAGCGCAGAAGGCAGAACAAAAAGACAATTTCGTTAAAGATAATTTTACCAAGAAAGAATTTTATATTACAATGCGTGATGGTGTCAAGCTTTTTACGGCAGTATATATTCCCAAGGATATTTCAAATAAGAACAAATATCCGTTTCTTATGCAAAGAACCTGCTACAGCATTGCTCCTTATGGTGAAAATGAATATAAAACAAAAGTGGGGCCTAACACCTACCTGATGAAAGACAAATATATTTTCGTCTATCAGGATGTTCGTGGAAGATATATGAGTGAAGGAACTTTCACCAATATGACTCCGCAGGTAGAACGTAAAACGAAAAAAGATGTTGACGAAAGCACAGATACCTACGATACCATCGACTGGCTTTTGAAAAACGTTAAAGATAACAATGGTAAAGTAGGACAATTTGGGACTTCTTATCCTGGATTTTACACTGCTGTAGGAACATTAGCACAGCACCCGGCATTGGTAGCTTCTTCACCACAAGCACCGATTTCCGATTTCTGGAATGATGATTTTCTTCACAATGGAAGATTCATGCTAGGATATTTCAGAACGTTTCCTGTTTTTGGAGTTCAAAAAACAAAACCGGAACAAAAAGCATGGTACATGGATTCCTTCGTGAAACAAACTTCTGAAGATGGTTTAAAGTTTTACAGAGATATGGGGACTCTTAAAGATGGTTATGAAAAATATTATAAGGATAATTTCTTTATGACGGAAATTATGAATCATACCAACTATGATGAATTCTGGCAAAAGAGAGGTCTTCTTCCTCACCTGAAAAACATCAATCATGCAGTAATGACTGTTGGGGGTTGGTTTGATGCGGAGGATCTTTCAGGACCTTTAAATATTTATAAAACGATAGAAAAAACAAGCCCAAAAGCTAAAAATACAATTGTAATGGGGCCATTTTCCCACGGTGGCTGGTCTCAGGAACAAGGGAAACACTTCCACAGTGAAACTTATTTTGGAGATAGCATTGCCACGTACTACCAGAAAAATGTAGAAACAAAATTCT
This sequence comes from Chryseobacterium tructae, assembly GCF_030409875.1. Classification (NCBI taxonomy): domain Bacteria; kingdom Pseudomonadati; phylum Bacteroidota; class Flavobacteriia; order Flavobacteriales; family Weeksellaceae; genus Chryseobacterium; species Chryseobacterium tructae. Next base: position 1,109,527 of record NZ_JAUFQR010000001.1, on the reverse strand, counting down.
TTAGCCATTACCTGAAAGGAAATACCAAAGAAGATGCAGGACTTCCTGAAGCTCTAATGTATGACACAGGATCAAAGCAATGGAAAGAATTTGCTTCTTACCCTCCTAAAAATGCTCAGAAAGTAAATTTCTACCTGTCTGATAAAACATTAAAGAAAACCTCAGGACAAGGATATTCTGAATATTACAGTGATCCAAACAATCCGGTTTTAAGTTCAGATCATTTAAAAGATTTCAATGGGTTTACACCAAAAAATTATATGTCGGAAGACCAGAGATTTGCTGTTGGAAGACCTGATGTATTAACATTTACAACAGATGTACTGACAGAAGATATGGCCTTCGCTGGAGAGATTATGGCTAAACTTAATATTTCTTCATCTTCTACAGATGCTGATTTTGCTGTAAAATTAATTGATGTATATCCCGAAGATTTTAAACCGACTGAAAAGAAAGACGGTGTGATCTATGGAAATTACCATCAAATGGTAAGAAGCGAAATTATGCCCGCGAGATTCAGAAATACTAAAGAAAAAGGAGAAGCATTAGTTCCTGATCAGAAAACGGCGGTCAACTTCAGGCTTCAGGATGTGGTTCATACTTTCAAAAAAGGACATAAAATCCAGATTCAGATCAGTAGCACATGGTTCCCGCTTTTTGCACTGAATCCTCAGAAGTTTATGGATAATCCGAATTTTGCTTCTAAGGAGGATTATACCAAAGCATTTATTAAAGTCTACGGTGACAGTTCTATTGAAGCTGATGTATTGCAATAAATTGAAAAAGCTGTTCGAATGAACAGCTTTTTTGTTTTTTATCTCTTGCAGGATTGAATTGGTAACACAGCCTTGTCAAGGTTCACTTGATTAAAGATAAAATTTAAAAATAATTAAAAATGCGGCTCAAATGAGAAGTTTTTTTGTTTTATGCTCGCGCGGATTAAGCGGATTTTGCAGATGATTACGTTATAAATCTGTGTGATCAGCTCAATCTGCAAGAGTTTTTCTATTCTTCAATCGTTCTGAACGTAAGATTTACTCTTGGAGTTTTCACTTTGGTAGTAGGTGGAAGCCTGTGAAGCCAGTTTTCCTGGGTTGTTCCTTTCATGATGAGCAAACTCCCCCTTTCCAGGAATATTTCAACCTTTTCTTTTGTTGTTTTATGCTTAAATAAAAATTTTCTTTCCGCACCGAAAGTCAGGGAAGCGATGGCTCCATGCTTTTTCAGATCGGTTTCGCCATCACTGTGATACGCCATTCCCTCACTTCCATCATGATATAAATTAAGCAGACAGGAATTGTAGGTTTCTCCTGAAACTTCCTCACATTTTTGTTTTAATTTCAACAATTCAGGAGTCCAGGGCTTAGCATATTTTGTTCTGTTGGAATAGGTATATTCAAAAGCTTTTTCGCCAAACCAGGCTACCTTTCTTTTGGTAAGAATTAATTTTCCAAAGACCATCGCCTCATCATGTTCCCAGGGAATCTGATTGAAAAGATAATCATAGTAGATATCAGACTCTTCTTTTGAAAAGACTTTTCCATAGTATAAGACCGTTCCGTCATTGGGTAATAAGCTTAAAGGATAATCTGGTGTTTCATCAAACAGGCTGAGCATTGTTTTTGTTTTTTACTAATACAAATTACGTAATGTTTTTGAAAATGTGGTTTAGTCTAAGGCCACCCCGTCAAAAATTCTTTGAATTTTCGCTACCTCTCCAAAGGATGGGAATGTTTACATCTTCAACTGAGGTTATAGTAAAAGTCAGAGATTTCCAAGGGTTTTAGTGAACTTCTCAGCAAGTTAGTAGTAACTTAAGTGTCTAAAAAACTTTTGTGACTTTTGTGGTTTAAATCTTTACGAATAAAGCTGTGAGCTTTCCCAGCCCACAATCATCTGTTTTCTATCACTTCCCCATCGGTAACCGCCAAGATGTCCGGTAGACTGAATAACACGGTGACAAGGGATGAGAAATGCCACAGGGTTACTGCCAATTGCCGTTCCAACAGCTCTTGAGGCTTTAGGGTTTCCTATTTTTTCTGCAAGACTGCCATAAGTAGACAGTTTTCCCATTGGAATAGTCAATAAGCTTTCCCAAACCTTCAACTGGAAATCAGTACCTTTTAAGTGAAGTTTAATGGTATTGAGCTTTGTCCAGTCTTTATCGAATATGGACAATGCATTTTTCTGAAGAGTGTCCTGTTTTTCAAAAAAAGAAGCATTAGGAAATTTATGCTGTAAATTCCCTAATGCTGTTTCTTTATCATTTTCAAAAGCCATATAGCAGATTCCTTTTTCTGTAGAAGCTACCAGGATATTTCCAAACGGACTTTCTGAAAAACTATAATTAATAGCAAGGCTTTTTCCCCCGTTTTTATATTCGGCCGGAGACATTCCTTCTATTTTCACAAACAGATCATGCAATCTGCTTGTACTGGAAAGTCCCGTTTCATAAGCGGTATCAAAAATACTTGCCTTTTCTTCCTTCAATAAATTTTTAGCATGTTCAAGGCTAATGAACTGTAAAAATTTTTTCGGACTTGTTCCTGCCCAATCGGTGAAGATCTTCTGAAAATGAGCTGGACTCAAGTGAATATTCTCTGCCACTTCCTCCAAACTTGGCTGAAGTCTGAAATTGCTTTGGATATAGTCTATCGCTTTAGCAATTCTATTGTAATCTATTTGACTTTGTGTGGACATTTTGTATTATTTTTACCTCACAAATTTCCAAAGAATATACGGCAGAAAAAATCCGATTCTTGCGGAATATTAGTTATCGTTGTTATAAATATCGTTATAAGCAAGCATTTTATAATATAGCTTAGCAGCAAGGAAAGCTGTCGGCTTAGCCATTGGAGAATCCATTAATTCTACAATATCAAATGCTACTACATTACATTTTTCGAATACTTTTCTTAATAATTCCAATGTTGGGTACCATTGTAATCCACCTGGTTCAGGAGTTCCTGTAGATGGAGCAATAGAAGGATCAAAAGCATCAAGGTCAATCGTAATATATACGTTTCCTGAAACTTTTTCCAACACATCATTCACCCAGTTCTCATTGTTAGCAATCTCATGAGCAAAGAATACTCTTCCTTCCGGTAAATACTGAGTTTCTTCAGCATCCATAGAACGAATTCCCACCTGTACTAAATTATGTTTCTGATTCGCTTCAAACACTGCACAAGCATGGTTAGATGTAGAACCGTGGAACTCAGGACGTAAATCTGTATGAGCATCCAATTGAAGAACCGTAAGGTTTTCAAATTTCTCTCCTACTGCACGGATAGAACCGATAGAAACAGAGTGCTCCCCTCCAAATAGAGTAAATACCTTCCCTTCGTTGTTCAAAAGCTCTTTTGTTTTCTGATAAACAGCTTCTGTCATTGCTTCAGGAGTAGAGTTTTCAGAAACTTCTCCAGCCAAATATACTCCCTGAAGATAAGGCTCAGTTTGTGTTTCAATGTCATAAAGCTCCATATTTTCAGAAGCGTCTAGGAATAATTCCGGGCCTTTATCAGCTCCTTTCCCCATGTTGAAGTTCCATCGTAAGGAACCGTTACCAACATTACTTTCGAATTCTCTAACGTTGCGTTTTCCTCGGGAATTCCTGCGTATGTTTTCATATATAATTATTAATTAAAAAATTAAATGATTGAAAGATTAAATGATTCCGCAAAGATACAAAATAGTACTTGAGTTATATAAGATGAAATATTTGTTATGAATTTTTAACCTCCATTCCGGTTTTTAACTTTTAAAATCTTTTAATGTTTAAATTTTAAAAGTTATTTTTGTGTAAAACTTACTATATGTCTTTAAAAGCTGTTCTTTTCGATATGGATGGGGTAATTGTAGACACAGAACCATTGCATAGAAAAGCCTATTTCAAAACGTTTGATGAATTGGAAATTGCAGTTTCCGAAGATTTATACACTTCTTTCACAGGAGCTTCTACCAAAAGAGTTTCCGAAACTCTGATCAAGGAATTTAATTTAGATCATACTTATGAATCCATTGCAGGAATCAAAAGATCTCACTTCAAAGATTACTTTTACAATGATGATGAATTTGATCTGATTCCCGGAGTAAGAACCCTGATTCAGCATTATCATGAAAATGGCATTAAGCTTATCCTGGCTTCTTCTGCAACAATGACAACCATCAATATGGTGTTTGAAAAATTCGGATTGGAAAAATATTTCAGCGGAAAAATTAGTGGAGCCGATTTAAAGGAATCCAAACCACATCCGGAAGTTTTCCTTCTGGCGGCTGAGATGGCAGGTGAACCGGCCGAAAATTGTATGGTGATTGAAGATTCTACGAATGGAATTCTGGCTGCCCACAGAGCTAAGATATTCTGTGCAGCTTACCGAAGTCCGCATTCAAAAAATCAGGATTATACTTTAGCTGATACAGTGGTTTCTGATTATGAAGACCTTGAATTGGATAAGGTTTCAAAATATTTTTAAATAAAAAAGCTCTCAGAATTCTGAGAGCTTTCGTTTTCTATAGGTTTTGGCTAAAGCCAATGGAATTATTATTTTTTGTAAATGGGCTAAAGCCCATTTCTATTGATAACAATATTATTTGTAACCCAAAAGTTTCAAGATATCTTCAGGTTCCTGTTTTTCACGGAAAATTTCATATTGCAACTCACCGTTTTCGTCTTTCTGAATCAGGACGTGTCTTGGCTGAGGCATCAGACAATGGTGTACACCACCGTATCCTCCGATCGTTTCCTGATAAGCTCCTGTATGGAAGAATCCAATATACAAAGGCTTGGTATCACTGAAAACAGGTAAATAGATAGCATTCGTATGCTGCTCAGAGTTATAATAATCATCTGAATCACATGTCAACCCACCTAAGAACACTCTTTCATAGCTATCTTCCCAACGGTTTAGCGGAAGCATGATAAAGTGCCTTGAAATGGCCCATGTATCTGGAAGTGTTGTCATGAAAGAAGAATCAATCATATTCCACTTTTCTCTGTCATTCTGACGTTTCTGAGAAATGATTTTATAAAGGTTTGCCCCACTTTCTCCAACAGTAAAACTTCCGAATTCAGTATAGATGTTTGGTTCTTCCACTCCTTCTTCTTCGCAGAATTTCTTGATCTGAGAAACAATTTCCTCTACCATGTATTGGTAATCGTAGTCAAAATTCAAAGAAGTTTTGATTGGAAAACCACCACCGATATTCAGTGAATCTACTTCAGGAGCAATTTTCTTCAAACGTGCATATACACGAAGACATTTGTACAATTCGTTCCAGTAGTAAGATGTATCTTTGATCCCCGTATTGATGAAGAAGTGAAGCATTTTCAATCTTGCATTCGGGTGTTCAGCGATTTTCTGACTGTAGTAAGGAATAATGTCTTTATACCCGATTCCTAATCTTGAGGTATAAAATTCGAATTTTGGTTCTTCTTCAGAAGCAATTCTGATCCCGATGTTGAAGGTAGAATCAATACTTTCTGTAAGTTTATCCAGTTCACGGTAATTATCCAGAATCGGAGTAATGTTTCCAAAACCATTATTAATCATATCTGAAATATTGGTCAGATAATCATCTGTTTTGAATCCATTACAGATTACCTCAATGTTTTTATCTACCTTCCCTTTCTCATAAAGAGATTTTACAATATCCATGTCATAGGCAGAAGACGTTTCTATCGAAATATCATTCTTCAGAGCCTCTTCCAATACGAAATTGAAATGACTGGATTTTGTACAGTAACAGTAGGTGTAATTCTTTTTATATTCAATTTTTTCAAAAGCTTCTTTAAACCAGCTTTTGGCTTTTTGAATATTTTGAGAAATTCTCGGCAGATAGCTAATCTTTAGCGGAGTGCCAAATTGTTCAACTACGTCCATTAATGGAACGTCGTGAAACAACAAATTGTTCTCAGAAACATTAAATTCCTCCGTAGGAAAATATAATGTCTGATCAATAAGTTCCGAGTACTTTATTTTCATTTCTAAACAAGTGAATTAAGAAATGCAAAATTGCTAAAAAAGTTTGATTTTTAGGTGTTAAAATTATTATAATTTTAAATAAAACAACAATATTGTTGTTTAGAGAAATTTACCCCTGATAATCAGTAAGTAAACTTTTGAATATATCCCTCTCTTTTGATTTCAGAAATACCTAATACCTGCTGAATATAAGCATCTGTAGAGCCATACTTTTTATCAATCTCTTCAAAAGCCGCATCAAGGTATCTTTTTTCTACCCAACTGAGTTTTTCCAAAACCTGTAAATCCATTTTCGGATAGAGGAAATGTAAGTTATTGGCCAATCGAAGTCTTTTCTCTACCAATGGTTTCCTGAAGTTATTGGATAAAAGATATTCATTATAAATGGTTTCTTTATCAAACTTTAATATAGTTAAAATTAAGGCAGTAACAATTCCTGTTCTGTCTTTACCTGCAGTACAGTGGTAAAGAATAGGTTTTCCAGATTCCAGGATTTCTGTAATAATAGTTTTTATTGTTCCCGGATTTTCGGTTACATATTCACGGTAGAAGTCGATCATTCTTTTGTCTGCATCAGAAGCATTCACTTTTCCTTTCAAAACCAATTTTCGGGCCTGTGACAACTGATCACCTTCATCTTCAAAAGCTGAATATTTTTTATAAGTAATCCCATTTGGAAGATGATCCGGACTATCAGAAATCTCTTTTGAATTCCTTAAATCTATAATTTCAGCAATACCCAGTTTTCCAAACTCATCAAAGGATTTCTTTTTAAGTTTATGCAGATGGGCACTTCTATAAAACATTCCTTCCTTTAGAGTTCTTCCTTCAGTATTTTTAATATTGCCTACCGTCCGGAAATTATGAACCTTCTTAATCTTAAGGGCTTTTTCCGTTTCATTTTTTCCATATTCAGGAGTTTCAAAATGCTGTGTTTTGCATGAAAATATGCAGCATAATGAAATAGTGATAATCGGTATTTTGATGAATGTATTCAATAGCTTTTTGTTTTATTACAAAAGTTTATTTTACTAACACTTTAGTTCACTTAAGTAAGCTTAAAAAATTACATAAAAGAAGTACACTTAAGAAGAAAATCAAAGATTTTCAGAACTTAGGTGTACTTCTCAAACAGTTAGTCGTCGTTTAGAAATAACTTAAGTGTTCAAAAACTTTTGTGACTTTTGTGGTTTAAGATTTTATATTAAATTTTGGCTAAAGCCGATGGATCTTATTTTATTTTTATTGAACGGGCTAAAGCCAGCTTCTATTGAATTACTTGTGTAATTTTACTTAAAACTTTATTACAAATAATTTTTTCCAATAAAAATCAACAGATCTCCTTTTTCATAGGTAATGGAAACCTCATCTTCCACTGCAAAGTTTCGGGTTCCGATTGTTGAGGTAATGTTCAGACTTCCATTATCCAAAGGCCAATTTAATCCTTTTGTTGTAATATTTTCAGCTGCAGGAAAAGGATACAGGGAAACCATTTTATCTTTTATTCCTTTTACCGTAAAGTTTTTAGGAATGAAATAATATTCTGAAAACTCATCATAAAACTTCAAATCCAATCTATCTTTAAAAGCAAAAGCTACGGTAAGATTTCCTAAAAAGTGATCCTGCTCGCCCCCGCTTCCCCCAAAAATATCTACATTCTTTCCTCCTTTTTCAATAAGGATATCCAGCGCTTTATAAAAATCGGTGTGATTCTGATCTGGAGTATGAATGAACTTCTCCTGATAAATATTTTCATCTGATCCGGAGTGGGAGTCAAAATCCCCGGAAATAAAATCCAGTTGAGCCAAAGGAAAGCCTATCCTTTTGAGATAATGAAAAGCACCGTCTGTACAGGCAATCAAATCATAATGATCTGGATTGGGAAAAGATTTTGGAGCTTCTCCATTAATGAAAAGTAATACTTTATCTTTCATTCGGGTTCCAGTATTCTTCCGGTTCGTTGTTTAGTTTTGATATATATCTTGCCAATACGAAAAGATAATCTGATAATCTGTTTAAATATTTAATCAACTCAGGGCGTACTTCTTCAGCTTCATTTAGGAATACTAATGAACGTTCTGCTCTTCTACAGATAGTTCTTGCCGCGTGCAAGAATGTTGCAGGTTTTCCTCCACCTGGAAGAATAAAATACTGAAGTGGCTCTAGTTTCTCATCAAAAGCATCCATCCACTGCTCCAGTTCTTCAATTTCTGTTTCTGAAATAATGATTGGAAGACGCGATTTTCCGTTTGCCAACATCAATTTATCTACTGGTGTTGCAGCTTCTGAACCTACTGTAAATAAATCAAACTGAATTTTTTTCAGTTGTCTCAAAACTTCTTCATCTTCAATATGGCTTTTTGCAATTCCAATGAATGAATTCAGTTCGTCTATATTTCCGTAGCTGTCGACTCTAGCACTGGCTTTGGAAACTCTTGTTCCGCCATATAGTGCCGTTTGGCCTTTATCTCCTGTTTTTGTATAAATTTTCATACTACTAAAATACCTTTTTTTGGACAATGTAAAAAGTAAATTGTACTGATCATGTATTTTGCTTATTATGATTTGCCTAAGTTGAACCACAAAAGACACTTAAGTTATTTCTCAGAGACTACTAACTGTTTGAGAAGTTCACTAAAGTTTTTGAAAATCTCCGGTTTTTACCAGAATTTCAATTGAAGACGTGAATATTTGCCTCCACTGAAGGAGTGGCCTTGCATACAATGAGATTGATTCACTAAACGTTCACAATAACTTATAAAAACGGCCGACTTTCGCCGGCCAATCCAAATTATTTATTTACCTCTACGTACTGTATGATGGTCTTGTTTTTGGGATTGAAGATAATTGTACTGCTGTTTGGAAATCTTTTCAGTTTATAATACTGAATACTTTTATCCGTTTTAATATCTTCTAAAAAGCTGGTATCAAAAGTATTGTCAGGAAGGAATTTTGAAAGAAGGCTTATTTTATTGATAATGGTTTGTCCGTCAATTTTTCTTGCCGTTTTATCGGATTTCCCTTCATTCGAAGTTGCCTGCTTTTCTAAAAAAGGAAGCAATACTGCGATGTCTGCTTTGTACTTAAAGATATAACCTTCGGTACCTGTGGGAAGCTTTATTTTTTTCCCTTTTTCTTCTGAGATCATATCAGATCCTGCATTAGGAAAAACTCTACTGAATTTCACATCCTCAGAATGAGTCAACGAGTTAATCGATTCATTCACTGTTTTCTTAACAGTTTCTTCTACTGCTTGTTGAGCCTTCTGCTGCACCTTTTCCTTAGTTTCCTGAACCGTCTGGTCAATCTTTTCTTCAATTTTATTACATGATACTAATAAAAAAGTGGCTATAACAGGCAAAATATACTTCTTCATAATTCTAAATAATCATTTTCTTTTTATTAATATACTTCTCTTAAACGGAAAAGTAGTCTTCAATATTTTAGCAAAGAAATAAAATATTTTTCAGCATCAAAAATACTACTGACAAACTGTTGTCATTACCTGCGCTTACCTTTGTATCAACAATAACAAACAAAAACGATACATTATGACAACTACAGCAACAGCAAGCCTGCAATTCATGACTACTGATCAATTATTAAAAGACTGGCAAGGACACAGAAACCTGACAAGAAGAGTTATTGAAGCTTTTCCGGAAAAAGAATTATTTGAATTTTCAATTGGCGGAATGAGACCATTTGCTAAAATGGCAACGGAACTACTCAATATTGGAGGAGTTGCATTAAAAGGAATCATTGAAAACAACATGGAAGCTTACAATGAGGAAGGTTTTACTCCAAAAACCAAAGAAGAACTCCTTAAAAAATGGGACGAAGAAACTGAGGTTATCAATCATTACTTTAGACAAATTACTGAAGCTCGCTTCCAGGAAACGTTTAATTTATTCGGACAATATGAGTTCCCGGTATATGAGAACATTCTTTATTTTATAGATAACGAAATCCATCACCGTGCGCAGGGATATGTTTATTTGAGAGCTTTAGGCATTGAACCGCCTTTCTTCTGGGAAAGATTTTAATAAAAAACAGCCTTAAAAACCATTTCATCTATTTGCCAATAAAAGTCAATCTACCTCAGCGGTTATCTGCTGAGGTTTTTATTGATGTCTCCCCATCATTTTAACGAGAAGCTCATTCATTCTTATCCGAAGACTTTCCGGCTCAAGAATAGTGGCGTAATCTGCAAATGTGATAACCCAACGAGGAAATCCGTCATTGATCCATTCTGTTTCAAAAGTAAGTTCCATGCCCTGATCGGTTTCTACTTCTTCAACCAATCCATAATATTTTTTAGAATTGACAAGATGTGCCATTATCTTTTTATCCACCAGAAGTTTTGCCTTAACTTTATTTCCATGTGACTTTCTATAATCGTTGATCTGGCCATATTCCTGTAAAAAAGGAACCTGCGTTTTTGAAATCTGTAAGATTCTGTCTATCCTAAACTGTCTGAAGTCTTTCCTCAGTGTACAGTAAGCCATAATATACCAGAAATTAAATTCAAAGAAAATTCCCACCGCTTCAATGGTTCTGTTGGTTACTCTTGAATCTACTGTTTGATATTCAATATTCAATTGAGTTTTCTCTGCAATACTTTCCAAAATAATAGGAATTACGTTCTTTAGGGAATCATCCGGTTTTTGATTGTAAAAATTAAAAACATCAATCTGCTTTTCAATATTCTGAATCAGATTTTTATCAGAATGCCTCAATACTGAACGTACTTTTTCCATGGCTGTTTGATAATGATTCCCCAAACTTTGATGGGAAAACTTCTGCATTAACTTCTCTGCAGTGATAAAACTCAACACCTCTTCTTTGGTAAACATGATTGGTGGAAGCTTATAGCCATCCATCAGAGAATATCCGTTTCCTGCTTCTCCAACAATTGGAATTCCTGCATTTTCCAGAGTTTTAACGTCTCTATAAATGGTTCTGATACTGACATCAAATTTTTCGGCCAAATCCTGAGCCCTTACTACAGATTTGGATTGCAATTGGGTAAGAATAGCGGTTACGCGGTCGAGTTTTTTTAAATAATGATCATTCATGGATTGGCAATTGTTGGCTGAGGTCGTAAGTCAACAAAATTATTAATTTTCTTTAAGAGTATTCACCAGTTTATCTAGATTTAAGCTTCGGGCTGAAGCATCAAAGATTTCACGATAAGTCCCTTCTTTATTGTAAAGCTCATCGTGGGTTCCATTCTCCACTACTCTTCCTTTTTTCATCACGTAGATCATATCTGAATCTAAAATCTGGGATAATGAATGGGAAATAATGATAACGGTCCTTCCCTCTTTAATAGCATCTAAAGAATTTTTGATCTGTTCAGTCGCAATCGCATCGAGGCTTGCTGTAGGCTCATCCAGGAATATGATTGGGGGATTTTTCAAAAACAGTCTTGCAATCGCAATTCTCTGCTGCTGCCCTCCTGAAAGTTGAGTAGCATCATGTTGATAGCCTGTAGGAAGATCCATAATCTGATCATGAAGGTATGCTTTTTTGGCGGCTTCCTGAATTTCTTCAAAGCTGGCATTCATATCTCCATAACGGATGTTGTCTTCAATACTCCCCTGAAAAATATGGTTTTTCTGAAGAACCAATCCAAGATCGCTTCTCAGAAATGTATTATCAAATTCATTTAAGTTCACCTCATCCAGCAGAATTTCGCCTGAATTGGGAAGATAAAATTTACACAGAAGATTAATTACTGTGGATTTTCCCGCTCCGCTTAACCCTACCAATGCAGTTGTTTTACCATTTTCAATTTTCATGGAAACATCATGTAACGCAGGGGTTCCGTTAGGATAAGTAAAGTTTACGTTTTTAAGTTCAAAAGTTCCTTTAATGTCTCTTTCTACAAAGTTACCACTAGGTTCTGTTTCATCATCGGCATCAAGAATCTCAAAGTAGCCTTCAGCATAGATCATGGCATCATTCATATCGTCATAAATCCTATGCAATTGGCGAATTGGTGCAGAAACATTGTTAAAAAGCATGATATGAAGCATAATAGCACCAATAGTCATCTGCTGATCCAACACCAAATATACTGTGAGAATAATAATCAATACGACCCCAAACTGTTCAATAAAAGTCTTTAATCCGTCGTATATAAAGTTGGTTCTTCTGGTGAACATCTGACTTTCCATCAACTGCATCTGTAGATCATATTGTTTTTTACCTTCAAATTTTTCACGGACAAAACTTTTAATCACCATAATAGAATTAACAAGATTCAAAAGACCGGAAGTTTTTTTCTCTCTTTGATTTCGAAGTTGTCGGCGTACTCCGCTTAGCTTTTTAGCCTGCAGTGAGCTTATGTAAAAATAAATCGGAACAATAATCGTAGAAACCAATCCCACGTACACATTCTGCATGTACATGATGATGAGTGCAATAATCGCATTGGAAAATAACGGAAGAATATCAATAAAAAAATTCTGTACTAGCTTTGTCAAACTTTCAATACCGCGGTCAATTCTAATCTGAAGTTTTCCGGATTCATGATTTTCATCGTTGAAATAAGCTACCCTATAGGTCAAAATTCTATCAATTGCAGATTGTGCCAAAACAGAGCTGATGTTGATCCTGATTTTTTCACCATAAAACTTCTGTCCAAAATTGATGAAAATGTTCAACAATTCCTTTCCCAGTAAAATAATGGAGATAATAATAAGGATATGAATTCCTTCTGTCATTGGATGTGGAAGATGAGTAAGGTTTGTTACCTCATCTACTGTATATTTAAGAACAATCGGGTTCACCTGCGCCGCCAAAGCGCCAAGGAATGTAAGAAACAATGTCCCGTAGATCATTAATCGATAAGGTTTGATGAATGGAACAAGCTGTTTATAAATCCCGAATAAAGTAACGGTTCTGTTGAATGGTTTTGCCATGGATATAAGATAAAGGTCTTTAGTAAAATTAAGCCTTTTTTAAAACAAATCATGAAAAAGCCTGCATAATACAGGCTTTTTTATCTCAAACAAAGAAATTTTATTTAATATCTTGTTTTTAATACAATCTTCCCTAATTCTAAAAGTTCTTCCTGATGGGTAAAATAAACTCTTCCCTTTTTGGAGAAAACATCCCAAGCAATGATAGAAACAATATCATCAATAACTCCCGGCTCTTTTGAATTATCTTCATATTCGAATGTTCTTTCATCAATCATTCTTACTGACTGCTCGTAATCCTGATGAACCATTAACAGATCTCCTCTTCCATCTATCGCCGCTTGGTAGATTTCCTGAAGATCGGTAAGAACAGTTCCTTGAGAAACCGCTTCTTTGATTTCTTCAATTGCTAAAGTGCGTTTTTCTTTTTGTAGACTCTTAATAATTTCATAAGCTTGCTCTACAATATGATGTTCTTCTGCAGATTCATAATTTTTATGATCGTGGCCAATATAAATTTGAGGTAAATCAGCTACTTCTATAAGTTTACTGAAATTATCTGTTGTACTGATAACCACAACATTTAAGCTTGACTTCTTATGAATTTCAACAACTGATTTATCTATTCTATTAAAATATTCTTTAATCTGATTATCAACCTGCTTTGCATCACTCCTCACATCAGAATGTGTTATATAAAAAGGATTCTGAGGAAATGGAAAGCCTTCATCTCTGACTTCTTTTATTATAGAATCATTCAATGCTTCATAAAGCTTAGTCCCACTTTGCGTCAAAACCAAAATAAGGTATTCCTCAGCTCTTACTGTGGCTTTGATAATCGGTCTTACAGCAAATTTATCATCTATTTCCACTGTATTTTCCCGGGCTTCCCAAGTTAGTTTTACAATTTCTTCCGTGTCATTTGATAAGAAAATATGTAAACTCTCAAGGTTGTGCTGATGATCAATTTTATCGGGAATATTTTCTATTTTTTCCAAAATTTCAGATGCTGGCCTTTTCCCAAATTCATCTATAAGCCTGTTTTCAGCTTCTTTTAGAAGATTTTTCAGAATAATTTCGTCCTGTTGATTGTCCGGATGAGTACGATGTGTGTTAAGTGAAATCGTTACACACGGATTATTTTTTTCGCTTGCTAATTTTTGTAATATTTCTTTTAATGCCATAATGATATATTTTTGTGATTTATTTTTTTCTAAAAACTTTTGATGTATAATATCCTAATGCAAAAACAGCTAATATCAATACAATAAGAGGCAATTCGAACTTCATTGTCATAAACTTTACCATAACGCTTTCTAGGTTCTGTATGATAAATATTATGAGGAGGAGTATCATTAGGATATCAATAATTTTTTTAATGTTAATATTCTTCATTTGGATTATTTTACATATTAGACAATCTATACCTGGTCACCTTTGAATTCAATTGAGGATTGATAATCATTTATTTCGTCACATCTTCTCGTTCAACTTCTTTTACCGGAATTATTCTGCTAAAGTGATATTTTCAAAGTCTATAAATAACCCCTATCGCTCCTCGCCAGAAAATCTGAGGTTTAAAGTAAAATGAAATGATATACATAAACATCAAACTAGTTAAATAAGAAAATAGAAATGAATAGTTTTAATGTTTATATCTTCTATAATAACATTGCACATTATTTAAACGTTCGATTAAATAATTGCAATTTAATAGATGTTGTAAATTACAAAATCTAAGCCAAAAACATTTTTTTATATTAATTCATTAATAATTCTATTAATTTAATGCAATTTGAACCAAAAAAAAACCATCATCATATTGACAATGGTTTTGTATACTATTTTGATTTGTTATCCTTCATACATATAGGTCGTCAGATAATGAAGCTCAGATCTGCTTACCTCTTTAGATTCTGCTTCTGCCTGCTCCAGCGTATATTGTGAATTGATTTCTTTTTTCTGGAAAACAAATGAGTTATTTGCATTTTTATCTACTACTTCATTAAAGATATGTTCAATTTCAGAATTGGCTAATGAAGCAAAGCTAATATCCTCAAAACCATACATGAGTCTCAAATCATCAAATTGTTTAAAATTTTCATCTACGAATCCCTGTAGTTGAGCTTTTGAATCGAAATTACCTGCCCAGATATTGTAGGCATATTTTTTCTTTTTCGGTTTGTCTAAAATGCTTTGGTATACGAAGTTTTCTCCAAGATAAGCTTCTCTTACCTGTGGATCATTCGCTAGATCTTCCGGAAGCCCTTCTTTAAGGATCTTTCCTTCAAACATAATATAAGTCTTATTGGTGATTGCAAGGGTTTGCTGTACGTTGTGGTCGGTAATCAGAATTCCGATATTTTTATCTACCAGACTTCTTACAATCTTTTGAATATCTTCTACCGCAATCGGGTCTACCCCAGCGAAAGGTTCATCCAGAAGGATAAAGTTCGGACTTGTTGCCAAACAACGGGCAATCTCCGTTCTACGTCTTTCTCCTCCGGAAAGAAGATCTCCTCTGTTTTTACGAACGTGTTGTAAAGAAAATTCTTCGATCAGCTCATCACATTTGATTTGCTGCTCACGTTTGGAAAGTTTTGTCAACTGCAATACTCCCATAATATTTTCCTCTACAGATAATTTTCTGAAAACGGAAGCTTCCTGCGCCAGATAACCGATTCCTTTTTGAGCTCGTCGGTACATCGCATCGGTAGTAATCTCCTGTTTGTCCAGAAATATTTTTCCTGAAGTGGGCTTAACCAATCCTACGATCATATAAAACGATGTAGTCTTCCCTGCTCCGTTAGGACCAAGCAACCCAACAATCTCTCCCTGCTGAACCTGTACAGAAACGCCTTTTACAACTTTTTTAGGACCGTATTCTTTGATTAAGTTTTCTCCGCGTAAAATCATAGGGCAAATATATCAAAAATATAAACTTTCTTTATTACCAATATAAACTTTGTTTATCCGGAATCTAAACTTATTCACTTTCAAATTATTGTAACTTTTCATCATTTAAAACTACTTATTATAAAATAAACCAACTCATTATACATAGTAAAAATGGAAAATTACGGATATACAAAAACGGAGAATACAGAGAACCAACAGAGCAATATCCCCTATCGTTCAGAGAAAAAACTTCCTGCTGCCTTATTAGGAATTCTTGTAGGTTGGCTAGCTTTAAATAAATTTTATCTCGGATACACCAGAGAAGGTATTATTCAACTGATCCTGAATGTAGTCACTTGTGGCCTTGCTTCCGTTATTCCTTTTATTGAGGGTATTCTATATCTGTTTATGAGTGATAAACAGTTTGATGACACTTATGTGTATGGTAAAAAACCTTGGTTATAATCAAATATCAATATAATGTGAAATATATTTATTATTTTAGAGTACCTAATTAATAAAATATTCACCATGAAAAAATTAACAAAAAAAGATTTAAAGCAAATCGAAGGCGGATATTATTATACCTATCCTGATAAAAATGGGAACTGTTTTCGGGGATGGTATCTATGTCCAACAAAAATTTGTCTTTTAGATCATCCCGACAATCCTATACATCCCGAAGATCCTTTCTGTCAGGGAAAATAAATTCAAAATTACAGTCAGTAATATAAAATGCGGTCTCATTGAGGCAGCATTTTATTTTTTATAATGAATTAATAAGACAAGTCACATGATTCATAATACATGGGTTCCAGATTCTTTTACACCATGTTTGACAACCTGAATGAACATTGGCCACTTTACCCCTTTTATTGAAACCTATCTTTTTTAGATGACGGACAGTTTGACCATACTTATATCTATAAAAAACAGTTTTTTCACAAAACATCAATACTTCGTGATATATTTTTATTATATTAGTCTCATAAACCAATAAAAAATAATTACTATGAAAAAATTAAGTAAAAAAGAGTTGAAGGATATCAATGGTGGAAATATCCGTTTTCCTGATTCACATGACAAATGTCCGGCTGGTTGGTACCTATGTCCTACCAATATCTGTGTAGATGATAAAGGGGGAGAAAAGCCTATTCATGAAGGGCACCCTTCTTACCATGCATGTTTTGGATAATAAAGTATCATTAATAAAAAAAGAGATTGCTGATGAAACAATCTCTTTTTTCATTAATGTAAATTTTGTTATTTGTTAAGGATCATCGCTGCTTCCTTAGCAAAATAAGTAAAGATCATATCTGCACCCGCTCTTTTGAAGCAAGTAAGACTTTCAATGATCGTTTTGTCGTTATCCAACCAACCGTTCTGAACCGCTGCTTTCACCATCGCATATTCACCACTTACGTTATAAACAGCAATTGGAAGATCAATGGCTTCACGTACTTTGGAAACAATATCCAGGTAAGGAAGTCCCGGTTTGATCATAATCACGTCTGCTCCTTCATCAATATCTTTAAATACTTCATTCAAGGCTTCACGCGTGTTATGAAAATCCATCTGATAAGTCTTTTTATCTTTCGGAATTTCAATATTTTCTTTTGGAGCACTGTCTAAAGCACTTCTGAAAGGGCCATAGAAAGAACTTGCATATTTTGCAGCGTAGCTAACAATTCCTACATCTGTAAACCCACTTTCTTCCAATGCCTCACGAATTACCTGTACTCTACCATCCATCATATCACTTGGAGCTACAAGATCTGCTCCTGCTTCTGCATGCGATACCGACATTTTTGCCAATGCCTCATTGGTAGCATCATTTAAAATTTTCCCGTTTTCAATAATTCCGTCATGTCCATAGATTGAATAAGGATCTAATGCAACATCTGGCATTACCACCATTCCCGGAACAGCATCTTTGATCGCTTTGATCGTATTCTGCATCAATCCGTTTCTGTTCCATGCTTCTTTTCCTGTATTGTCTTTCAGATGTTCTGACACCTTCATGTACAAGTTGACAGCTTTTACGCCTAAAGAAAATAATTCCTTACATTCTTTTACTGTTAAATCTATGCTTCGCCTGAAAATACCCGGCATCGACGGGATCGGTTCTTGCATATTTTCGCCCTCCATTACGAAGATCGGCATTACAAAATCATCAGTTGTAAGCACATTTTCTCTTACCAAACTTCTGATAGATTCATTAACTCTAAGTCTTCTATTTCTTGAATGTATCATTTTGGAATACTTTTTGAATAAGTTTCTACAAATTTAATACAAGTTATACAAAAAACTATTGTAAGAAATTGTAGAATTTGTTATATTTGTTATATATATTCGAGAAATTATAAATTTGATGAAAAAACTTTTACTTTTAATTCTATTTGTAGGCGCTTTTGTTGGATTTTCCAACAATTTACAAGCTCAGCTTAGAGAGCCGGGTTCCATCACTCAGAAGGCAGATGATGGTGTTTTGCTTGCCTATCCAAATCCTGCAAAGGATTTCCTTATTATTAAGGCAAAAGATTCTTCTTTAAGAATCAAAAGTGTGACTTTTTATTCTATTTTGGGTATGCAAGTCGCTAATTATACTGTCAATATGAACTCCGGAGAGATTAATATTGAAAAATTAAAACCCGGAAAATATCTGATTCGTTACCTTTTAAGCGACAATACGCAGAAAGTTACTCAAATCGTAAAACAATAAATTACAATCCTGATAATCATCAGGATTTTTTCTTTTATAATAATCTCAGTTAATATTTCTGTAACTTTAAGGACTTTTTTATACTAATAGTAAAAACAACTTAATGCTAAAAGCTGAACATATTAAAAAGACCTATAATGCAGGAAAAAAGGTTGCACTGGATGATTTTAGCATCCATGTTCCTAAAGGCAGCATTTATGGACTTTTAGGGCCTAACGGAGCCGGAAAAACATCATTCATCCGTATCATCAACCAGATTACCCAGGCAGACTCCGGAGAGATCTTAATCAATGGAGAAAAACTGAACCCCAATCATATCAAAGATATCGGTTATATGCCGGAAGAAAGAGGGCTTTATAAAAATATGAGCGTGGGTGATCAGATTCTTTATTTTGGGGAACTGAAAGGAATGAGTAAAAATGATGCTCTGAATGAAGCAAAAAAATGGTTTGATAAGCTTAATATCGACCAATGGTGGAAGAAAAAGCTTTCTGAATTATCTAAAGGAATGGCACAAAAGATCCAGTTTGTGGTAACCGTACTTCACAGACCTCATCTTTTAATCCTTGATGAACCTTTCTCAGGTTTCGATCCTGTAAATGCCAACTTAATCAAAGATCAAATCATTGATCTTAAAAATAACGGAACGACTATCATCCTTTCTACCCACAGAATGGAAAGTGTGGAAGAAATGTGTGACTATGTAGCACTGATCAACAACTCCAAAAAGATTATTGACGGAAGAGTTTTCGATGTAAGGGAAAAATTCAAGAAAAACATTTTTGGAATTACCCTTTCTGAAGTAAATAATGAACAATTAGAAAGCTTTAGAAATAAATATGAGATCTTCAACTTTTCAAATGAAAATAGTCTGGTTTCTTTTGACCTGAAAAATGAAGCAGATCAGAATCATATACTCCTTGATCTGGTTCATGTTGGGAAAGTAAGATCTTTTGATGAAAGAATTCCTAGTATGAATGAAGTGTTTATTAACGCTGTAAGTAACCATTCTTAATTTTATGAAAAATATTTTTTTAATTACAAAGAGAGAGTTTCTTACGCAGGTTAAGAAAAAATCCTTTATCATATTGACTTTATTGGCTCCTATCCTAATTATTGCCTTTGGTTCAGTGATCGGATTAATGTTTAAAGCCAACGAATCACACAGCATTATTGAAGTTGTTGATAAAAGTGGTTTATTTACTAATCAGCTGAAGTCTAATGACAAACTGAATTATGTATTTGTTTCTGCTGCCGATGAAAAATCCAAAATCAATAACTTAAAAGGAAATGAATCTTTGGACGGGATCTTAATTTTGCCTGAATTAAAAGGACAGAATTATGAAGAACTTGAAACGGGAGCAAGGTTGGTTATCAACAGTAAAATGGGCTTTGATACCAAACAGAAGATCATTTCCGATATTACGAATGTTGTTAAAAAGGAAAAAATCAAGCAATTGGGGATTCAGGAAACTCAGCTTAATGATCTTGATAAGAGTTTCAGCCTGAAGACCATTAATGTTGCAGATAACAACAAAGAGGATTCTGACCTTACTTTTGGTGTAAAATCAGGATTAAGTATGGTTCTGATGTATGTTACCTTTATGTTTATCATTATTTATGGAGTAAGGGTAATGCGAAGTGTTCTGGAAGAAAAGAACAACCGTGTTGTAGAGATCATTATTTCATCGGTAAAACCATTTGAACTCATGATGGGGAAAATCCTCGGAGTAACCTTGGTTGCCCTTACACAGTTTCTTATTTGGATTACGATGTCTATAATTGGAGCTCTGGTTCTTAATACCGGATTCTCTTCCCTTCAGCAAAATGTACCTGGCGCCAATGAACAAATTGCCAATAAATTGGATATGGCTCAGCTTGCCACTCAGATTTCTCATAGTTTATTGGAACTTAATTTTCCATTGATCATTTTTGTATTTATTGTTTTCTTCCTTTTAGGATACATTTTCTATAGCTCAATTTATGCTGCCATTGGATCTGCTGTGGATAATGAAACAGAAACTCAGCAATTCACTTTATTTGCGATCTTACCTTTAACCTTGGGAATGTATGGCAGTTTTTCATTAATGAATAATCCTGATGGTCCATTGGGCTTCTGGTTATCGATTATACCATTTACTTCCCCTGTTGCCATGATTGCAAGAATACCTTTTGGAGTTCCTGCATGGCAGATTGCCTTATCAATTGTATTACTATTAGCAACAACGATCTTTATGATCTTCCTTGCTGGAAAAATCTACCGTGTAGGGATTTTGATGTACGGCAATAAAGCTACTTTAAAAGAGCTTTGGAAATGGATCAAAGGCTAGTTCTTAGTCCGTTAAATAAATAAATTTAAAATGGCAAATTTGCAAATAGCGGATTTGCCATTTTTATTTTAAACAATAAAAAAACTTCTTTGGCTTTTTAAGTTTCCTTTAATCACAAAAAAACCCGGAAATTACTTTCCGGGTTTTCTATTTTTATATTCTGAATAAAATAATTTATTTGAATATGTAATTTAATGTAAGTGATACAACCTGTTCAGATTTTTTCTTATCAGAACCACCTCTTTCTTTTACAAGATTTGGATAAGTGTCTGAAAGACCTAAATCATATTTTAAAGCTATTTCCAGTTGTCTCTTATAGCTATATCCTACTCCCAGTCCTATTCCCCAGTTAAAGCTATTTGCTTTTCCATTTACGCCTGGAGGTTGTGAAGGATCAGTGACATTAGGATCATAGTAAGGTCTGGTTGCTGGAACATCTTTAACATTTTGATTGAGCAAAAAGTTAAATCTAGGCCCCAGTAATCCAAAGAACTCAGATTCTGCTTCTGAAAAGTACCCTTTGAAATAAATAGGCACACTCAGATAGTTATTCGCATATATTGCATTATAACCACTAGCATTCTTAGCATCACTATCTTTACCAGTTTCTCCTGCCCCGTAGTACGCAACTTCAGGCTGGATAAAAAACTGATTTGCCTTTCCTACGGGAATTAAAGCCAAAGCTCCACCTTGAAAGGCATATCTTGGGCCTGAAGGATTATGGGCATTAGATACTCTTGAATAGTTTAAACCTGCTGAAACTCCAAATCTTGTATTTTTCCACTGCACTTGTGCAAAGGATAATGTAGAAAGGACTAAAGCAGAGGTTAATAAAAGTTTTTTCATAGTATGTGTGGTTTTATATTATCCTAGGATCTTAGCTACAGTAGCACCGATATCAGCAGGAGAATCAACAACGTTGATACCATTCTCTCTCATGATTTCCATTTTTGCCTGAGCTGTATCTTCAGCACCACCTACGATAGCACCAGCGTGTCCCATTGTTCTTCCTTTTGGAGCTGTTTGTCCAGCGATAAATCCTACAACTGGTTAGTAGATCCACTAGCTTTATACCATCTAGCTGCTTCAGCTTCAAGTCCACCACCGATTTCACCGATCATTACAACAGCTTCAGTTTCAGGGTCGTTAATAAATAATTCCAAAGCTTCTCTAGTAGTTGTTCCGATAATTGGGTCACCACCAATACCGATCGCTGTAGAAATACCGTAACCTGCTCTTACTACCTGATCAGCAGCTTCGTAAGTAAGGGTACCTGATTTTGAAACGATACCTACTTTACCTTTTTTGAAAACGAAACCTGGCATAATACCAATTTTAGCTTCTTCAGAAGTAATGATTCCAGGGCAGTTTGGTCCGATTAATCTGCAGTCTCTGTCAGCGATGTAAGATTTTACTTTACCATATCAGCTACAGGAATACCTTCAGTAATACATACAATTACTTTGATCCCTGCTTCAGCAGCTTCCATGATAGCGTCTGCTGCGAATGCCGGTGGTACGAAAATGATACTTACGTTTGCTCCTGCCTTTTCAACAGCATCAGCTACTGTGTTGAATACCGGCTTTCCTAAGTGCTCGCTTCCTCCTTTTCCTGGAGTAACACCACCTACTACATTTGTTCCGTATTCAATCATCTGACCAGCGTGGAAAGTTCCCTCGTTTCCTGTAAATCCTTGTACAATTACTTTAGAATCTTTGTTTACTAAAATTGACATTTTATTGTTGTTTTAATTTATTTATTATTTTATTAATGCTCACAAATTTACTCAAATTTCTTTGATTTTAGACAAAACCTTTGGAATTGTTTATTTGAGATTTCTCAGTTTTACTTCTTTTTTCAGGTAAGTTTTGAAATCTTCTGCAAACATTCCGATATAGGTACCTTTTTCGAGGTCTCTGTTCACTCCGGTTTTTCCTAAAAGTACAGATCCGCTTTCAATTTTATTACCGGAAGCGATCCCCACTTGTCCCCATAATGTAACTTCATCTCCTATCACACAACAGCCGGCTATTCCAACCTGAGAAGCTATTAAACATTTTTTCCCGATAATTGTATCGTGTCCTATCTGAATCTGGTTATCCAAACAGAACCTTCTCCAATTACTGTAGAATCTGTAACTCCTCTGTCAATAGTACATCCATTTCCTATTTCCACATTATTTTCGATCACCACATTTCCTACAGAAATCAGACGGTCGAAGTTCCCATTCAATTTTCTGTAATAGAAGGCATCACCTCCTAACACGGTATTGGACTGGATAACCACATTGTCACCAATTACTGTTCTATCACCAATCACTACATTCGGGAAAATTAAGGTATTTTTTCCAATTTTCACATTGTTTCCAATGACTGCAGAAGAGTGTATTCTTGCCCCTTCACCAATTTCAACATCATGAAGTTCTTCTGTAAAATTGTAAATTCTTGTAAAATGGGTGTTGATCTTATTAAAGTCTCTGAAAGGGTCATCAGAAACCAGAAGCGCTTTACCTTCAGGACAATCTACTTCTTTATCAATTAAAATAATAGTTGCTGCCGAGTTTAATGCTTTGTCATAATATTTGGGATGATTGACAAAAACAATATCACCAGGTTTTACCATGTGAATTTCATTAGTTCCCAATACTTCAAAGTCTTCGGAGCCAATAAATTTTGAGCCTATTAAATCAGCGATCGTTTTAAGCTTTTGCGGAGAATGGAATCTCATAACAATAGATTTTCTTATAAAACAAAATTCGGAGTGCTAATGCAAACCGAATTTATGTAAATTTTATTTATTCTTTTACTCTTTCTAAGTAGCTACCGTCTTCAGTACTTACTTTAATTTTGTCTCCCGGTTCGATGAATAAAGGAACCATTACTCTTGCTCCTGTTTCAACGATTGCGTTTTTAAGAGCGTTGGTAGCCGTATTTCCTTTTACACCCGGATCAGCTTCAATGACATCCAGATATACTGATTGTGGAAGTTCAGCAGAAAGTGGAGTTTCATCAGCTTCTTTCAAAATGATTGTTACTTCTTCACCTGCTTTCATCAAGTTTGAGTTTTCAATCATTTCTTTATTTAAATATAACTGAGAAAAATCATCATTATTCATGAAGTGGAATCCGTTCTCATCATCATAAAGATACTGGAACTTTCTTGTGATTACTTTTACTTCTTCAATTTTGTGCCCCGCAGAGAATGTATTATCTAATACTTTTCCGTTGGTTACAGATTTTAATTTTGTTCTTACGAATGCAGGACCTTTTCCTGGTTTTACGTGAAGAAACTCAATTACTTTAAAAATATCATTGCTGAATTCGATGCAAAGACCTTTTCTGATATCGTTACTTGTTGCCATTAATATATATTATCTTTTTTTACTTAATTTTTAGCACTTTTAGTTGCTATCTTTTCCTGTTCCGTATCCTTTTACAATACCTCTTGGAGAGTTTTGGATAAACTGAAGGATTTCATCTCTTTCAGCGGTAGGAAGCATTTCTTTTTCAATATATGCCAACGCTTGCGAAACGTTCATCTTCATTTGGAAAATAGCTCTGTAAATCTTTTGAATTTCAAAGATCTTCTCATTGGAAAAACCTCTTCTTCTAAGCCCTACTGAGTTAATACCAGCATAAGAAATAGGATCTCTTGCCACTTTTACATAAGGAGGAACATCTTTTCTGATCAAAGATCCTCCTGAAATCATAGTATGTTTTCCGATCTTACCAAACTGCTGAACTGCAGATAATCCTCCCATTACGGTAAAATCTCCGATTTCAACGTGTCCTGCAATACCACAACCATTGGCAATAATTACATTATCTCCTATGATGCAGTCATGAGCAACGTGGGAAGTTGCCATAATTAGGCAATTGCTTCCTACTTTGGTATACCCTAAGGCTTTTGTTCCTCTATTTATCGTTACACATTCTCTTAAAGTAGTATTATCTCCAATAATAGTTCGTGTATCTTCACCATCAAACTTTAAGTCCTGAGGAATAGCAGAAATTACAGTCCCTGGAAAAATCTTACAATCTTTCCCTATTCTTGCTCCATCCATGATGGTAACATTTGGACCAATCCAAGTTCCTTCTCCAATTTCTACGTCCCCTGCAATTGTAGTAAATGGTTCTACGATTACATTTTTGCTGATTTTCGCACGTTTATCTACGGCTGCTAACTGATGAATCATTTAATCAACTTTATTTTTTGCAACTTGAGCCATAAGCTCTGCTTCTACTGCCACTGTATCTCCTACATATCCGTACCCCTGCATGTGCACAATACCTCTTCTGATAGGCTCTATTAATTCAATTTGAATATAAGTGTATCTCCAGGAATTACTTTTCTCTTGAATTTCACTTTATCAATCTTGATAAAATAGGTAGAATAATTTTCAGGATCAGGAACACTTGCTAACACTAGAATACCTCCTGTTTGAGCCAAAGCTTCAACCTGAAGAACTCCAGGCATTACAGGCTCCTTAGGAAAATGCCCAACGAAGAAAGGTTCATTCATTGTTACATTCTTTAGTCCTACTACGTGAGAGTCTGAAAGTTCAAGAACTTTATCAATTAATAAGAACGGTGGTCTGTGAGGCATTAGCTTCATGATTCCGTTGATATCGAATACCGGTTCTTTTGTAAGATCAAAATCCGGAACGTTTTTCTTTTTCTGCAATTTCCACTGACGATTTAGTTTCTTCGCAAACTGAGTGTTTACGAAATGGCCTGGTTGTTGGCAATAACTTTACCTTTAATTTTCACTCCTGCTAAAGCTAAGTCACCGATTACATCCAGTAATTTGTGTCTTGCAGCTTCGTTAGGATAGTTCAGGTTAAGATTATCAAGAATACCGTTTGGTCTGATGGATACATTATCTTTCCCAAAGGCTTTTTTCAATTTTTCTGTAGTTTCCGGAGTTAAATCCTTGTCTACATAAACGATCGCGTTAGAGATATCTCCTCCTTTGATCAATCCGTGGTCTAAAAGCATTTCCAATTCATGTAAGAAACTGAATGTTCTTGCAGAAGAGATTTCATCTTTAAACTCGGAAATATTTTTAAGAGTAGCATTTTGAGTTCCTAAAACTTTAGTCCCAAAATCTACCATAGTAGTTACTTCGTAAGTATCTGAAGGAATGATTGTAATTTCTGAACCTGTAGCCGGATCGCTGTATGTAAGAACTTCTTTTACAACCAGATATTCTCTGGCAATATTCTGATCTACAACTCCTACACTTTCGATAGCTTCCACAAAATATTTTGAGGATCCGTCTAAAATAGGAGGCTCGGATGCGTCCATTTCCAACACTGCATTGTCTATATCACAACCCACTAAAGCAGCCAAAAGGTGCTCGCAGGTAGTAATTTTTACGCCAAGCTTTTCTAATGTTGTACCTCTTTCTGTTGCTACTACATAATTAACATCAGCTTCAACTTGAGGGTGTCCCTCTAAATCGGTTCTTACAAATACAAATCCCGTATTTTCTTTTGCGGGTTTGATGGTAAGTTTTACTTCTTTACCAGTATGAAGGCCTATTCCAGAAAGAGTTACCTCTTCCTGAAGCGTTTTTTGCATATCACTCATTAGTATTATCTTTTGAGTTATTCTCAAGATTATTTATTCTGTTAACTATTTCAGGGAAATTTCTGAAATGAACATAGCTTCTTAAATAGTCATTATAGCTGACTGCTGGTGAACCATATAAAGTTTCTCTATCATTAACACTTGAGTTCACACCACTCTGAGCCTGAATCTTCACTTGGTTTCCGATTTTGATATGACCAACAACACCTACCTGACCTCCAATTTGATTCCAGTCTCCAATAGTAGTAGAACCTGCAATTCCGGCTTGCGCTGCAATGACATTATTTTGTCCTATTTTCACATTGTGAGCAATCTGGATCAGATTATCAATTTTCGTTCCTTTTCCAATAATGGTAGAACCTATCGTAGCTCTGTCTATACTACAGTTTGAGCCAATTTCTACATCATCTTCAATAATTACGTTTCCAAGCTGTGGAATTTTTTTGAATCCTTCAGCTGTAGGCTGAAACCCAAAACCATCTCCTCCTACTACTGTATTAGAATGAATGACACAGTTATCACCAATGATACAATAGTCATAAATTCTGGCACCACTGTCTATTTTACAGTTTTTACCAATTTTTACTCCTTTTCCAATGTATACATGTGGATAAATCTGTGAGCCCTCACCAATCTTAGCCTTTTCAGAAACATATGTAAATGCCCCTATATAAGCTCCTTCACCTATCACAGCTGAATCATGAATGGATGAACCATCTTCAATGCCTTCTTTTCTTCCTCTCATCTCCTGATATAAGTTCATCAGAACCTGAAAAGATAAATAAGCATCTTTTACTACAATTAAGGTAGGGTTATAACTATTTTTATTCAGAAGTTTTTCTGAAACGATGATTACAGAGCACTTTGAGGTGTCTAAAAAATGAGAAAATCGATCTTGTGCTATAAAAGAAAGATGTCCTGATTCTCCATTTTCAATTGGAGAAACCCCTGTAATAAGTGCATTCTCATCACCTATTATTTTTCCGTCAATAAAACTTGCAATTTGCGAAGCTGTGAATTCCATATTCTGCAAAGATAAGAAATTCTATAATTTGCAAACATTTTTTGATTTGAGATCGTAAATTTTAATATTATTTAAGATTCCAAACGAGAGATATCTCTTGGAAACATAAGGATATAGCGTGTGGTTTTATTCACCATTAAACCTGATAAAAGCTGATCTTCTGACTCATGAAGCTTCATTCTTTTCCCGTTTTTCTGTAATAAATAAATCGGTTGCTTTTCGGTATCATAAGGTAAAAGTTTCCTTTTTATCTCATGAACCAATTCTTTTCCGTTATCAATTCCAAAAAATTCATTGGTAATTTTTATTTTTTCTTCAATAACTTTTTCATCAAAAGGGTGGGATGAAATAATAGTCTTTGGAAGATTTCTCTCAATAACACTTTTACACCAATAGGATAAAACAAAATCGTCAGAATTTTGCCACTCTTTCATCGCCTGGATCACATCGTTGTCATCCAATTGAGTAAATCTTTCTATATCTTCATCGGTTGCAGTGCTCTTTCCACGGTATAAAAAATACTTCAGATTCTCTGTCGCCGGAAGTTCAATCCCCTGAGAGATCAAATATTTTGCTCTTTCAAGAATCTTCACCAATAGAAATTCTGCCAGAGCAGACGTTTTATGATAATATACCTGCCAGTACATGAACATTCTGGCTGTTAAAAAATTTTCTATAGAATAAATTCCTTTTGCATCAATAACCAACTCTCCTTCTTCACATACATTCATCATGGAAATAATTCTCTGTGTATTAATATTTCCTTCTGATACTCCTGTAAAAAAGCTATCTCTTTTCAGATAATCCAATCTATCTACATCCAGTTGAGACGAAATCAATTGATTAAAAAATTTTCTGTGATATTTTCCTTGAAACATTTCAATGGCCATGGATAATTGACCATCAAATTCTTCATTCAGCTTATTCATCAGAAGTAAAGAAAGTTTTTCGTGATGCCAATCGTCCATTAGCATATTCTCTAGAGCATGAGAGAATGGCCCGTGTCCAATATCATGCATTAAAATAGCCAGCATCGCTCCTTTTTCTTCTTCTTCAGAAATCTTAACGCCTTTCTGTTTCAATGTCTCCAACGCTGTAAACATCAAATGCATCGCTCCCAAGGCATGATGAAATCTTGTGTGAGTTGCACCTGGAAAGATCAGATTCAACAGGCCGGTCTGTCCAATCCTCCTCAGTCTTTGAAAGTAAGGATGTTCAACAATATCAAATAAAATTTCGTGAGGTATTTTGATAAATCCATGAACAGGATCATTGATAATTTTTAGCTTATTCTGCATCGGAACTTCTATATGAATAAACAAAGTTAGGGATTTTAATTTTGAGGGATGATTAAATTAGTATTAAGGAGACTGGAAGCTGGAAGAGGGAGGCTGGAAGTTATTGAGTGTGATAAGCAAAGACGAATCATTGATCTTCTGAATACTTAATATACACTGACTTTAGTATTAATAACCTCCAGTAACTTCCTTCTTCCAGCTCCCCGCTTCCCACTCAAATAATTCATCAAAAAAACCTTTGCTGTTCTTGCATTAATCATTTATCTTTGAGAAAAACTCAATCTTTTGATGAGAAAATATTCTCTTTTCATTTTTTTGCTTTTAAGTCTCCATTTTTCCGCACAGATTTTACCCGAAAATCAAAAACTTGAATCCCTCTGCAGGGTTTGGGGATTTTTAAAATATTATCATCCCAATGTAGCAAAAGGCAATCTGAATTGGGATCAACAGCTTTTTCAAAAAATAAATGAACTTGAAAAGATCAATGACAAGGCTGCATTGAACGAATTCTATTCTAATTGGATTACAAGTCTTGGAAAAATTGATGAATGCACGGAATGCTTACCCGAAAATAATAAAACTTATTTTCTTAAAAATTTTGATCTAAGCTGGATGGATAATTCCGATATATTCACGGAAGCAACATCTCAAAAGCTTCGCTATATTGAAAACAACCGTAATCTTGGCAGCAATCATTATATAGGAAAAGGAGGCCGAAAAATATTTTTCAGAAATGAAAATTCCTATGGGTCAAAATTTACTTCCAAACTGATCAGTGTATTAGAGCTATTCAGATACTGGAATTATGTAGAATATTTTTTTCCTTATAAGTATGAAACAGATCAAAATTGGAATGATGTGTTGACAGAAATGATTCCCAAATTTGCAAGCATCAACAACAATAAGGATTATCAACTGACTTTGGCTGAATTGGTAACAAAAACGGACGATTCACATGCTTTTCTTTCTTCATCACTCATAAGCCTTACCCAGTATGGTGATAAAAGACTTCCGATAGAATATTCTTATGCCGAAGGAAAATTAGTGATCACAAAAATTAATCAAAACAAGTTTCACGAAGAAACACCTTTCAATATCGGTGATGTTATATATGATGTGAATGGAAAAACAATCCCTCAAATGATAAATACCCTTGGAAAATATGTACCTGCATCTAATTCCTGGGGCAAAGTAAATAAGATAAAAAGTAAACTTCTTTTCAGCAACCGTGATTCTGTTACGGTTAAATTGGAAAGAAACGGACAAAATATGGAAGTAGTCGCCAAAACATACCTCATTAAAGATATTCTTATCAAAAAAAATCCGGCACCTGAAAAATGGAAGTTTATGGATCCTGAAAAGAAAATCGGTTATGTTAACATGGGAATTCTTACCAAAGATGAGGTGAATGAAATGTACAGAAATCTGAAATCAACAGAATCAATCATTTTCGATAGTAGAAATTATCCAAAACTGACTATAATACCTTTAAGTGAATTGTTACTACCTCAATCAACCCCTTATTACCTCTTTAATTTCCCTGAAACTAACTATCCTGGAAAATTTTATAGCAGAAAGAACAATATTGGTCAAAGGAATCCCGATTATTATAAAGGAAATGTAATCATTTTGGTAGACGAAAATACTCAAAGCCAGGCAGAGACTACAACCATGATGTTCAAGCAACATCCAAAAGCCAAAGTGATCGGCAGCAATACTTCAGGAGCCAACGGAGATATTATCAGGTTTAAACTGGCAGACTTAGACACTTGCTTTACCGGCCTTGGAGCTTATTATCCTGATGGCAGAGAGACGCAAAGAATTGGAATTATTCCGGATATTCTGGTGAAACCAACGGTAGAAGGAATAAAAAGCGGAAAGGATGAAGTTTTGGAAAGAGCTTTGCTGTATATAAAAAATAAGAATTGAAATTCGTAGAAACTGGGAATATCTCTGGGTATTTCCATTTAACTAATATTTAACTTTTAAACTTCCTATTTTGTGAGATTTTAAAAGGAATTGGTCAACATTTTGATACAATAACCATGTAAAAAATAAATTATGTCAGAAAAGATATTATGGATCGATGATGAAATAGATTTACTTAAACCTCATATCGTATTTTTAGAAAAGAAAGGTTATCAGGTAACCCCTGTTAACAATGTGAATGAGGCTTTGGAACTTATGGATTCGGAGAAATTTGCCCTAACGCTCATTGATGAAAATATGCCTGGTATTTCCGGGTTGGAAGCTATTCCTATGATTAAGGAAAAAGATAATTCTTTAAAAATAGTTATGGTAACCAAAAGTGAAGAGGAGCACATCATGGAAGAGGCCATCGGTTCTCAAATTGCAGATTATATCCTAAAACCTGTAAATCCCAATCAGATATTGCTTTCATTGAAGAAGAATCTTCAGCAAGATAACCTTGTAGAACAAAAACGATTTTACAATACCAACAGGAATTCAGAAACCTCTCTATGGAACTTTCTTATTTGAGAACGTATCAGGATTGGGCAGAATATTATAAAAAGATTCTGAGTTGGGAAATCAAGTTCGATAAAGTAGCAGATAATGAATTTGCAGATCTTCTACAATCTCAGAAAGAGGAAGCCAACATTCAGTTTGCTAAGTTTATTGAAAAAAATTATGCCGACTGGCTTATTGACTCTGATAAACCTCTGATGAGCCACACTCTTTTCAAAGAAAAGGTAAAACCTGAGGTAGAAAAAGAGAAAGTACTTTTATTAATGGTTGACAACCTCCGCTATGACCAGTGGAAAGTGGTTGAACCATTATTCACCAAATATTACAATAAAATTTCGGAAGATTATTATTACAGTATTCTTCCAACCGCTACACAATATGCGAGAAACTCTTTCTTTGCAGGGTTAATGCCATCTGAGATTGAGAAACGTTTCCCTGATAAATGGTTTAATGATAATGAAGAAGGAAACAAAAATGAATTCGAGCGTGACTTTCTGGAGGATCAGATGAAAAGAATTGGTCTTGGTTCAAAATCTATGAAGTACCTGAAAGTATTGAACGCAGATTTTGAAAGAAAGATCTACGATGACTTCAATCAGCATAAAAACAACGATCTATTGGTGATTGTTTACAACTTCATTGATATTCTTTCCCATGCTAAAACTGACAACCACATTGTTGATCAGCTTATTCGTGATGATAAGACTTTCCGTTCTCTAACCCTTAACTGGTTTGAAAACTCTTCATTACTGAAGATTATTAAAGCCGCAGCTGAAAGTGGATACAAATTAGTGATTACAACAGATCACGGAACTGTTTACGTTAAAAAACCAAGTAAAGTAGTAGGAGACAGAGAAACCTCTACCAATATCCGATATAAAACAGGTAAAAGTTTAACCTATGACGATAGTGATGTTTGGGCAATTACCAATCCTGAAAAACTTTTCCTTCCCAAAGGAAACTTAAGCTCGAAGTATATTTTTGCTAAAAATAATATATTCCTTGCTTATCCTAAGAATTACAATCATTTTGTAAATTAC
Source organism: Chryseobacterium tructae (assembly GCF_030409875.1). NCBI lineage: Bacteria > Pseudomonadati > Bacteroidota > Flavobacteriia > Flavobacteriales > Weeksellaceae > Chryseobacterium > Chryseobacterium tructae. Next base: position 1,077,227 of record NZ_JAUFQR010000001.1, on the reverse strand, counting down.
TATAAAGAAACTTACCAACACGGTGGAATCTCACTGGAAGAATGTATTATTCCTATCAGTATTTTAGAACCCAAGTAGTTTTTTCATAGTTTATTTAATTTTGGGTCTAAGGCGGGAAAAATCGATTGATTTTTCCCGCCTCTTTTTATATATAGTCTAAGAGTTCATATCTTCGTAGAAAATAAAAACATGTTCATTATTTCGCTTACGTATAAAGTAGCTATTGAAAATATAGAGCACCATATTCCGGAGCATAATTCCTTTCTTCAAAAATATTATGATTCTGGATTTTTTATTACTTCGGGAAGAAAAGAACCGAGAACCGGAGGAATTATCATCTGTAGAGCATCATCTAAAAATGAAATCGAAAAAATAATTAAAGAAGATCCTTTTCATATTTATCAGATAGCAGATTATGACATCATTGAATTTATCCCATCAAAATACAACGAGAATTTTAAAACATTTATAGAAAACTTATGAGATTAATTACCTATAACGTTAATGGAATAAGAGCCGCATTTACCAAAGATTTTCTGGGCTGGCTTAAGATTGCTGATCCGGATGTGATCTGTATTCAGGAGAGTAAAGCCGGAAACGATCAGATAGACATCGAGAGTCTTGAAAAATTAGGATACCACAGTTATTGGCATTCGGCCGTAAGAAAAGGCTATAGTGGGGTCGGAATTGCGTCCAAAATAAAACCCAATCATATAGAGTATGGTTGCGGTATTGAAAGTTATGATAATGAAGGAAGAATTATCCGTGCTGATTTTGATGGATTTTCTGTTATTTCAGTCTATGTACCTTCTGCTTCAAATATTGAAAGGCTTGATTTCAAAATGCAGTTTTGTCATGATTTCCTTGAATATATCAGGAATTTAAAGAAAGAGATTCCTAACCTGATTATATCCGGTGATTTCAATATTTGCCACGAAGCTATCGATATTCATAATCCTGTTGGCTTAAAGAATGTTTCAGGGTTTCTTCCTATGGAGAGAGAATGGATGACCAGTTTCATTAATGAATGTGAACTCATTGACAGTTTCAGGTTCTTCAACAATGAACCCGATAATTATACATGGTGGAGTTACAGACAAAATTCAAGGGAGAGAAATAAAGGATGGAGATTAGATTACAACTTCACCTCTTATAGCTTAAAGGATAAGCTTACCCGAGCTGTTATTTTAAAAGAGGCAGTTCATTCAGATCACTGTCCTGCCCTATTGGAATTAGACATATAAATATATTATATGTCTATCAACACAAAAGCCAGCTGAAATCAGCTGGCTTTTTTTAATTTAAATCATAAACTAATCGACAATTTCATATTCGACCGGAATTGTACCATGGTTGATATCTCCGATCTCATCGAACGCAGCTTTAGACATGTCTAAAGATCTTGATGAATGGAAAGGTCCTCTATCATTAATCCTCACTATTACCTCTTTCCCATTCTTAAGGTTTGTTACCTTAACGTTTGTTCCAAATGGAAGCGTTCTGTTTGCTGCAGTAAACTTTGAGTTATCAAAGATTTCTCCGCTAGCAGTTTTTCTACCGTTAAATTTATCGTGGTAGTACGATGCATAACTTGTTTTTTTCGCATCTAAGGCATTACTTGTAAATGAGTAAACACCTAAGGTTGAAATCATCATTATGATTACGAGAATGAATCTTTTCATCATTTTGAACTTTTATTGGTTTTGACTGGGCAAATGTATCAGGAATCTTTTGATCTCCCTATTCCAAATGTTAAAAACAGTTAACAAAAACCAAAATATATGTTAATCAACCTTGTAAGCCCCTATGGATAGGCATTTTAAATAACACTGTTAAAAAGTGTTAAAAAAATACACTAAATGTTAATTTAATTAACTAATTCATGCATAATTTCAAAAACCTAATGCTGTAAAATACTATTAATCAATATGTTAAAAAATAATAAAATATTAATTATAAGTATAAATCTGGATTATAAAAAGCTAAAAATGTTAAGATGCTCATTAGAGCAAACTACCTTATAGAATAGCTCTAACGCTATAAAACCACATCTTCTCCAATTATTTTAACAGTGATGTTAACTTCAAATGTAATATTGAATCCATTATCATCTCAAATATTTCCAATTTTTATCTTTAATTAATATAAAGGAGCATCTTCTCTTTCTAATTGTTCTTCAAAAATAAGGCTTAAGAATCAGATTAAAAAGCTTTTCTATTAGAAAATGACAATAATTCTTATCTATTATTCATCAATTCTTATGGCCTAGAATATCAAAGAGCAGCCCTAATCTAAAGTATAGCTGCATTGATCTAATAAAGGGTTTTAAAAAGGATTTAAATTGTTATAACAATAATTTTTATTGATATAAATAAGAAGAAAACAAACAAACAAACAAACAAACAAACAAACAAACAAACAAACAAACAAACATCAGGTTCTTTCTTTCAATAAAAACAAAAGACCAATGAGTGAACTCATTGGTCTTAATATGTAATTAAATAAAATTCTTTTAATTTTTCAAGTATTCTAATACATAATCATATGTACCATTTGGGTATACTACAGACATACTAGGAGAACCTGTAACAGCACTACCTGAAGTTGTATCATAAGAATACAAACTTCTATCATATACTGTATTTGTACCTGCTTTATAGATTGTAATACCATACATAGCTGTAATACCTGCTGGAGCAGGAATACTTACTCCTGTAGATGCACCGCTAGCAGTAAATTGACCTTTTATAGCATATACCTGAGCGCTATTCACTAAAGTATTGGTAACAGTTTCTGTTGTAAGGACATTTACCTTAGGTGGAGTACCACCCAATGGCAACCACTGCCCTGTAGCAACAGTTGTTGGAGATCCAGGGTTAGAGAAATAATAGAATCCTGGAGCTACTGTTTGGTTTCCGATACCTGAACCTGTAGCAGGAGTAGTACCTGAAGCTGTATTATAAACAATGATACCGTCAAATCTGTTCGGGTTGTTTGAAGCAAGGAAACTACCGCTATTTGTTAAAACTAAACTTCTAAGATCGGCTCTAGGGAATAAAAATCCTTTACCAACATTCGTTGCTGCTGGACTTGCACCGTTCCATAAGGTTGAACTTGAAGCATCAAAAAAAGCAGTACTTAAGTTAATAGATGAATTTCCAAGGGTTTGATTACCTTTTACCTGTGCTGAAACTTTTGTTCCAAATAAAGCAGCAACAACATAAGGGATTAATAAAAATGTATTTTTCATTTTGATGTTTTTAAATTAGTTAGAACCTGTATTGAACCAGTCTGTACCATCTGTTACGAATTGATACCCTCCAAAGGATTCACGTTAGGTACGTTATTTCCTTTATAAGTACCTCCAGCAGTTTGAATAGCAGGAGCAGAAGCACCAGTTACTTCAAGAACTGTAAATACCTTTCCTATCATTGTAGGAGTTGGAGCAGGAAGAGTAACAGCAGTAGTAACGTTACCTCCTGTTAATCTTACAAAATTGTTAGCATCAGATTCTAATATAGCTACATTTGCAGAAGCATCACTTCTCCAAGTTGGAAGAGATACTGCCCCACCACCACCTAGAGCTTTCCAAACGTTATTACCGTTTGTACCATCATAGTAGTAGAATCCAGTAGCAGTAACATTTACTGTTTTACCAGTTCCTGTACCACCTAATGCATTTACAAATACAAGAGCTCCATTCTGAGCACTTGCTGCAGTAGCATTACCATTAGCATAAGCTGCAGTTCTAGCTTCTAAATCAGCTCTTGATAAACGAGGGACTAATAAGGCATCAGGTCAAGTAGCATCCGTACTGGCTACTACATCTAGAGTCGTGGCAGGTGTGGTTGTGTTAATCCCCACTCGCCCTTGCTGAGCCTTGGAAAGTGCCGTAAAGGCAACGAGCATTGTCGCTGTTAATAAAAATTTTTTCATAAGTTTTTAAAGATTTTAATTACATTATTTTTCATCAATATTTCCAAAGGGAAAATGTATCTCAACTTGCGATTATTATCTTATGGCTAATATAAATAAAAAAAACATATTTTTTGAATTTTCAGCCCAATTTTAATAAATAACTTATTGATAGCATATGATTTAAAAACATTGCTTATGGCGCAAATTTAAGACATAATTTTTTAATTTGCATACTTTATAAAAGAAAATTAAAAAATCTTAATATTCAAAATTACAATCTATTGAAAACCAAACAAATACATTATTTAACATAATCTTTAATTTGTTAATTCTCTTTAATATTTCAATTTTCACCGAGAAAAAAGCAAAACTTTTCTCACTGATTAATAGTATTTTATATTTCTATACCAAATCCCCATAAAGGTCAAATTCTTCTGCTGAAGTAATCTTCACATCAGCGAATTCTCCGATGGAAATATAGGTATCTTCGGCAGATACTAAAACAGTATTATCTACATCCGGAGAATCGTATTCCGTTCTTCCGATAAAATAATTACCTTCCTTACGATCGAATACACATTTAAACACTTTTCCTATTTTTTCCTGGTTCTTTTCCCAAGAGATCTGAGACTGTAATTCCATGATTTCTTCTACTCTGGCTTCTTTTACTTCTTGTGGAATATCATCTTCCAATACATAAGCGCCGGTATTTTCTTCATGAGAATAGGTAAAACAACCTAATCTGTCAAATTTTTGTTCTTTAACCCAATCTTTAAGCTCCTGGAATCTTTCCTCTGTTTCTCCCGGATAGCCAACAATCAGTGTTGTTCTGATCGCCATGTCTGGAACTTTTTCTCTGAATTTCCCTAAAAGAGCATCAGTTTTCTCATGGGTAGTCCCTCTTTTCATCGATTTCAACAAGTCTGAGTTGATATGTTGAAGAGGAATATCTATATAATTACAAATTTTAGGTTCTTCACGGATAATATCCAAAACGTCTTCAGGGAATCCGCTTGGGAAAGCGTAGTGAAGACGAATCCACTCTACTCCTTCTACTTTTACTAATTCTTTTAGTAGCTCTCCTAATGCACGCTTCTTATAAATATCTAATCCATAATAAGTAAGATCCTGAGCAATAAGAATTAATTCTTTCGTTCCTTTTTTTGCTAATTTCTGAGCTTCGGAAACTAATTTTTCAATAGGAGTCGAAACGTGACCTCCTCTCATCAAAGGAATGGCACAAAAAGAACATGGTCTGTCACATCCTTCTGAAATTTTAAGGTATGCATAATGCTTTGGAGTGGTTGTTAACCTTTCCCCTACCAATTCGTGCTTGTAGTCTGCGCCAAGATGCTTTAATAGTATAGGAAGGTCTCTTGTCCCAAAATACTGGTCTACATCTGGAATTTCTCTAACCAAATCTGGCTTATATCTTTCGGAAAGACAACCTGTAACGAATACTTTTTCTACTTCGCCTCTATTTTTTGCTTCAACATAATCTAAAATAGTATTGATAGATTCTTCTTTAGCATTATCAATAAATCCACAGGTATTAATAACAACAATATCTCCACGATCTTCATGAACCACTTCTTTGCCATTGGCTTTTAGCTGGCTCATTAATACTTCAGAGTCATATACATTTTTGGAACATCCAAGTGTAACTACATTGATTTTCTTCTTCCCTACAGATTTTGTACGCATCTTTTTGATTTTGAGTCTGCAAAGATACAAAATATTAAAAGAGTAATGATTACAAAAATAAAAACCACTTTAAAAAAGTGGTTTTCAATACTATACTTTAAAAGTTTTTTTCTTTAAAATCAGGTGCATTCTGGTCTTTTTCTGAAAGAACCGCGTCTTTTTCATCTACTTTCCAATCTATATTAAGATCTGAGTCGTTAAATCTTACGCTTCCTTCTGATTCTTTATTGTAAAAGTTATCACATTTATAAGAGAAGACAGCATGTGTACTTAATACGGAGAAACCATGACCGAAACCTCTTGGTACATAAAGTTGTAGTTTGTTTTCGGCTGAAAGTTCAACTCCAAACCATTGTCCAAAGGTTGGAGAGTCTTCTCTAAGATCTACTGCTACATCCCACACACTTCCTTCCAGGCATGAAACTAATTTGGCTTGTGCATGTTCACCTTTCTGAAGATGAATTCCTCTCAACACGCCATAAGAAGATTTGGAGATGTTATCCTGAACAAAGTGGCCATTCATTCCTGTAAGCTCTTCGAATTTTTTTTCGTTGAACTTTTCAAAAAAATACCCTCTTTCGTCCTCGAAAACGGTAGGTTCAATAATGTAACAGTCTTTAAGTGGGGTTTCTTTAATTTTCATAACTATGGAGAAATTCTATATTGTTTATTTTAAAATAATTAATAATGTATTAAGTAAAATCTTAATGTCATTTTTAAAGGATAAATGTTCTAAATATTCAAGATTCATCTTTACTTTATGTGGAAATAATATTTCATCATTGTATTTCAAAGGGTCTTCCTGTTTTTTTAGTATTTTTTCTTCATTGCGATATACAATACTCGCTTCACACGTTAGACCAGGTTTTAGCTCTAATACTTTTCGATCTGTTCCTTCAAGTCGGTCATAATAACCTTCAATATCAGGTCTTGGGCCTACAAAGCTCATTTCCCCTTTTAGAATATTAAAAAGCTGGGGGAGCTCATCTAATTTAAACTTTCTAAGAATCCGCCCTAATTTCGAACAATTTCTATTTTTACCATGAATGGTTTTAAATTTAAAAATGGTAAAACTCTTTCCATACTGTCCAATCCTCTTTTGAAAAAAAAGACCATTAGAAGATGTATCTAAACTTGCAATGATAAATAAAATGAATAGTAATGGAATCAGAAAAACAGTTAGAATTACCGCAAGGATAAAGTCAAATACTATTTTCCAATATTTATACTTATTCATTTATATCAAAAAATTAAGATCCAAAGTATGCTCTGATCACTTTTGATATTCTGTCTCGATCTTCATCTGATAAGTTAGATCCTGATGGTAAGCACAATCCATTATCAAATAGTTTTTCAGAAATATTTGTCCCATAATATGGTGCATTTTCAAAGACAGGTTGTAAATGCATTGGTTTCCAAAGTGGTCTGGATTCAATATTATCTTCAAGGAATGCTAACCGTAAACTTTCTCTATCTTTTCCTGTTTCAGGATCAATGATCACTGCAGACAGCCAATGATTAGAATAGAAGTCATCTCCAGGTTCTGAAAATACAGTTACTCCTTGAATGTCCTTAAAAATTTCAACATAAAATTCATGCATATCTCTGCGTGACTGTACTCTATCTTTAAGAACTTCCATCTGTCCACGCCCAATACCTGCAACAATATTACTCATTCTATAATTGAATCCGATATGAGAATGCTGATAGTGAGGAGCGTTATCTCTAGCCTGAGTGGATAGAAAAACAGCTTTATCTTTATCTTCCTGACTATGGCAAACTAAAGCTCCTCCTCCTGAAGTTGTAATAATTTTATTCCCATTAAAACTTAGAATTCCAAAACGCCCGAATGTTCCACAAGCTTTTCCTTTATAAGTAGATCCCAAGGCTTCTGCGGCATCTTCAATAATAGGGATCTGATATTTCTCTGCAATAGCAATAATTTCATCCATTTTTGCGGGCATTCCATATAAATGAACAACAATAATTGCTTTAGGTTTTTTACCTTTTTGAATTCTATCTTCAATTGCATCTTTCAATGCACTTGGACACATATTCCATGTATCAGATTCGCTGTCTATAAAAACAGGAGTTGCTCCACAATATGCAATAGGATTAGCTGAGGCGGAAAATGTCATCGATTGACAAATCACATCATCTCCATGTTGTACACCACATTCAATAAGTGCCAAATGAAGAGCTGCTGTTCCTGCAGAAAGGACTGCTATTTTCGAATTTTCACCTAAAAACTGTTCAAGGTCGCTTTCAAACCCATTAACATTTGGTCCAAGGGGTGCCACCCAATTTTCTTCGAATGCTTCGTTGATATATTTTAATTCATTGCCTCCCATATGTGGAGAGGATAACCATATTTTTTGTGACATTGTATGCTTTATTTAATTAAAACTAAGATTAATATTAGTTTATATAATTTATTATTTCTTTTAAATTATTTACAATAAATTGAGGCTTATGTTCTGCTGACCAATCAAAGTCCTGCTTATGGATATTTCTGCCTGCATCTTTCAATGCAATGGTAATCCAGCCTAATTTGTTTGGAGTAACAAAATCTTTTTTAGTATTATCACCAATATAAAAATATTGATAATTTTTATCATCCATAAAAATTTCAAAGTTTTTATGATCTGGTTTCATACTTCCGAATTCTTCAGAAATGATAATTTTATCAAAGAGACCTTCTATATCCAAAGCTTTCAATTTATTTCTTTGAGTAACTGATCTTCCATCTGAAATTAGTCCTAATTTATAGGTATTTTGGCTAATATAATCTAAAACTTCTCGCACATCATCTCCCATTTTAATCATAGGAAAATGATTGCGATAAATATCTAATAGTTTTATTTTGTCGTGGGAATATTTCTCCTCCAACATTCCAAAAACGTCTTTATTTTCATGATACCAGCTCATCATATCTTGATATAAATTCTCTTTGTTATTGAGATCAAGTAAATTGGCTATTTCATAATATGCAGACTCAAGATAATCAATCTCATACATTAATGTATCATCAAGATCAAATATAATGTATTTACCCTTCATAATTTCTAACTAAAACTTCATCATCGTAGCGCAACATTAATAAGTTCTCTTCCCAATCATTAAAATAAGGAATATCATTATTCAAAATATATTCTTTAATCAGCCATTCAGGATAATTGGCTCCAGCAAGATAACTTAACGGATATCCACCACCGAATCGCGGATTAATTTCAATCCCTACAATTCTTTTCTCTTCCGGATGTAAAAAAAACTGCATAGTTAAGCATCCTACAGCACCATCTATATGAGAAAGATTTTTATTTACATAGCCTACAATCTCATTTTTCTTGGTAACCCCTTTATTGACTTCACCGGCTCTTACAAAAATACGTTTACGAGGTACAACACATTTAAGATCTCCATTTGTATTGTAATAAGTATCAACTGTAAATTCCTCATAAATCTCATGATCCATGTATTCCATAAACATCAGTTTAGGATTCTGAAAGTGATAATCCGTAAGATCAGAAGCCTGTCTTATTAAAAACGTATCAGCACTCAACGAGCCATCATAAGGTTTTATAAATAATGGAAAGGTTAAATTATCTTTATCCATTTTTTTAGGAATATCAATATTATTTTCCACAAAAAACTCATTAATAATTCGTTTATCTCTACACTTTTTCACAAAATCCAATGATGAAACTACAGGAATAATTCCATTCTGAAGAAAAAGATCTTTATTTTCCGCCAATACTAAAAGTTCAGTATCAATAGTAGGAACAATCATCTTAATATTTCTTTTCTTACAGATTTCCAATAATTCAGAAATATAACCAGAAGCTGTAACCCGGTCAATTTTGTCAAATCCATCTGAAACATGACAAGCAGGAGCCAGAACAGGGTTTAGATCTACTGTAAAGACCTTTGCACTTGGGTCTATTTTTTTAAGTTCTTTTTGGAATGCTCGAACCAAAGATACTCTTTGACCAGCAGAACTTATAAGTATATTATTCATTTGCTTTTTTGTGTAAATATTTCCATCACTATTGATGTTGAAAATTCATCGTTATATAATTTTTTACCAGGTATTACCTTGCTACAAAAATAAATTTATAGAATGTTATATTATTTCAACACAGCTATTCAGCTCGTGCTATTTCATGACGATCATTTTATAGAACCAACTGTCTTTCAACAGAAAACGCTTCTGCTCTTTCAACTCCTACTGTAGATCCTCTGTACATTGCCAGAGCCTCAAAAGTCTCTACTGAACGAGAATGTGGAAAATGCTTGATTTGTGAAGTAAAAAACTTCATAGCTTCTGCTTTTTTAGAGAAAACATCAGTTACATCTATGAAATGATTAGGTACAAAAGGCTTTTCCTGCATTGGAGTCCATTCCGTTTCTGAGAGTGTCTCATAGCAATAAATATTTGAAATTTTATCGGATCCTTGTGGTCTTGCAGCCACTAAAGACGCTCGATAAATTGCTTTATGATCTTGATGAATATCTCCAGGATGAGGAAGATATAAATGAGTAGGTTTAATTCTCTGAAATACTTTAGCGATTTCCAAAGAAATTTTAAATTCAGGGAATGCATTAAGCGCAGGTGCAGGGAAATCAAGAAAAACGGTTTCCTTTACTCCTAAAAACTGATGTGCAGCAACAGCTTCTGCCCGAACATTTTCAACTTGTGACATAGGGAAAAGTTCAGGAGCACCTTCTGAGGCATTGGTTGCAACAATTATTGTTACTTCATCTCCAGATTTGATATGCTTTGCAATGGTTGCTCCACATCCAATTATTTCATCATCAGGATGTGGTGCTACTACAACTACTCTGTTCATCTTTTATTTTTTAAAATGTTTTTTATTTTATAAATTTCATCTTCAATATTATACCCCAATTTATCTCCTACATTAATAGTAATATCTATTCCTTCTTCAAATGTATAGTCTTCAATCCATAGGAGGCCGTTTCCTGTTTGAATGAGAAGCTTTCCGTTTTCATCCTTTAATAAAACCCTGCCAATCACTCCCTTGAACTGAATTTCTTTTTCTCTTCTAGATGTCCAGATAGTTATTTTTTCATCTTTACAATAAGTATAGGCACCTGGGTGTGGGCTGGATGCAGCTTTAATTAGTCGATTGATGTAATCTGCATTATCATTCCAATTGATTAAGCCGTCCTCTTCTTTTCTTACCCCATAATAAGATGCCAGATATTCAGATTGAGGTATAGGATTCCATAATTCTTCCTTCAATTCTGGCAGCCATTGGTCTAATGCAATATCGATATGGTTTAATATTTTTGCTTCTACACTTTGAGCATCATCATTTTCTTCTACTTTAAATACTGATTGAGCAAAAATTGGTCCATCATCAGCCCCTTTTCCCATCAAGAAAAATGAAGCTGAACCAGAAGTTTGTTCTAATGTAATCCAAGCCATAGGTGCCCTTCCCCTTCCAAATGGGAGTACGGTGGGATGAAAACCTATACATCCTAATTTTGAAATAGCAAACCATTTCTCAGATAATAGTTGTGAAAAGCCTACAGCAAAAATAATATCCGGAGCTAGTTCAGAAGCCCAAGCCAGATTTTCTTCATCATTAATTTTTGTAAAACCTTTATAATTGATATTAAATTTTGATGATAATGATGAGAGGTCTGCCCATCCAGAAACTTTCTCTTTATTTTTGGGTTCATGTCCCAAAACCCCCACAACATCTAAGTTATGTTCAACTAATTTATGAATAATCCGTGCGGTAGAGTTCACCGCTCCTATTACTAAAATTTTATACATTTGGACGTTTTATATACTTATCTTCTCCATTAAGAAGTATTAAAAAGGTTTTAAATATGATTTTCGTATCTAATAAAAAGCTTTGTTTTTCTACATACTCTCTATCATATTTCCATCTTTCTTCCCATGATAAATGAATATTACCATTTACCTGAGATAATCCTGTGAGTCCAGGTACTACTTCAATACGTTTTCTTCCATCTTCATTAAATTCTGCTAATTGCCTAGGTAAACACGGTCTAGGTCCTACTAATGTCATATCACCTTTAAAAACATTAATAATTTGTGGCAATTCATCTATTTTGAAACGTCTCAGATATTCTCCTATTTTTGTAACATCTGCATCTCCTTTCAATATTTCTCGATCTGCAACCCTTTCCTTATCATACATTGTACGCACTTTGTATATTTTGAAAACTTTTCCCTGATATCCTAATCTTTCCTGAAAGAAAAAAAACTTGCCAGGGCTATCTATTTTAACCAAAATATAAATTATCAAAAATAGAGGGAATAGAAAAATGATAACTGTAAGCGCAATGATAATATCTAAAAATCTCTTTATAAAAGTTTTATACATCTTTCTTTAAAATTTAGATATGTTAAAAAATATACATTTGAATGATCTTATTTCATTCTTCATAAAATTTATTGTATTCAAAATTAAAAATTTCTATTGAATCTTATTGCTGAATTATATATGGAAAAATATGGTAGAAAAGCACATTTCCTTATACAATACATTATTAAGCATTAATTATTCTAGAATAAGACTGATTAACTTGGAATTCTTTTTTTAAAAATTCAAGACTATTTTGTCTGAATGTTTCAAATTGAACATCGTCCATATCCCTAAAGCTATCAATAGCATTAATCATTGCTTTCAGATCATCCGAATAGACTGCCATACCACAGTTATTTCTTACAATATCATCACCGATATCTGTATTTAAATCTGTAGCTGCCAATACCGGCATTTAAATTCTAAATAAGAAAGCAATCTCGAAGGATAATTAGGAATAGTAAAATCTTTGTGTAAAAAAATAAGCCCTATATCACAAGATTGAACTAAAAGGTCATAATCTGCTTTAGGAATGGCTGAAAACAATAAAGCATTTTTAGGTTTAAAGTTATCAAACCAATTTTTCAATTTATCGTATTCTGTTCCGGACCCAGCAATAACGAAAAAGATATTGCTATCATCGGACTTTGCCTGTAATGTTTCTATAAGAAAATCTACTCCTTGAGGTTTTCCTAAATTACCACCATATATAAAAATCTTTTTTTGATCTGGGATTTGGTATTTTTCTCTAATTCTCTTTTTATCTTCCTCCGAAATATCCACTGACGATTGTAGTTTTATAGAATTCGGATTAATTTCTAATTTTTCTTTAGATAAATAAGTATTATGATCTAAAACAAACTTTACATTAGCTTCAGACATACAGCCAATTTTATCAGAAATATTATATAAGTCTTTTTCCTTAGTTCTGAAATAATTGTATAAAATCCCTTTTTTTGATAGCATTTTCATATCTACAGCATTTTGCGGAAAAATGTCTTTGAGAAGTAAATATGTTTTAGCGCGATCTCTTTTTTTGATGTATTTAATAACTCCTGTGAATGTAATAGGAGGAGTAGAGTAAACAACCAGATCAAATTTTACTTTTGAAAAATATTTCTTAACTGCATGTAAAAACAATTTTTCTATGGTCAATGTCGAAATACCTTTTTCAATAAAATTTGTTTTTTGAATATTTAAAGTTTTTACATTTAAAAAGGTTACATTTCCTTCTTTCTTCACATCCGTTTTTTGATTTTCACGTCTTTCAATAGGACTTACAATATAAACGTGATGATTATGATCTGAAAATTCACGCATCAAATCATGATAAATACCCCGCTCCTGCAAGGTATTTATTTTAACTAAGGTAAGAAACAGTATATTCATTCTATCCTTTTCTCCAGACAACTCTGTTAATATAATCTGTATAGCTGATAATAATCCTAACTACTTTTTCGGAAACATTCGGCATTGAATAATCAGCAACTTGTCTATAGTTTCTTTCACTTCCTGTTTTCTGTTGTTGTAGCTGAACAAGCCCTTGTAAAATTCTTTCAGGGGATAATCCAACCATCATTACTGAGGCTTCTTCCATCGCTTCCGGTCTTTCATGAGCTTCTCTAATATTAAGAGCTCTGAAGTTTAAGATTGAAGATTCTTCAGAAATTGTGCCAGAATCTGAGAGTACTGCAAATGAGCGCATCTGAAGAGCGTTATAATCATGAAATCCTAAAGGTTTCAAAAATTGTATTTCAGGACGCATTTCAATCTGCATCTTATCAATCATATTTTTGGTACGTGGATGCGTAGAGACAATTATTGGATATTGATATTTTTCTGCGATAGCATTTAAAGACTCCATTAATCCTTTAAAGTTTTTTTCAGAATTAATGTTTTCTTCGCGGTGAGATGAGATCACAAAATATTTATTTTCTTCCAGATTTAATCTTGATAAAACATCAGAACGTTCTATTTGTGGTAAATAATGATTTAGCACTTCAAACATTGGAGAACCTGTTTTAACAATTCTATCTGCAGGAAGGCCTTCTCTTAGTAAATATTCTCTTGCAATATCAGAATACGTTAAATTAATATCCGAAGTGTGGTCTACAATTTTTCTATTAGTTTCTTCTGGAACTCTTTGATCAAAACATCTGTTTCCGGCTTCCATGTGAAAAATCGGAATCTGACGTTTTTTTGCAGGAATTGCACATAAACAAGAATTTGTATCTCCTAAGACAAGAAAAGCTTCTGGTTTTAATTCTTCGAGGAGAGGATCTATTTTAATTAAAATATTTCCTACTGTTTCTGTAGCAGTTTTTCCTGCTGCTTCAAGAAAATAGTCTGGTTTACGAAGACCTAAATCTTCAAAGAAAATCTGATTAAGTTCATAATCATAATTTTGTCCTGTGTGAACGATGATATGCTCAATAGCTTCAGAACTATCTAAAGCAGATAACACTCTTGATAATCGGATAATCTCTGGTCGTGTTCCTACGACAGTCATTACTTTTAATCTCTTCATTGCATTTTTTTTGCCATTACAAAGATAATTTTTTATATTTAAACTCATTAACGATAAAGTATGAAAAGTTATTTAACATTGTGTTTCCTAACAGTATTTGTTTTTTCATTCGCCCAAAATATAGATATTAAAAATTATGGGGCAAAAGGTGATGGTGTATCTGATGATACGAATGCCTTTACTAAAGCAGTAAACGATATCAACATGAAATATGGAAAACAAAAGAGACATGTAAATCTTTTTATTCCGTCTGGCACCTACATTATTTCAAAACCTATAATCCTCAATAAATTTATTAGTATAACAGGTGAGTTTGTAAATAGTACAATCATAAAAGTTAAGAACCCCAATTCTGAAGCTATCATTTTGGAAAGAAACGGTGATGAGCACATAATAGATGGATATAACTATATTAAAAGCCTGACATTACTAGGTCCTAATTGCGATGATAAAAATGTTTTTGATCCCAAACCTCAGTATACGAACAGCACCAAAAGTACAGGTATAAAAATCTATGGATTAAGAACCAGAGTTGAGGATATTCAAATAGAGGGCTTTGCTAATAATGGAATTGAAATTCTATCTGCATACTATACTTTTATAACGAATTGTTTTATCCGTAATAATGGCATTGGTGTTTTACTTGACAAAGAGTCTACAAGTGTATATCTTACTAAAAGTGAAATGAGATATAATTCTATTGGAATTTATATTACGGGAAGATCATTTGCTAATTTCATCAATAATAATATGATTGAAAATAATCTTGCAGGTTATCTGAGTGCTGATAAAACATCCCAATTATCCAATTTAAAAAGTACAGGAAGAGGCATCGTTATTGATCAGGCATCCAATAATATGATTAATAATAATTATTTTGAAAGACATTATGTAAGTGTATCTGTTAGTAATTCTTATAATAACGTAATCAACAACAATTTTTTTGCTGTAAATGGAGACGGAGATACGGCCAATAAGGATAAATCTCAGACACTATACCAGCTAGTAGGTAGCACAAGCAATAATATGTTTGAAAAAAACGTTACTGTAAGCTCACGTCCTGCAAAAGTTATTGTAAGTGATGATGCTGACCTTTCAAGGAACACCATTGATATGGATCCTGACAGCAACAGAGCCCTAAAAAATGAACTTATGAAAAACAGAAATTCATCCTTTAAGGCTCCTAAAATTGTAGATCAAAAATAATTTTTAAACCTCAAGAAAATAAGTATCAGGATCTTCAGAATTGAAAGGTTCATTGATCCAGAAAATAGTATATAGTTCCTCTTCTCCAATATTTTTAATATTGTGAGTATACCAGATTGGCATATCTACATAAGCCGGTTCTGTTCCATCCAAATAAAAATCCATCACTTCATCGGTATCAATTTTCCTCAATTGAATTAAGGCCTTGCCTTTTATTACCGCAAAACGTTCTATTTTTCTTGTATGATAATGATTACCTCTTGTAATTCCTGAAACTGTTGTTGAAAATGAGCACTGACCACCTATTCCTAATCTGATTACTTCTACAAATGCTCCTCTTGGATCTATATGTTGTGTAAACTTGACAGGATAATGATTTTTGATATCAAAATAACAACGAAAGGTATTAAAAAGATTTAGATCAAATGTAGTTTCCAATACCGGAATTTCTCCATTTTCAAAATAGAGATTCTTATAATTTTCTAATTTTTTAAGAACTTCTGAAACCTTATTGGTTGAAGTATATGGAACTTCATATAATTTTTCAAATGTTTCGCTTTCTATTGTATTGATAATTTCCTCTACAAGTTCTCCTACATAGATCAGGTTCACCTCACCATCATGATCAACAACAGGGTATTCCCCATGAGTAAGTTTATAGCAAAAAGTTGCGATGAATGAATTATAATTTGGCTTTCCAAAAGGGCCAAAAACATTTGGAATTACTAATCCTGTAAAGTGACCTTTAGATTTTTCTGCCCATGCAGCAAAAAGCTCTCTTCCTTCTTTTTTGGATCTGCCGTATAAATTATCTTTTTCTTCTTGTGATGAAGATGAAAACAGCACATGAGCCTTTGATTCTGTTCTTTCTAACGAACTTATTAACCTATTTACTAGGTCAATATTACTATCAAATATTACCTGAGGTTCAGGATGGCGATTGATTGCCGCCAGATGTACAATTACATCACACTGCTTTACAAATTCATCCAACTTTTCAGGATCATCAAAGAAATCTCTTTCAAAATTTATTCTCTCAAACTGATCTGGCTTTAAGCCTAATGTATTATATAAATGAGATCCTACGAACCCATTTTGACCTGTAATTCCTATTTTTTTCATCTTATAAATTTTCAAAATAATCAATAGGGAAACGATAGCTATCATCTATTTCACCTAAAGAATAGTCTGCCATTACCAATAATTTTGATTTTTCTTCTTTGGTTTGGATTGCGCTTACATACCCTTGAGGGATATGTAAAATAGTTAAATCTCCGGAGCTTAATTCAAATTCCAGAATTTCGGACTTTCTATAAGGAGTTTTCCAATTATCAATATATATCAATTTGATCATAAACTTTCCTTGTATTGCTGAAAGCCAGCGTTGTTCAACTTTATGTCCAATCCAACCTCTTATGGATTCAGTATCTATATCTTCAATATAATATAACCTTTTAACTTCAGAAGCATCAAAGGTATTATTGAAAATAAGCCTTCCTCTTTCATCAGAAAATTGCCCTCCTTTAAAAATTTCCGGGACTTTCATTGTAATTCTTAATCAGGATATTGCATTACATCTTCTCCTAAAACTTCTTTTCTAATCAAGGGAAGTTTTAATAGAAGATTTTTCATTCCTTCTACATCCTGTTGCTGCGTGTTATGAGAATGATAATCTTCAATTTTTGATACATCTTCTATCCCCTCAGAAAAATATTGAGCATAGTTGAGATCTCTATTATCTGCAGGAATTCTATAGAAATCTCCCATATCTTCTGCTTTGATCATTTCTTCACGAGTACATAGTGTTTCATATAATTTTTCACCATGTCTTGTTCCAATAATTTTTATAGGATTGTCTGCCTTCAACATTTCTTTCAACGCCTGTGCTAGGTCTCCTATAGTTCCAGCAGGAGCTTTATTCACGAATAGATCTCCAGGATTTCCATGTTCAAATGCAAACAAAACTAAATCAACGGCCTCTTCTAATGACATTAGGAAGCGGGTCATATTAGGATCCGTAATGGTTATCTCTCCTCCGTTTTTAATCTGTTTTATGAATAAAGGAATCACAGATCCTCTTGATGCCATTACGTTGCCATATCTGGTAAGACATACAACCGTATCTTCTAAGTTTCTGGAAGCTGCTACGGCAACTTTTTCCATCATTGCTTTAGAAATTCCCATAGCATTGATAGGATAAGCAGCTTTATCAGTACTCAAACATATTACTTTTTGCACTTTGTTTTTTGCGGCAGCCTCAATGACATTCTGTGTTCCTTCAACATTTGTTTTTACTGCTTGCATAGGAAAAAACTCACAAGAAGGCACTTGTTTTAATGCTGCAGCATGAAAAACATAATCGACCCCTCTCATAGCGGGTTCTATACTATTAAAATCTCTTACATCTCCAATATAAAATTTCAATTTATTATTTTTAAACTGATTTCTCATATCATCCTGTTTTTTCTCATCTCTAGAAAAAATACGGATTTCTTTAAAATGATCTGTTTCTATAAATTTTCTCAATACTGCGGTTCCGAAAGATCCCGTACCACCTGTAATTAAAAGTGTTTTATTCTTAATTTGCATAATCTATATTATAAAGAGTATTTTTTGTTTCTGCATCTGGATAATTAATTAAAACTGCATTATATCTTCCTTTAAAGACAAATAGACTCCCTGCAGCTGCACCTATTATTCCAAAATGCTTAAAAAGTTGTTTTATATCTTCTAAGGAGCCTGCTCCTCCTAAAACAGTTAAAGGTTTTGAGATCTGCTTACTTACTTTTTCAATAAGATTAAAATCATATCCTTTTCCTGTACCATCATTATCTATATGATTGATTACAATTTCACCTACCCCATTCTTCTCAAGCATAGCCAATATAGATAAAAGATTGTCTTTTACTTGAGTTTTTCCATTATTAATAAATACATCATAGCCTCCCCATAAGTTTTTTTTAATATCTAAAACGGCTACTACACTTTGGGCTCCTACTTTTTCAGAAATAGTTTCTATTATATTGGGTACTTGAAATATTGCACTGCTTAAAGCAATTTTCTCAATACCTAAATTAAAAATCTTCTGTGCTTGTGCTGCATTTTTTATTCCACCTCCATAGCAAACAGGCATCCTAGATTGTGCGGCTATTTGTTCAATAAGGTTGTAATTAGGTTCAATATTATTTCTAGTGGCACCTATATCAAATATAGACAGTTCATCAACTTTTTTTTCATTGAAAATTTTCACTGTATTTATAGGATCGCCTATATATTGTGGATTTTTAAATTTTTTTGTTTTAATTAGCTCATCCTCTTGCAATAATAAGCTTACTATAATTCTGGGCTGTAGCATATTATTATAATTTTGCGAAATTTTTTAAAAAATTTTCCCCTGCAATATGACTCTTTTCTGGATGGCATTGTATTCCATATATATTTTCTTCGTGAATAATACTTGCAAAATCTTCTCCATAATGAGTTAATCCATAACAATTTTTATCATTTTCAACTTCAAAATAATAGGAATGTAAGAAATAGAAAAGTTCTTCTTCCTGCATATCCTTAAAAATTACATGATCTTTGATGGATTTTACTGTATTCCATCCCATGTGGGGTAATTTTGATCTATGATTAATTTTTGAAGTATCAATT
The DNA here is from genome assembly GCF_030409875.1 of Chryseobacterium tructae. Taxonomy (NCBI): domain Bacteria; kingdom Pseudomonadati; phylum Bacteroidota; class Flavobacteriia; order Flavobacteriales; family Weeksellaceae; genus Chryseobacterium; species Chryseobacterium tructae. Next base: position 1,057,853 of record NZ_JAUFQR010000001.1, on the reverse strand, counting down.
TTCTTTACTTTACCTCTAATCCAATCCAATCCCTCAGATTTTCCTTCTTCACTTGACTTGGCCATCATCTGCATTCCTACACATATACCAAGCACATTTTTTTTTTCATTCAAGACAAGCTCATCCAGTCTTTCCCGCATTCCGGAAGCATTTAACATTTGCATAGCATAATCAAATGAACCTACTCCTGGTAGAATAAGATTATTTACATGATCTAAATCTCGAAAATGGGTCGCAATATTGGTTGGAATTCCATGCTTTTTATAAATATTTATAAATGCATTTATATTACCTACTCCATAATTTATAACTGTAATCATCTGAACAGTCTTCTTTCTAGTTTTAAAAATCTTGTCATTTCTATCCCTAAACTTATCAGCTTGCGTTTAGATTTAAAATCGTTTAAGGTTCTATTAGGCTTATTAAAAATATTTTTAAATTCCTCAATCTCAAAACCTAGCTTTTGTGCAACGAAATCAAATTCATTTCTAATTGACTGATCATCGATCTCTGGTATAGAAATTCTGTTCAAAGCTTCTTCTCTTGACATCTGTCCTGTTAAAATAAGGCTTGAAAAATGAGCTCTCCTTTTTTGGTAGCCAAACTTCTGAGGAAGCCAAAAATCCTCATAAAAGCTGGTAAAACGAGATTCATGATGCTTGTGCTGAAACGGCTGCCAGTCAAATTTTTCATTTAACAATTTTTCTGCATCATTCTTTACATATTCAACATAATTAAGAGGATGAAATACCTTCATTCCTAAAATAAACCGATAGAATATTTTGTACATCAAAATATCTATGATTGGGAAGCTTTTCAATTTTTTATTACCATATTTAGCATGAATATCATTAATTAAAACGGAATCAATGCCTGGGTATGCACCCCACTCTTCAGGTTCTCTACAACATTCAGTGCTATAATTAGATCCTGTTAAAATGTATTTAATATTATTCTTTCTTGCAAACTTATATAAGCTTGAAAAAAAAGCCACATCTTGTGGCATATCTACATCTGGTACCTGAGCATGGAAAAAAGATCTTTGAAGATCTTTCATTTCTCCCCAATTGATAACATCTGTATATAGCTCTAAATTCAAACCATTAACAAGTTTTTCTATATTACTTACAGCCTGATGTGTATTCCATCCAGCGTCTACATGATACAAAAGAGGTCTAAGCCCCATTTTTTCTTTGGCAATATAAGCAGTATAGGAACTATCTAATCCTCCGCTTAAACCTATAATACAGTCAAAATCTTTATTAGAGTTAGTTTTCTTGATTTTTGCTGCGATTTCATTTAGGTCATTTTCTCTCCCTTTTCCATAATTCCAAACAGGCAATATATTTTCAATGAAATTTGTATAATAGTCACTTTCTCCAGCTTCATTGAAAATGATACCCGAATCAGACGTGTCCATAATAGTTTTAGTACAAATTTGATATTTCCTCATTTATGTTTTGTGTGTTTTTAAGGTCAAAATAATTATAAATTCTTCTTCCTCTTATTCAGCTCAATATAAGATTTTAAAAAGATATATCTGGAATTTATTTTTTTAACAATTGATCTTTTTGATGTTGTTGCATTGGCATTATGAATTCTATGCAAAATACTATTTTCTTCAATATGTAAATTAGATTTTATAATGTTTGATGCCATCCCAATCCATAGATCATGCGCCTCAATATAGTCCGGAAATGGAAGTATAACTTTCAAAAAGTCTCTTCTGAATCCCATTGCACATCCAAAATAAGGGATATTGCCTAAGAAAATACGAACAATATTTTCAAAATATTTATTGGATGCATTTTTATCTAATTTATAAATTTTGTCATTATTAATATTATAATCATTATCAAAACATATAAAACTTGAAGAAACTAATTGTACATTATTTTTATCTAAATACTCTTTAAAAAATTTTATTTTATTGGGCATCCAAAGATCATCCTGATCACTCAGAAAAATGAATTCATTTTGTGAAAGTGCTATTGCTCTTTCAAATGATTTTACATGACCCATATTTTTTTCGTTCTCAAAAATCTTAATCTGGGGATGTTGAAATGATTTGATAATATCAACAGTATTGTCCTTGGAAAAATCATTTACAACAATGATTTCATCTCCTTCATTCAGTTGATCAAGAATGGAGATAAGCTGTCCTTGTATATATTTCTCTCCATTATATACTGCCATGCATATTGATACACTATTATTCTTCTCCATTTTTATTCTTAATTACTGATTCCTAATCTGATTTTGAAAAATGCAAATGTTTTATGTCGAAATGTAAGTTTTAAAAGCCTCGGCAGATCTACATAAAAAAACATTTTTGTTTCCTTTCCACTTGATTTTGCATATACCTTAAGATCTCTTACAAATAATCTGTATCTTGAAATGTCTTGTTGCTTGGTATTTTCTAAAAATGAAAAATTCTGGTTAATCTTAACCTGAAGAATTGACATATTTATATTAAAGTGAGAAAGTCTTTCAATGAATTCATGATCACAAAAGTCTAATCTAAGACTTGGATTATATCCTTTATTCATAAAAAAAGTTTCTGTTTTTATCATCATTCCTGTATTGATACAAGAAATTTTTTGTAAAGGAAGTTCTTTTTCAGTGATCTCATCAAATAAAACAGACCTAAAATTAACATATCTACTTGGAGAAACAAGCTTACCCCCAGCATAAATCTTAGGGGCATACAATGGTTGATTCGTCAAGCAACTATTACTATATACCTCGTAGAAATTTAACGGTAATTCTGTATCCTGATCCAGGAATGTTATATAATTAATTCCTTCATTTTTAGCATACTCAGCGATACTGTTATATGCAAAAGAAATTCCCGGATTCGTTTTATTATGTATATAATAAAGCTTGATGTCGTCAAAACTTGGTAGTATTAAATTCCAAGTATCTACGTCTGTATTATCAAATACAAATACATGTATTTTTTCATCCTCTTTTTTATTTTTTCTAAAAGAGTGTAAAAGGGTCTGAAAGGTTTTACATTCCCAAAATATTTCTTTATAAGTGACAATTCCGAATAAGATCATATTAAAGCCAGGATTTATATGGTTTAAGAACATCAGATACATCCACCATATAATAAAGTTGGATTATACAAATAATGATAATAATAATTGGTCCAAAAATTTTAACCTTTGGATGCATTGTTTTTATGATAAGCGGATAAAGAAGAATCTGAATTACACTTAAAAGCTCAAAAGATCTTAATGAAAACGTAACGGCAGATAAACTTAGAGCAAAAAATAAAAATAACGAAATGACGTGAATCTTAAATAACATATCGAAAGTCGCATCATTCTTTATATGCTTTTTATAAACAAAAGCAAAATATACTAAGAAAAATAATGAAATAATAATTCTAAAATTAAATATATTGACTTTTCCCTCATCAAACCATCGCATAATTTCAAGATAAACTGCTACTTTAGGGGATATTAGATCTAACCTTAAGAGGCTTACAATATCTACATTTAAAAGAACAAACAAAGCCGAAATTCCTAAAGCAATATAATAGTACTTAATATCCTTAACAAATTTAATTAATAGAAAAACAATTATAAAAAAAACACTACTGGAATGAAAAACAAAGCATAGTGCAATTTTCAGACATAATGGCCAATATCTTTTTTCAATCATATCCGGGAGCGCCATTAAAAATATTCCGGCAGCTACTCCAGCTCTAATAGTGGTCATTTCCTGAATAAGAAAAAGATTCGTAAAATATATTAATATGGATAATAAATAATAATGAGCATATTTTGAGATGGTAACCATTTTTGTGGTAACACCCAAAAAGGCAAAAACCAAAAAAGAAAAATTTATGATACTCTCTGTATTATAGAAGAGAAGTCTTGAAAATGAAGTTACAAAGTAAATACATGTATCAACACCGAACTCTTTTCTAAATTCAGAAAAGCTTTTGGGGATAAATTCAAAAAAAAACCGATATAAAAGATAATCATTATCAATATCCAATCTGGATCCTGCAAATAGTGTGAGCACTATTATTATTGCAAGCGTTTTGATTGTTCTATTGATAGGCATCCCTCCTAAAAGAGCTATTCCCAAAAAAATTATATAATATATCAACATTAAAAAATACTTTTATACCTTAAAAACTCCTCGTATTATTTTATAACTAAACTGCATCAAATAATGGCAAATTAAAAACATTTGTTTGCTTCAATTTATCAATAATTCCCATATTTACTATACTTTTCTTTGGCTTTAGTTCTTTATTAATTTGTTTGTAATCTATTCTATCATATCCCAAATCTTTAAAATCACCAATATTATCCGATAGCACAATAGGAATAATACCATAACACATATATTCAATAATCTTTGTAGGGCATGCAACATTATTAACGATAATGTCATCTCTCAACACAAAACCATAATGAGCTACCTGATAATAGTCCTGAAGCTCAGATGGATGTACAGAGGCAACTTTTATTTGTTCATTATCATCAAGGCCATGTTTTCTTAACAAATCTATCATTCCATTTTTATCACCAGTAAGAATTGTATACTCAAAGTTATAAAATAAATTTTCTTTAATAACAGTAAGCATTAAATCTACATTTTGCCATTTTTGAAGATTTCCGCTATAAATAATTTTAACTTTTTCACCATTAGAATTATTTACAATCTCATTTTGAGAAATTGTATTTAGGTTATTGGGTAGAATCGCATATTTAAAATATTTTGCTTTCACATTAGGGTATTTTCTTTTATAGTAATTGGACAGTTGATCTGTTACTGAGACCACATAGTCTAATTTTCTATAAATTCTTCCTTCTATAAGACTAAATATTTTACTTAATTTTTTTTTCCCTGTTAATTCCAGTTCTTCAATCACAACTCCATGCAAATCCAATGCATATTTATTTTTAACTAGTAAAATAAATAAAAAGGTATATAATGTATTGAATAAAGATTGTATATAGACTAAGCTTGATTTTTTAAAAAGATTATATATAAAGAAGAAATGAAGAAAAAAATTACATTTTATAAATGATGATTTATCATCTATCTTATGTACATCTTTATTAAAAAAATTAAAAAAAGAAATCAAAAGATAGACTCTTTCTTCATTTTCAAATAAGAATCTATATTTATAACTCTTTGAAAGAAGCCATCTTTGAGCTGCTTCTCAGTTAAGGGATATTCTGATAAAAAAAGTATCATTATAAAAATCTTTTAATATATAAAAACTGAACTAATGTATGGGAAATATAGCTTATCAGATAAGCGAGGGAAATCCCTACAGCACCCCACTGATTAATAACAATGAAAATGTAACTACAAATAATAAGAATTATTGCCCACAATAAATTTACAAAAAAGCCCAGCCACATTTTATCTTGGCTTGCAATTGCCTGTCCAATCACATTATTAATTGCGATTAAACCTGTAGTAACAAACATTATAATTAATGGTAAAAGAGCATCAGAATACTTATCTCCGTAAAAATAAATAATACCTGGTGACATTATAACTAAAACTATTACAAAGAAAAAAGCAATATAAAAGTTTAGCTTTATGTTTCTTATATAGATTGACTTATATTCCTTTTTATCTCCCAAACTGGATGAGAGTAATGGCAAAGCTATTTGGCTCAATGCTGCTGGAATAAATAATATTGTATTTCTCCATTGATTGGCAATATCAAAATTAGCCATCTGCTGATAACCATTAATCTGATTTACCAATAAATAATTACAATACCAAGTCACTGGTCCTACCATTAACCTGCTAATATTGCAGGAAGGCTGAATTTCCATAGTACATGAACCTCGTCAAAATTACGTTTGCTAAAAATCTGAATATTATATTCTGAGAAAAAATTAGTTTTTAAAGAGATAAAATTGAGCAAAAATAAAATAACAAAATTACTTCCAAAGGCAATAGTAATTAATTCTAAATCCCCATACACAGAAGCAACAATCATAAAAACAGATGAAATAACCCCTGCAATAGCACTATTTATTGAAATGACTTTAAATTTCTCTAGTCCTGCTAAAATTCCATTTTGAATCCCATTTAGAGATGAAAAAAATAAGATAAATGAACTGATCCTTATTTCTGGAAATAATGCAGGTGCATTTATTTGTTTCGCAATTTCTTTAGCAAAAACAAAAACTATAATTGAAATGATTATACTAATAGTGATGGCAAAGAAATTGGAAAGTCCTACAATCTTTTCAACTTTTGATGGATTTGTTACTTTATACTGAGAAATATATTTTGTTGCTGTAATTCCTAATTCCATGCCGGCAAACATTGCAAACATAAGAATAGTAGACTTAATAATTCCAAATTGACCATATTCATGTTTATTTAAATATTTGGCCATCAAAATTGTCGCAACTAATAATATTGCTTTGGATAAAATATTACCACTTAAGATCCAGAAGCTATGACTAAAAATACGTTTGTTAAGATCTGATTTAAGTAAATCATTAAATTTTTGTTTTAAATTACTCATTAACAAAATTTATAATGATTTAATATATTCTACGATTCTTTTACAAGCATTTCCATCGCCATAAGGATTATGTAATGTACTCATTTTTTCATAAAATTCTAAATCATTTAAAAGCCTTTGAGTTTCGCTAATAATCTTATTTTTATCTGTACCCACTAAAATTACAGTTCCTGATGCCACTGCTTCAGGACGTTCTGTTGTATCTCGCATTACAAGCACAGGTTTTCCAAGGCTAGGAGCTTCCTCCTGAATACCTCCTGAATCAGTAATAATAAGATAAGAACAAGTCATTAACCAAACAAAAGAAGGGTATGCCAATGGTTCTATCAAATGAATATTGGAAATTCCCGAAAGTATATCATAAACAGGTCCTTTCACATTAGGATTAAGGTGCACGGGATATATAATTTGTACATCTTCATTTTTAAGGGCTATCTCTTTCAGTGCTTCACAAATATTGATAAATCCATTTCCATGGTTTTCTCTACGATGTCCGGTCACCAATATTAATTTTTTATTGGGATCTACTATTTTTTTTAAAGCAGTTATCTCAGAATTCTCTAAGGTCTGAACTTTATCTGCCGATTCTATAAGCGCATCAATTACTGTATTACCTGTAATTAATATTTTATCTTCTGCTATATTTTCAGCTAATAAATTCATTTTAGAGGACTCGGTAGGAGCAAAATGATATTCAGAAATACGAGCTGTAATTTGCCTATTCATTTCTTCAGGAAAAGGAGAATGTTTATTATGTGTTCTTAATCCAGCTTCTACATGGCATACTTTAGCTCCTGAATAAAATGATGCTATACTTGCCGCCATTGTTGTTGTTGTATCACCATGTACATACACAAAGTCGGGCTTAAAATCCTCTAACACATTTCTGAGTTCAGTAATGATATCCGCAGTAAGTGTATGAAGATTTTGATTAGGCTTCATAATATCTAAATCATAATCTGGAGTAATTGTAAAGAAATTCAAAACCTGGTCTAACATTTCTCTATGTTGAGCGGTAACACAAACCTTAGTTTCAAAAGTAGATTCCTGTTGTAACTGCTTCACCAAAGGAGCCATTTTTATAGCTTCTGGACGAGTTCCAAAAATGACTAAATTCTTCTTCATTATGAATGTTTTTTATTTTGTTTGAATATTGTTTTTATAAGGCGTATTAGAGTCTAGCATCCACTAAGCTTCTATCTAAACAAGCTTTTGCATCAAAAACTACTGCGTTATCTTTTTTCAATTTCTGAATATCCATTTCCAAAAATTCATTATGTGATACCGCTAAAATAATAGAATCATACTTCTTATTTTCAAGTTTTGCTAAAATATGAACACCATATTCATGCTCTACTTCTTCTTTATTTGCCCATGGATCATAAATGTCTACATTAATTCCAAAGTCGATTAATTCTTTATAAATATCAACCACTTTTGTATTTCTAACATCTGGGCAATTTTCTTTAAAAGTAACCCCTAAGATTAAAGCTTCAGAATTTTTAATAACTCCTCCTTTCTCAATAAGCAGCTTCACCACCTTTGATGCAATAAACTTTGCTATAGAGTCATTCACACGTCTTCCAGATAAAATTACATCAGGATGATAGCCTAGTTGTTCTGCTTTATGCGCTAGGTAATAAGGATCTACGGAGATACAATGACCACCTACTAATCCCGGCTTATACTTTAAAAAATTATACTTAGTTCCCGCTGCTTCTAAAACATCATGGGTATCAATACCTATTCTATCAAAGATTAAAGCAAGCTCATTAACAAAAGAAATATTAACATCACGCTGTGCATTTTCAATTGCTTTTGAAGCTTCTGCAACCTTTATACTGGACGCTTTATGAGTTCCTGCTGTAATAATTTTTTTATATAGTTCATCTACTTCTTCTGCAATTTCTTCAGTAGATCCTGATGTTACTTTTTTCACACTTGTAAGTGTATTTACTTTATCTCCAGGATTAATTCTTTCTGGAGAATACCCTACAAAGAAATCTTTATTAAATATAAGCCCTGAATATTTTTCCAAAACAGGAACACATTCTTCCTCTGTACAGCCTGGGAAAACGGTTGACTCATAGATAACAATATCTCCTTTTTTTATAATCTCTCCAAGCATTTTTGAAGCAGAGATCAAAGGATGTAAATTAGGCGCATTATATTTATCAATAGGCGTAGGAACTGTAACTATAAAGATATTGCAATCTGATATATCTGATAGTTCACTCGTAGGATTATATCCTATTTTCCCATGGGAAGATGTATAACTACTCAATCCTTTTAAAAGCTTGTCAGGATCAGCTTCAAATGTTATATCATTACCATTATTAAGTTGGCTAATTCTTTCAGTATTAATATCAAAACCAAAAACAGGGTAATAGTTTGCAAATTCCAGAGCTAATGGTAACCCTACATATCCTTGACCAATAATGGCAATTTTATAAGCTTTCATCTATTTTGTGAACAGGTTTTTAATTTTTTGAAATAGGCTTTTTTCTTCTACATTGTTATATCCATAGCCATATTTGTTACTGTAACCTAAATTTTCTCTACTTACATCATTTAATACAAACCCTACATTATTAATTTTTTTCTGGTCGATATTATTGTTTGCAAATTCAGTCAATGCTTTTTCTGTATACTTAGATCTTGATACATATAATGTAGCATCCGCAAGTTCAGCAATCAGGAACGTATCAGTTACTAATAATAATGGTGCTGTATCTAAAATGATATAATCATATTTCGTTTTAAGTTCATCAAGGAGTATTTCATAACGTCCATTAGACAATAACTCAGTAGGATTAGGAGGTATCATCCCTGAATAAATAACATCAAGGTATGGATTAAAAGTTGAAACATGAATAACATCTTCTAGTTTTGTCTTATCCGAATAAAGATATTCTGTAAGTCCCATTAATCCTTTTCTCGCAGGGTTATATCTCTGTAACTGAGGATTTCTAATATCTGATCCTATGATAATTACTTTTTTCTTTGGATTAGCCAATGTTAAAGCCAAGTTTACAGAGGTAAAAGTTTTCCCTTCTCCTTTTACAGTAGAAGTAACAAAAATCACTTTTCCCTTGCTCTTAGTTTTAGGAAGCATGAAATTCATATTGGTAATCAAAATCCTAAATGCTTCTGCCATAGGCGTAATATCATTCATTCTAACCACTTCAGAATCTCCTTTTTCAAGGCTTGGCAATTCTGCAATTACAGGAGCATGGATCAATTTCTCCAAATCATGTTTAGTGGTAATCTTATCGTTCAGTAACTCTATTAAATAAATGATAATAAAAGGAATAACTAGTCCTATAAGGAAAGCTACAGCTAAAATTATATTTTTCTTAGGAGCAACAGGAACATTAGAAGCATATGCTGTATCTATTACTCTAGCCTTAGGAGCTGTGATAGATTGTGCGATTGCAGTCTCTTCTCTTTTTTGTAGTAATAAAAGGTATAGATTTTCTTTAATTTGTTGTTGTCTTTCAATACCTCTGAATATTTTCTCTATAGATGGTAACTTCGAAATCTTACTTGAAACCTTATTTTGTTCTCCTACATATTCATTTCTTGCAAGTTCTAAACCTGTTTTATTTCTTTGTAGACTTTGCATTATTGAAGTACGCATTGCATTAATTTGCTTCGTTACATCAATAACGGCAGGGTTTTCTGTTGTTGCTGATTCCAATAATCGATTTCTATGTATAATCAGTTGATTATAAGAAGTAATTCCTGCTGTAGCATCAGCATTATTAAGCCCCACATTAGAAGGTAAAACCTGATACTGTCCTTGTTTTGATACAAAATTAACTAAAGAATTTGTAAGTTCAAGTTGAGCATCCACCTCCAATTGTTTTGCTCTTGCTTCTGCTGAGCTTTGAAGATTAATTTTAGCTTCAGTTTCAAGATCTGTAAGATTATTTTGTGATTTAAAGCTTTCTTTCTGATTTTCAACTTGTCCAAGTTCTACAGACAATTTTTTAATTCTATCTTCGATAAAATCCAGGGTCTTTTTAGACTCTGAGTTTTTATCTACAATGGCATCCATGTTGTATGCTATAATCAACGAATTAAGAATATCCTCTGTTTTACTAATTTGTGGATATTTCATTTCCAACTTCACAACTGTAGCATCCTTGTTTACCAAATTAACCTCAAGATCAGATTGTAAGCTATTGGTTTTAGTTTCAATTGACGAGATAAACAGTTCCAAATTCTTAACATCTATATCTTTAATAGATGTTGGATCAAATTTTTTATTCTTAACTATAATAATGTTGGCATACGGGAGACTGATTGTTTTCCCAAATCCTGAAATGATCTGTTTCTCAGGCTTGTTCAAATTCAGCGTTAGCTTATCTCCTTCAATATTCAACTTTACAACTCCTGTTTCAGTGGATGATACAAAGTCTTTCTTTTCATTGATAACTTTTACTTCAATAGGAGAAGTTTCTTTGTAAAGTTCGAAATTTCTCACTTTACCTTTAGCAATGATATTAGTTTGAAGATTCTGGCTAATGACAACATCTCTCATTAGCTTTTTAGATTTTAGTATTTCTATTTCATTGGCAATACTATTGGTTTTCAAGCCACCAAAACTAGATAAATCAGGTAAAACACCTAAATCTGTAGGTGAAACTGCAGGTGAAGAACTTTTAGCATCTTTTATAAGAACTGTTGTCTGAACGTTATATATAGGAGTCATGAATTTAGTGCAACAAACCCAATTATAACGGCTATAATTGATGTTACAATGAACCATGGCCATCTTCTTACATATGGTTTAATAATTTCTTTTATATCTAAATTATCAAGGATACTTTTCTTTTCTTCTGATTGGTGAAAACTCTGATTGTCCATTAATTATTTTACTTCTTGATTAAACTTACGACAACTGCTACTGCGGTAATAGCAATAGAAGCTGCAGTTAGGTAAAGTCCTGTGTTAGGATTTTGTTTCGCTGTAAGATCTTTAGTATTGGTAGATGCCACTATGATTGCATCTCCTTGTTTAAGATGATAGTATGGTGAGTTGATCAAATTAGCATCTCGTAAGTTTACTTTTCCATGGGTAACCTGACCATTTTCTGTTCTGACAACCAAAACATCATCTCTTTTTCCATACATCGTAAGATCTCCTGCTAGTCCCAATGCATTTAAAATAGTCCCTTGCCCATTAGATATTACATAATCACCTTGTCTATTTACCTCTCCCAAAACCGTAACTTTGAAGTTTACTAATCTAACATTAACTGTTGGATCAATAATGTATTTAGTCATTCTTTGTTTAAGTTCTTCCTTGAACTGAACTAATGTTTTATCTGAAGTATCTATTTTTCCCAAGATTGGAAAATCTATATTACCATTAGCATCTACAATATAAGTAGGGCCTGAGACCGTCACCATACCTTGGTTTGGTGTATTTCCTCCTGCCAATGTATTACTTTGTACAAGTTCTGATGATGAGTAATTTTGATTAAACGGTCTTACTACATCCATATCTTTTGCTGTGATCAAAATAATCATTTGATCACCTGCTTGTATTGTAGGTTTAGAATTTTTTTCTGATGCTTCTATAGCAACTTTCTCTATATTTTGCATATAGTTCAAGTCATTTGGCCTAGTTTGGTTTACTTTACAGGAAACTAGTGTTAATGCCAAAAATATTGCCAATATTTTTCCCTTCATATTTTTTAAATTGTACAAATATACATTTATATTTTTCTTCTTTTCTTACTTATCCAGAACCTCATAAATAGAATTATTACTTCTAAATTCAGGAACTATTAATTTCAAAATTTTCACAACCTCTACTTTCTCTTTCATAATAGAAGCTTCTGTAATGAGATGGATCAGATTATCTATTTCTTCAAAGGACATTGCCGGATCTTTGGAGATCATAATTTTTTCATTGTGTGTAGGAAGAGTTTTTGCATTATCACTTAGCAACTCTTCGTATAACTTCTCTCCGGGTCTCAATCCGGTGTAAATAATTTTTATATCAATATTAGGCTCAAATCCTGATAATTTTATCATCCTGTTGGCTAAATCTAAAATCTTAACAGGTTCGCCCATATCAAAAACAAATATTTCACCTCCTTGCCCCATGGTTCCAGCCTGTAGAACAAGTTCACAAGCTTCTGGAATTGTCATAAAATACCTAACAATATCAGGATGGGTTATAGTAACAGGGCCACCTGCTTCAATTTGCTTTTTAAAATGAGGAATAACCGAACCGTTTGATCCTAAAACATTTCCAAATCTGGTGGTAATGAATTTTGTTATATTTCCTTCGGCATGTTGCAGAGATTGTACAAATAATTCGGCAGCTCTTTTTGATGCTCCCATTACATTTGTAGGATTAACGGCTTTGTCTGTAGAGATCATTACAAATCTATTCACCTTGTATCTGCTTGATAAAAGTGCTATATTCTTTGATCCCAAAACATTTACACGAATCGCTTCATTAGGATTATCTTCAACCAACGGCACATGTTTATAAGCTGCTGCATGGTACACCATTGAAAAATTATAGGTTTGAAATAACGTTTCCACTCTATTCATATTGGATACGTCAGCCAGAACAAACTTAAACCTTATATGAGGAAATTTTTCCTTCATTTCAAGTTCAATGTCATATAATGGAGTTTCAGCCTGGTCAAGAACAACAATTAAGGACGGGGTAAACTGAGCAACTTGGCGAACAATTTCGCTTCCGATAGAGCCAGCACCGCCTGTTACCAGTACATTCTTACCAAAATGCCTGCTTTTAACTTCCTCATTTTCGATTTTAATTGGTTTTCTATTAAGTAAATCTTCAATTTGAAGATTTCTTATTGAACCACCTAAATCACTATCTCTTAATTTTTGAACGGATGGAGCTTTGAATACATTCAAATCTTTTTCCAAGAATAAATTAACCCAAGAGTTCATTTCATCCTTAGCCATCATTTCTTTTACAATGATTACTCCATCAATAACAAGATCATCTTTAGTACTATTTTCAATCTTTTCTTTTCCATAGATAGGCTTACCGAGAAGCGAAGCTCTTTTAGAGTCAGTTCTCTGGGTCAAAAAGCCAACCACCTGATAAGGTAGATTAGGATTATCAAGAATAGCTCTTGCGATAGCAATAGATTGCTCATCAATTCCAAGTACTAATATTCTTTTTTTCAACGCACTTCTTCTATATTCTCTTACAATGTGAAAAAATTCCTTCACATATAATCGGAATAAAAACAATCCCATAAAAGAGATTACAAAGTACAAAACAAGATAAGGAGTTAGAATAAACTTTCCACCTGTTGTCCAAAAATAAGCCACATTGATTGTAGCAACAACAAACATTGTACAGAAACATGATATAAGAAGCTTAAACAAATCTATAAAGGTAGAGTGTCTTATAATCCCCGCATATGTTTTAAATATATACATAAAGAATGTATTTACCATAATAATAAAAGCAAACACAATGCTTTTATCTTCATGATAAACAAATTCCTTTTGGGTAATTTTTTCTATAATGTAAGTAGAAAGAAATAAAGATATAACCAGAATAATAATATCTATTACAAGTATTATCCATCTAGGAAGATATCTTACGTCTGAGAGATTGACAATATTATCCCCTCCAAATATTTTTTTTCTAAGAGAATTGTACATTGTCTATATTTGTGTCCATATTTTTAATTAGTGTAAGATCCAATTATCCACCAATGATAATTTCGATACAATTATGCAAAAATAAAATAAAATTCTATTCCGTTACTGAAATCAAAAATAAATTTGATGTTTAACTATTTTCTGAAATTATTACAAGTCAGTCGATAGAGCAATTGATTGACAAAAATCATACCATAAAAACTCAGCAGAGGGTGAAATTTACAATCAATACACTCTTCTTTATAAAAATTTATCTTTCCTTTTTATCAGTTCTAAAAACAGCTAGTCTTTTTAATTTATCAACATTTCAGTCAAAAATATCATTTATTTTCTCATATTCAAAGCCTCTACTCATCAAATATTTTATGGTCTTTGATTTTTTCTGATATTCCTGAAGTCCTTTTTGTTTGGAAGAATAATCTTCATAAATCCTTGTGATGGTTTTGATATAATCGTCTTCATATATTTCATCAAAACACATACTGATCAGTTTATCAGAGATTTGCTTCTGTTTAAGATTCATTTTAATCTTGTTTCGCCCCCAATGTTTGATGTAAAACTTGCCTCGGATATAACTTCTCGTAAACCTTTCTTCATTGAGATAATTCTCTTTCATAAGGTAAAGAATAATTTCTTCTTTTGCTTCATCAATCAGCAAAAATTCCCTCATTTTCTGTTCCACTTCGGCATGACATCGATCCTGATACACACAATAGCTTACCAGTTTCTGTTTAATTTCATCAAAAGTAAAAGATTTCTTTTCCATATCAATAAAAAAAGAATGAGCTCTCGCCCATTCTTTATCTTATATTATACTATATATTAATAGTTGAATAATGCTTTTCCTTCCATTAATTCATTAACATTCTTTCTTACAGAGGCAAGAACTTCTTCATTTTTGATATTATCCACTACTTCAGAAATCAATCCTGCAATAGTTTCCATATCGTTTTCTTTAAGTCCTCTTGTTGTAATAGCAGCCGTACCTAGTCTGATACCAGAGGTTGTAAATGGAGATTTGTCATCGAAAGGAACCATGTTTTTGTTACATGTAATATCAGCAAGTACTAATGCCTTTTCCGTTTCTTTACCGTTTACACCTTTATTTCTAAGATCAACCAACATCAGGTGGTTATCTGTACCTCCGCTTACAATATCAAATCCTTTGTCGATCATAGCTTTTGATAATGCCTGAGCATTAGCTTTAACTTGTTTTGCATATGTTTCGAATTGACCATCCAAAGCTTCTCCGAATGCTACTGCTTTACCAGCAATTACGTGCTCTAACGGGCCTCCTTGAATTCCTGGGAATACAGCTCCATCCAATACCTGGCTCATCATTTTCGTTTCTCCTTTTGGAGTTTTGTGACCATATGTATTTTCAAAGTCTTTCCCCATCATGATCATACCCCCTCTAGGACCTCTTAAAGTCTTGTGAGTAGTAGTCGTTACAACGTGACAGTGCTCAAATGGTGAATTCAATAATCCTTTAGCTACTAAACCTGCAGGGTGAGCAATATCAGCCCAAAGTGTTGCTCCGATTTCGTCTGCAATCTCTCTGTATTTAGCATAATCAAGGTCTCTTGAATAAGCAGAGAATCCTGCAATCATCATTTTTGGTCTTTCTCTTAAAGCAACTTCTCTCATTTGATTGTAATCAATAAGGCCAGTTTCTCTTTCTACTCCGTAAGAAACTACTTCATATTGAATTCCTGAGAAGTTCACTGCAGAACCATGAGTAAGGTGTCCTCCCATTGAAAGGTCCATTCCCATGATTTTATCTCCTGGTTTCAAAACTGCAAGATAAATGGCTGCATTTGCCTGAGATCCGGAATGTGGCTGAACGTTCACATAGTTTACTCCGAAAAGTTCTTTTGCTCTGTTGATGGCTAATGTTTCAACCTCATCTACCACTTCACACCCTCCGTAATATCTTTTCCCGGGATAGCCTTCAGCATATTTATTTGTCAGTACACTTCCCATTGCTTTCATCACATTTTCAGAAACAAAATTTTCTGATGCGATAAGTTCTAACCCATGGGCTTGTCTTTGTCTTTCCTTTTCAATCAGGTCGAAAATAATATCCATTTTACTTTTAGTTTTTGAAATTTTTCACCCCAAATGTACGGAATTTTCGTTGAGATTTTAGTATTGACAAGGATGATTTTTAAACACTAAACAATGAAAAGACGGAAAAACAATCAAATCATTTATATCCTCAGATTGTATAAGGTAAATCTTTAAAACTCCTCTTCAGAAAGCTCTTTATTCACAACAGCTCCTGCTAAATTACCTTGTGCAACGGCATTGGCTACAGACCTCATCATCGTTACATTATCTCCACAAGCGAAAACTCCGGGAACAGACGTTTTCTGCATAAAATCTGCTTTGATAAATCTATATTCTGTTAACTCACAGCCTAATTCTGACACATCAATATTCTGCTCAAAAGGAATTTTTGCATACAAGGCTTTTAAAGGCACAACGCTACCATCTTTGAAAATTACTTTTTGAATATACCCATTTTCATGTTCAATCTTCTCTATTTCTTCTTCATTAAGATTGATCTTATTCTGTTTTAATTTTTCAACCTGTTCATGGGTAAGCTTTGTTTTCCCATTAGTGAATAAGGTGAGCTCTTTTGTCAAATTAAAGACCAACTTTGAAAATTCAAAAGCTAAGTCACCGTCTGCTAAAATGCCTGTTATTTCATTTCTTACTTCATAACCATGACAGTAAGGACAATGGATGACAGAAATCCCCCAACATTCTGAAAATCCTGGAATATCCGGCATCATATCTTTTACTCCGGAAGCCAAGATGATTTTTTTAGCATAAAACTCTTCACCGGAAGACAATTCAACACGAAAAACATCTGCATTTTTTTCTATTCTTATCACTTTACCATCATAAAACTGAACCGTCTTATATTTTTCAATATCTTTTCTGGCTAGCTCTGTAATTTCTTTTGGAGTCTTCCCATCATGAGTAATAAAATTATGGGAATGTGGAGTCTGTCTGTTACATGGTTTTCCATGATCTATAATCAACACATTTCTCAAAGATCTACCCAATGCCATTGCTGCAGATAATCCGGAGTAACTCCCTCCTATGATAATAACATCCATTTTTTTGTTTTGCATACTTTCTGTCGAGATATAATTTATTGATATACAAAATTACAATAAAAATCATTTAACGCAACTTTATTGCATTAAATAATTAATAAATAAAAATGATTCCTGAACATCTGAATTCAGGAATCATTTTTGACAAAATATCTGCTTAAAAGATTAGGGTGCTTTTGCTAATTCAGGATTAACTTCACCTTTTAATGATTCAAAAAAAGCATATATATTATCGACTTGTTCTGATGTTAATTCTTTATCCAATTGTATTTTCCCCATTATCCTGATGACTTCCTTCAAATCTGTAACGCTCCCATCATGAAAATAAGGTGAGGTTTTAGTAACATTTCTCAAAGACGGAACTTTAAACATATATTTTTCGGCCTCGTTTTTACTAATAACCGACTTGCCTTCATCAATTTTAGTACTTTTAGTTTCCTTCCAATATTCTTTATATACTCCGAATTTCTGAAAAGAATTACCTCCTAAAGCCGGACCAGTATGACAAGTAATACATCCCACATCAATAAAGTCTTGAAGTCCATGTTTTTCTTTATCCGTTAAAGCATTATTATCTCCTTCAATGTATTTATCAAAACGGGAAGGAGTTATTAGCTTTCTCTCAAATGCTCCAATTGCAGTGGTAAGATTTTCCCAATTGATAGGACTCTTATCTTTTGGAAAAGCAATGCCAAACATTTTTTGATACTTTTCACTTTTCTTAAGTCTTTCAATAACAAAATTCTCATCAGGAATTCCCATTTCTATGGGATTTAGAATAGGTTTGCCAGCTTGTTCTTCAAGAGACTTTGCTCTTCCGTCCCAAAATTGTGCTGTATGAAGCGCTGCATTCAAGGTAGAAGGTGAATTCCTTACTCCTACAGAACCTTTAGCATCTCCAGGAGAAAAAGCTTTATTATCCACTCCGTAAGTGTTTAGATTATGGCACGTATTACAACTTTGGGTTCCATTCTTTGAAAGAATAGGGTCGAAATACAATGCTTTTCCCAATAGTACTTTTTCGTCACTTATAGGGCTAATTTTATTATCCACGAAGCCAGGTAAAGCACCAAATATAGCTTTTGCTTTATTTTGCAATTCGGTAAACATAGGGATTAACGGAATATCGGTTTCAGTCTTCTCTTTATTTCCCTGGCATGAAGATAATATCAGAAGACCCAATATTAAAATTAGATTTTTCATATTATGTTTTTAGGTGAAATTAAAAATAATAAAACCTATTCACAATATTAAATCAAAGCTAAAGGATACAACAAATCAGAAATAAATAATATATAAAACGTACTATTCTCAACAACATTCATTGATCATAAACGGCAAGAATAAACTATTCTAAAAATTACCCTGACTTAAGCATTTTTTTTTTCACATCTCTTAAACCTATTAGACTTAACTACAGCTATATGTTCGTTAATTTCTACTTTTCACTTCATCTATTTCATTCTGAATCCTCTTTCGTATATCAATTTTAGCATCTTCAAAGCTAAAAATAACAGTTCCTTTTTCTCTTGCATATGGATTAGTAACAGAATCAGCCAGTATCGAATGTTTGAAAAAAGCGCCCGTCTTTTCAAGTTCATCTTCTGAAGAGTCTTTAGCTCTAATTAAATTTTTATACTTCTTGCTTAAATCCATCCAATTGATATAATCTGCATTGAATGAAACTGCTTTTACTCCTTTTTCCGAATAAAAATTAATGGCTCCGGCCTGCCCATAATTATCACAAAGTACTAAGGTGTTTCCAGATTTTGACAATCGGGAATATTCTTTATCTACCTTTTGAGCTAATTCTTTCCAGCCCAACATATCTGCAAAATCCTGGGGCAAAGAATGATCTTTACCATCTTCCCAACGCAAAAATCCAAATTTCTTATAAGAGTCTGGATTCTGAACTATAGATTCCGGAGGTTTATTAGGAAATGCCAGATTGTATATCGGCAAGAACAAAATAATAGGATGTAAAACACAAACTGGTTTGAGAAATCTTTTCCATCCGCTTTTTAAAATATCCTCAAGGTAAACAGCTCCAAACCCTATATAAATAGGATAAATACCTACTGCATAGTAATCTTTTGCCCTAAAAAACATAAATATAGAGAGGGTGATCACATATCCCCAGAAGAAAAATCTAATTTTTTCAAAAGACTTGTAAAACAGTAATGCATAGAATCCAAATAGAATAACAAAAGTTACTCCAATAAAGAATAAAAGCTGTGATTTCAGAAAGTCAAACCTATTGACATTTACTAACTGGTATTCGGAAAGCTCTTTCATGTGATGAACTACCGGAAAATTATTATTATACTGCCAGATAAGATTGGGAAAA
This sequence comes from Chryseobacterium tructae, assembly GCF_030409875.1. Lineage (NCBI taxonomy): Bacteria > Pseudomonadati > Bacteroidota > Flavobacteriia > Flavobacteriales > Weeksellaceae > Chryseobacterium > Chryseobacterium tructae. The sequence goes on along the minus strand of NZ_JAUFQR010000001.1, from coordinate 1,038,179 downwards.
ATAATCACTAAGGCTAAAAGTGCAGCACCATAAGTATGTGGATTTGTAAAAACTTTTCTTTGCTTCGTTATTAAAAGAGCTGGAATAAATCCTAATGCAAGAAAAATGATATTGTATTTATTCAATATTCCAATCGCGAAAATGCAACCACCCCAATACAGCCAACTTATTTTTTCTGTATTGACATATTTTATCAAAATATAGAAAAAGGAGGTCCACAATAGAACATCTAATGAATTGGGCTGATACAACATGTTCAAACGAAGTAATGAGGAAAACAATAGTCCCAATGATGCCAGAAGACAAGCAAAAAGGCCACCTTTTAATTCTTCAATAGCCTTCCAGACAACAACCATTGTTAATGCTCCGAATAAAGCCGGAAAAAATTTAATCCAAAATACAGAATCACCCAATGCCTTTATCAACCATGATATCCATGAACTTACAGGAGGAACTGAAATATAGCCCCAGGCAAGATGATTCCCTTGATCCAGATGCAAATATTCATCTCGTTGCAGATCGTATTCAGGACTTATCAGCGAATATTGAAGAATAAATTTGACAATGATAAAAATAATAAGAATAAGGCTGCTTTTCTTCATGGTTATATTTTAAAACTAAAAATAAGACATTTTAAACTTCTGATCTATTACATTTTAAAGATGAAAAAATATTAGAACCTATATGCTGGGAGATATAATACCTTTACTATTCTATAAAAAAATCCCGAAGAATATCTCTCCGGGATCTAACAGTTTAAAATGTATAGTGTAGTTTATTATTTTGCTTTTGATTTTTCTTTCAACTCTTCTTTGTCTTTATCAGATGGGTTCCACACTTTTACTTCAGTGTCTTTAGTAATATCTGATCCCGGAAGAATCTGAACGTTGATTCCGTCACTTGCTCCAAGTTTCAAGTATACTTTCTTAAATTTCCCGTCTTGTTGCTTAACTTCTACAAAAGGAACATCTTTTCCTTGTTTCTTTTCATATTGAACTAAAGATTCATCCAGCAACAAAGCATTTTTCTGAGAACTTAATACAATCTCTCCGTTAGCAGAGAATCCTGCTCTGATATATTCGTTGTTAGGATTTTCTACGTTTCCTTCTACCGGAAACTTAATAGTTCCTGCATTATCCTTTCCTTTTGGAGCAATCATCGTCAGTTTTCCAGGGAAAGTTTTGTTTTGCAAAGCACCAATTACAATATTCATATCCATTCCTTGCTTTAATTTTCCTGCCTGAGCTTCATCGATCTCTCCTTTAAAGATAAGAGAATTTAAGTCTGCCACTGAACATATTGTTGTTCCGGCATTGAAGTTATTTGCTTCAATTACCTGGCTTCCTAATTTCACAGGAACCTCCAAAACAGTTCCTGAAGCTTTTGAACGAATTTGTGTTGTTGCCAGTCCTTGCCCTTGAAGTTCAGGAGTCGCTCCGGTTTTTGCAATCTGTAATCTTTTTTGTGCTGTGTTCAGCTGTTGCTGAGCATTTTTAAGCGTCTGCTGTTGAGAATAAAGTTGTTGCTGGGAATTCAAAAATCTTGTTTAGAAGCCACTCCTTGCTTATACAGTTTATCCTGTATTTCAAATTGCTTCTGCATATTTCCGACATTCATCTGGGCATTACTAATCTGAATCTGGGCATTCTGAACTTCTTGCTGCGCAGCATTCACCTCAGAAATACTTGGTACAATTCTCACTGTAGCAATCAGCTGTCCTATTTCTACTTTATCTCCTTCTTTTACTAATATTTTATCAATGATCCCTGTAATATTGGGTTTAATTTCAATTTCTTCCTTTGGAACAATTTTTCCGGTGGCCATTACCTTATCATCCATATTTTGGATACTAGGTTTACGGGTAAGGAAAGCCTCGCTTTCTTTGGAGTTTGATTTTACAAGATAACCAATCCCGGAGAACAATGCCACTGCAAATAAAAGCCCCAAGACTATATAAATGGCTTTTTTCCAAGTGAATTTCTTTTTCATATGTATAGTTTATTTTTTATTAAAAGATTGAATGATTTAAAAATTAAAAGATGTTTCCTTTTTATTTTCAAATTTCCAAATTATTTCATTTTCAAATTATTATTCTGTTCTTAATGCTTCAATAGGTCTAATTTTTACCGCTCTTTGTGCAGGGATCATCCCGATAATCAATCCTAATATTACCATCACGGCCATGGCTGCAAATACATTTCCATAGTTCACTGTTGGATTATAAAAAGGAAATGTATCCTGTCCCTGAGTGGCTATATTTAAAATCATCAGAACAAAGATTCCGAACATAAATCCCAGCAACCCGGATGAGAGTGTAATTACAACACTTTCCAGCAGGATCTGGTTTCTTACTTCGGCTGGCTTTGCACCCAATGCTCTTCTGATTCCTATTTCTTTGGTTCTTTCTTTTACGGTAATCAAAAGAATGTTTGAAATAGCAATAACACCCGCCAGAATGGTTAATGTTCCCACAATGATGGTTAAAAGCTGCATCCCTGTAAGAAAGCCCGTTAACTTTTTAAACTCTTTTGCCACGTTGGCACTCCCAAAAGCATTGGTATCATCAGGTGAAACTTTATTTTTTGCTTTTAAGATTTGCTTGATCTGATCTTCCAGATTACCAAGATTAGCATTAGGTTTCCCTACAATAGCGAATAAGTCTACCTGCTCGCCTGCATTATACATCTTAGTATAGGTGGATAGCGGAATAAAAGCACTCTGATCATTTTCAAATCCTCCGCCTTTTTTTACTCTAAAAACACCAATAACATTAAAAAATAACCCTTTGATATTAATAGACTTCCCGATAGGGTTTTCTTTTTTCTTGGAATCAAAAAGGTTCTTATAGATCTCTTCTCCAATGACCACTACATTTTTATTTCCTGAAACGTCTGCATCATTGATATAGCGTCCATAAATAAGTTTTTTTTCTGAGATCTTATTTCCTACTGAGTAATCCCCTGTAAGAGCATAGGTAGCACTTTTCCCATTTCTCGCCATTGATTCTCCTGGTGTTCCGGTGAAACTTCCTCTTGCGTTTTGGGGCGATATATAATCAATATCAGTCAATTTCTTTTTCAGCATTTCCATATCAGACAAGTTCAAATGAACTTCTCTTCCTTTGGGAAAACCTTCATATGGAATAGATGTCTTCTGTGCCCACATGAAAATGGAATTGGTAGCAAACCCGGAAAATAATTTATCAAAACCATTCTCCATTCCCTTTGCCGCCCCAAGAAGGCTCACATATAAAAACATGCCCCATCCCACTCCAATCATGGTAAGAAATGTACGAAGCTTATTATTTCTCAATGAATAATAAATCTCCTGCCAAGTATCTTTTTTAAATATGATATTCACCTCTTTGAGTTATAAGTTATTAATAGTTGTAAAAGGGTAAACAAGCTAGCTGCTTTTATTACTCCATTTTCAAATTATTTTATTTTCAAATTGTTATTCTGTTCTTAGCGCTTCAATCGGCTTAATTCGTGAAGCCCTGTAGGCCGGAACAAATCCTGCAACCAACCCTGAAAAGACTAATGCAATAAATGCCATAACGATTGATCCCCAACCAACACTTGGATTTTTAATAAAAAACTCTTCAAGACTGTCGCCAATCAGGCTTAATGTTAAAACTCCTATTCCAATTCCAACAAATCCTGAAATTACTGTAATCACAACACTTTCCTGAACAATTAAAGCAACAATTCCTGCCGGTTTGGCTCCAATAGCTTTTCGTACTCCGATTTCTTTGGTTCTTTCTTTTACGATATAAACCATAATGTTACTGATCCCGATAATACCTGCTAATAATGTTCCTAACCCAATAAAGCCTACAATTGCAGTAAGAACAGCCATAAAAACGAAAGTATCATTCATATTTTTGGCATTATTCCATACACGAACTCCATTTTCATCATCAGGAGAAACTTTTTTTCTTGCTTTTAATTTATCTCTCAGCTCGTCTCCATATTTAATGGCATCCTGAGGATTAAGTAGCTTATCATTATAAGCTATATAAATTGTATTGACTGTATCAGAACCTTTTTTCATCTGCTGCAAAGTACTGATCGGCACAGTAATATGTCTTTCGTCCCTGTCTCCGCCATCATCCGAAAATACCCCAACTACTTTAAACATTGTTCCGTTAATATCCAGTTCTTTACCTATAGAGCCTCCATTTTTAATAAGGTCTCTCTGAACCATTCTCCCAATAACAGCAACATTTTGCTTTCTCGCCAAATCAAAAGAATTGATATAACGCCCTTCAACAAGCTTTCTGTTTTCAATTACCTGTTCTCCCGGCTCAGCACCATGAACCTGATAAAGCCCGCTTTCCTTCCCATATTTCACCATTAAATTGGTAGCATATCTCGGGCTGGCTGCGCCTACTTTTTCTTTATCTGTATTCACCAGGAAATCATAGTCATCATTATTCATACTTACAGCTCTGTCAGACTGTAATCCTTTATAAGCTAAAGTTGTTTTTCCTGTATAAATGGTAATCAGGTTTTTGGCATCTCCTGCAAACCCTTCTGAGAAAGCATTTTGAAGCCCTTGTCCTATTCCAAAAAGTACAATAAAAATAAACAGTCCCAAAGCTACCGTAAATCCCGAAAGTACCGTCCGAAGTACATTACTACGGATAGAACTGAATATTTCCTGCCAACGATCTAGGTCAAACATTTTTATTAATATTAAAAGATTGAAAAATTAAAAGAACAATATCATTCAATTTTCAAATTATCTCATTTTCAAATTTTCAAATTATTTACAACACGATCTGCTTAATAAACTCATCACTTTCGATGATACCATCCTTCAGTACTACATTTCTTTTCGTTTGTGCCGCTACATCAGGTTCGTGAGTTACTACAATGATTGTTTTTCCTTCATTATTAATATCCTGAAGAAGTTTCATAATATCATGAGTGGTCTTTGAATCCAATGCTCCGGTAGGTTCATCCGCCAATACAACTTTTGGATCAGTAATAAGAGCTCTCGCAATCGCTACTCTTTGCTTCTGCCCCCCGGAAAGCTCATTAGGAAGGTGGGTCGCCCATTGTGCAAGACCTACTTTTTCCAGATATTCTAATGCTTTCTGATTTCTTTCTTTTCTGGGTACATTTTGGTAATATAATGGAAGAGCAACATTTTCCAGCGCAGTCTTATAATTGATAAGATTAAAGGACTGAAAAATAAATCCTAAAAACTTGCTTCTATATTCTGCTGCCTTTACTTCTGACAAATGCTCAATAGGAACACCATCCAATTCATAGGTTCCTGAATCCTTTTCATCCAGAATCCCAATAATATTAAGAAGGGTAGATTTTCCTGAACCGGAACTCCCCATAATGGAAACAAACTCTCCTTCTGAAATATTCAGATTAATCCCCTTCAAAACATGAAGCTTGCTTTTCCCTGTATCGTATGACTTATGTAAATCCTGAATTACTAACATTAAGTGATGTATGTTTTATACCCAATAAGTAGATGATATTTTCAAATTGTTACAAGAATGAAAATTTATTCAAATATTTTTTTGTTTAACCCTTTAATGCTTTATTTAAAGCACATTAATAAATTTTGTTTAACTGTAACTGAAGTTTTCCATGTATTTATCCCCTATATCCCCCTCTAGCCTATTATTTGTGCCCGTTTCATGTAAATGTGGAAAACTTTTACAGCTAAAAGTCAACCTATTAGTATTTACCTCTTTCAAAATCAGTTCTTTTTTTCGAACTTTGTCAATAGATTCTGATCAGAAAAGAAAACTTTTCTTGTGAATAACTTAAATTCACAACCCACACAAAAACAAAAAGTTACACCTATTCTGAACATTATCCACAGAGATCTGAATTATTTAATTATAAAGATATTTTAATATGGGAATTTTTGATAAGAGAGTAAGCTATAAGCCATTTGAATACCCAGAGGTTCTACAATTTGTAGAAGCCATCAACAAATCGTTCTGGGTACATTCGGAAGTGGACTTTACTGCAGATGTACAAGATTTTCATTCGCAGTTGGAACCACATGAAAAGCATGCTGTGAAAAATGCGCTGTTAGCCATTGCACAGATCGAGGTGTCTGTAAAGACATTCTGGGGGAATTTATACAACCACCTTCCGAAACCGGAATTCAATGGATTAGGATCTACTTTCGCAGAATGCGAGTTCCGTCATTCTGAAGCATATTCCCGTTTATTGGAAGTACTAGGATATAATGACGAATTCCTTAACGTTATTGAAATCCCTGCTGTAAAAGGTAGAATTGAGTTCCTTGGAAATGCTTTAAAGCATGCCAACTCTGCTACTCCTAAAGAGTACGTTTCAGCATTATTGTTATTCAGTATCTTAGTAGAAAACGTTTCTCTTTTCTCTCAGTTTGCCATCATCCTTTCTTTCACAAGATTTAAAGGGTTTATGAAAAATGTTTCTAACATCATCGCATGGACTTCTGTGGATGAGCAGATTCATGCTAACGCAGGAATTTACCTGATCAATAAAATCCGTGAAGAACAACCAGACCTTCTAACTGAAAGCGATATTGAAGATATTTACACCCTTGTAGACGAATCTATCGAAAAAGAAGGTGATATCCTTAGCTGGATCTTCGAATTAGGAGAAATAGACAACGTATCTAAAGAAGATCTATTGAATTTCATGAAATATCGTGTAGATGACAGCTTGAAGAAAATCAACATGAAAACAAGATACAACATCACTCCGGAACAATACAGACCAATGGTTTGGTTCGAGGAAGAAGTTTTTGCCAATTCATTAGATGATTTCTTTGCAAAAAGACCTGTGGATTACACGAAACACGATAAAAGTATTACAGCGAACGATTTGTTCTAATGTAAGGGCGCGAGCGAAGCGAGCGTCAAAGCAGATAGTATTAGCACATTTATTTTCCGAAAGGAAAGTGAGCTTTTAAATCAAGATAAACACAAATACAACTATGATTAATGTAATAGTAAGCTATACCGTAAATCCTGAATTTGTTCCTGCAAATAAAGTCCATATTCAAAAGTTTTTGAATGATTTTAAAAATTTAGATCAATCAACATTTGAATATAAGGTTTTTGTAAAGGAGGATGGTGCTACTTTTCTACATTATTCAAACTACATTAATGAAGAAGTTCAGCATGAAGTTTTGAATGTTCCGTCTTTTAAGGAATTTCAAAGATTGAGAGATGAAAGTGGACTGAACGACTCTCACAAAGTAGAACTTTTACAATCAATAATATAAAAAAAACGAAATTCCGGAGTGACAATCTCACTCCGGAATTCGAAAATATAACATCTATGGAAGAGCAAAATTCAAATATATGGTGGCTCAATGAAGAGTCTGAGCAAATGCTAAACAGAGGATATCTGTTGAAAGGTGAAACGGTAGACGGAGCTATCGACAGAATTACCACTGCTGCTGCGAAAAGATTATACAAGCCGGAACTTCAGCCAGCTTTCAAAGAAATGATCACAAAAGGATGGATCAGTTTCTCTTCTCCTGTATGGGCTAATATGGGAACCGAGAGAGGTCTTCCTATCTCTTGTTTCAACGCTCACATTCCGGACAGTATTGAAGGAATTACTCACAAAATGGGTGAAGTGATCATGCAGACAAAAATCGGAGGAGGAACTTCAGGATATTTTGGAGAGCTTAGAAACAGAGGTACAGCCGTAACAGATAACGGAAAGTCTTCCGGAGCGGTTTCTTTCATGAAACTTTTTGATACCGCAATGGACGTTGTTTCTCAAGGAGGCGTAAGAAGAGGAGCTTTTGCAGCTTACTTAGACATTGACCACGGAGATATTGAAGAATTCTTGTCCATTAAAGATATTGGTAGCCCAATTCAAAACCTGTTCACCGGAGTATGTGTTCCGGATTACTGGATGCAGGATATGATTGATGGTGACATGGACAAACGTAAAGTTTGGGCAAGAGTATTGGAAAGCCGTCAGCAAAAAGGACTTCCTTATATTTTCTTTACCGATAACGTAAACAGAAACAAACCACAAGTATATAAAGACCATGGAATGACGGTGAATGCAAGTAACCTTTGTTCTGAGATCATGCTTCCTTCTACAATGGAAGAATCATTTATCTGCTGTCTCTCTTCCATGAACCTTGAATTGTACGATGAGTGGAAAGATACAGATGCTGTTAAATTAGCAGTTTACTTCCTGGATGCTGTATTATCTGAATTCATTGATAAAACTGAAGGAAACTACTACTTACAAGGAGCTAGAAACTTCGCAATGCGTCACAGAGCTCTTGGATTAGGGGTTTTAGGATACCATTCTTATCTACAGAAATATGATTCCGTTTGAAAGCTTTGAAGCGACTCAGTTCAATGCAAGAGCATTCAGACATATCAAAGAACAGGCTGAACAAGCGTCAAGAGAATTGGCCAACATCTATGGAGAACCGGAAGTATTGAAAGGATATGGATTAAGAAATACCACGACAATGGCTATTGCTCCTACCACTTCAAGCTCTGCTATCTTAGGACAAACTTCTCCTGGAATTGAACCTTTCTCTTCTAACTATTACAAAGCAGGTCTAGCTAAAGGAAACTTTATGCGTAAGAACAAATATCTTGCAAAATTATTGAAAGAAAAAGGGCTGGATAATGAGGAAACATGGAGAACTATCATGTTGAACCATGGTTCTGTACAGCACCTGAATGAGCTTACTCCTGAAGAAAAGGCAGTATTCAAAACATTCAAGGAAATCTCTCCAATGGAGATCATTTCTCAGGCTGCACAAAGACAGCAATATATTGACCAGGCACAATCACTGAATCTTCAGATTCCTTCTACAATGCCTGTAAAAGATGTAAACTATTTGTATATCGAAGCTTGGAAAAAAGGAGTAAAAACTCTTTACTATCAAAGAAGTTCTTCTGTTTCAAAAGAAATGATGGTGAACTTTGTATCATGTTCAAGCTGTGAAGCATAAGATCAAATAATAAACACATTATATAGTGGAGCACACCTTTTTAGGTGTGCTTTTTTATTGATAATATTCTTCTTCCGAATAATAGGTTTTGGCTAAAGCCATTGGAAATATTATTTATAAAACGGGCTAAAGCCCGTTCCTATTGAATTGAATAAATAAATAAATAAATAAATAAATAAATAATGGCCTTGTTATAATGAATAAATTAACATCTTCGATCATTTATTATTACTCATAAAAAAGACCCGGAAAGAAAATCCGAGCCTTTGAAAAAGAAGTATATTGAATAATATAAAAAAGTACTCATTAGAAGTTATATCTTACCCCTATTTGAGCTTGGAATCGTGATGCAAACTGATCGATTGTATAAGCAGGGCCAGGGGTTTTGAAGTTGTAAGTAGGATCTCCGGCTGATGGCTGTCCTGTAGCTATATTTCCAACTTTGGAAAGCCCTACACTCGCTGTAGAATTGAAGGTATTAGGCACAAAATAAACTTTACCCCAGTCTTTATTCAATAAATTCGTAAAGTTGATGATGCTTAGAGAGATCTGAAGCGTATTCTTAGATTTTTCGCTCAATCTTATTTCATCCATAATTCGAATATCTGCCTGAATGTTCCAAGGAGTATTATCTCCATTTCTTTCTGTAAACTTCCCTCTTCTTGACTTCAAATACGAATTATTATTAACATAATTTTCATAATCAGCAATCTGTTGCTGAGCACTTACCAGTACATTTCCTGAAGCATCTTTTACAGGAACAATATATTTCGCAGCTTCAGTAGCATCTTTAAAGATATAAGCAAGACCAGCAGCTTGTCCCGTATTGGCAATTGTGTTGTTTATAAATCCCCATGAAAAAGGGTTTCCTGACTGTGCGTTAAAATACACATTGGTATATAATCTGTTTGATTTAGAAATATTAAAAGCATATCCAAGATTGGCTACGATTCTGTGCTTGATCGCAAAATTGGAAGTTGTCAGCTGAGGTTCATTGGGTGTTAACGATTGGTTCATCTGCCAGTTACTTTCCATAGAGTTTCTGATACCATTAGTAATATCTCTGGCATCTCCGTAGGTATAAGCTGCGAAGAAATTAAATCCGAAGTTGTATGATTTTGAGATCTGGGCCGTCAGGTTGTAACGGTATCCTTCTTTTGTATTGGATAAAAGATAGGCATTAGAAAATTTGCTATTGATATTGGTTGTATAAATCGGCATTTCATGGTTCACATCATAGCTATAATACGTCACATTATCCGTTTTATTCACCTGTTGGAATTTTAAGTCATAAAGTACTTTCGTATAAATACCTTCCAATGTCAGTTTATACCCTGCCAGAGTATAGTCAAATGCAAGGGAACTTCTCCAGACTCTTGGCATTTTAAAGTTATTATCAATAAGGTCAACCTGTACTTTAGATGATTTTGGGTCTTGTGTTGGGTTCTGCCAAGTTGGAAGATTAGTGCCAACCAATGGATCACCATACTGACCAATCTGTCCTGCAGTTGGCTTATTAATATCATAACTTCCAAAACCAACTCCGTCATTATAATAAGCATATCCTAACCATGCGAATGGAATTCTTCCTACAAAAATACCGGAACCTCCTCTTAATACCATAGACCTGTCTTCCGTAACATCAATGGTAAATCCAATTCTTGGAGATAATGTAGGTTTGTTAAGATAATTATTCGTTAACTGGCTTAACGGAGTATAGCTATAGGTATTTCCGAAATAAGGATCCTGAGGAGATTGATTAACAAGTGGACTTAGTTGTGGCTTATTAGGTAAGTCTGTATAATCTACTCTTACTCCCGGTGAAAGCCTTACTCTTCCCCAGTTAATCTCATCTTGCAAGTATAATGAAAGAAGATTTACTTTATATTGAGCATAAGGATTGTTGAAAAGATCCTGTCTGCTATTTCCCCCAAAAGGATAGGTTCCTCTTACCCTTGCAGGAATACCATTATAAAAATCAGCAAGTGATCCATAAGATACCCTTCCGTTCAAAGCATTTACAAAACCATAATTGATATTATACAATTCATTGTGAGTTCCTAGCAAGAAAGTATGGTTTCCGGTTTTATAAGTAAGGTTATCTGTAATTTCAAAAGTTTTCTGCTTCATGTTGAAAACAGTGGCTTCTCTATCATTCCCCAATAAAATGGTTCCTCCGTTATGGCTGATTTCAACCTGTGGAAACATCACATTTCCCGAAGTTGGATCTCTATAATCATGAATCGAAGAGTATCCCACTACTAAGTTATTACTCCATTTATCATTAAATCGGCTTTTCAGCTCAAGGGTTGTTGTGGATGCTGTATTCTTCTGAACGAAATCCATACTGGCAAATCTGAAATTAGCACCATCCCTTTCGAGGTTGGATGCTTGCGAAAATACCGTATTATTTTTGATGGATAAAGTATGTTTATCGTTGATCTTCCAATCTAACTTATTAAAAAGTTTAGCACTTTCAGAAAAGTTATTGTATCCATTAAAGCTCCCTACGTTGAATCCGTATTTCTGCTGTACAAAGTCTGAAATTTTTCGGGCAACAGATTCATCTATCAGCGCATTAGGATCATTGGCATTATAAAATATCGGATCTACCCTTTTGGTATATTCCAGGTTAGTGAATAAGAAAACCTTATCTTTTACTATAGGCAGACCTACTCTCCCACCATATATAAAATCGGAAAAATCACTTGGCATTTTGGAATTATCACCTACTCTGTTTCTTCCGGTAATCGCCGCATTTCTCCCATATACATACAGGGAACCTGTCACATCATTACTTCCGCTTCGGGTCACTGCATTGATACTTCCTCCAAGAAATTTCCCAGCTTCACATCATAAGGAGCGATGTACACTTGTACATCCTGAATAGCATCCAAGCTAATAGAATTAGAACGAGTACTGCTTCCAGGCATTCCTGAAGTTCCAGTCTGCCCCCCTAATGAAGGACTGAAACCAATCGCATCATTATTGATGGAACCATCAATCGTAACGTTATTATAACGAAAATTAGTTCCATTAAAAGAGTTATTGGCACTTTGGGGTACCAATTTAGTAACATCCTGTATTCCTCTGTTAATATTTGGAAGTCCTGAAATTTGCGCCTGGCTGATCCCAACTCCATATTTTACGTTAGCTTTTTTTGAAGTAATCTTTACCTCATCAATAGACTTCTCTTTGCTACCAATTTCTACTATTGGCAAGTCATTGCTTCCTAAAGAAAGTTGTAGATTAGGATTTTCATAAATAACCTGTGAACCATCAGATATCTCAATTCTATAAGGCCCTCCCGGTTGAAGGTTATCTAAACTAAACTGTCCTTTGCTATTACTTTTAGTTTCAAAAGTACTATTGGTAGGAATATGTACTACCTTCACAGTAACCTCGGAAGATATTCCTTTTAATCTTCCAAAAATCTTAGAGCTGGTCTCCTGTGAAAATGCAAACCCAAAAGATAATAAAGCAAATGCACAGATCATTTTTTTCTTCATAATTTTTAATGCTACAAAACTTGCCGTAAAATTAGATTGATAAAACATGAAGTATGGTAACATACAATTAACATAGCGTAACACAAAGTTTAATATTTCCTTAAAAAAAACTTAATATACATAAGGGATTGATGATATCTTTTTTCGTTCTTTCCATGAAGATTACAGCAAAAAAATGCTTAATTTTAAAGTTTAAAATCGCTTAATATGAAATTCGGACAAGTAGAAGACCCATCAAAAATAGACTTCACCCTTCCCAAAGATCACTCCAGAACCAAAGAAATTTTGAGCCTTAATAAAAAAGGGCTTGAAAACATTTCCATTGGATGTGCAAAATGGAACAAACAGACCTTAAAGGATTCTATCCTAAAGGAACTAAGGATGAGCTAACATATTATGCCACTCAATTTAATTCCATTGAATTAAATGCTACCTTTTACGGAATGCCTACTCCTGATCAGGTGAAAACATGGAAAGAAAAAACACCAGAGAATTTCAAATTCTTCCCTAAGATTACCAATACTGTTTCTCACTTCAGAAGACTCATTGATATTACAGATCCTGTGACTCACTTTGCTTCTGCAGTTATCAATTTTGATGAAAAATTAGGAATGGCTTTTCTTCAGCTTCATGATAATTTTAAGCCGAAAGATTATGACAGGTTGGAAAAATTTGTCAAAGAATGGCCTAAAGAAGTTCCTCTTGCTATAGAACTCAGAAACACAGAATGGTTTACCAACGAAAAAATTCTGAATACCACATGTGAGCTTTTTGAAGCCCATAATATCACCAACATTATCGTAGATACTGCAGGAAGAAGAGATATGCTCCACATGCGTCTTACTACTCCCAATGCATTCATCCGTTATGTAGGAGCCAATGCAGAAAGTGATTACGAAAGATTGGATGACTGGTTAAAACATCTTACCCAATGGAAAAAAGAAGGTCTCCAAAATCTATATTTCTTTGTTCACCAGAATATTGAAAAAGCATCTCCCCTTCTTTCCGCTTATTTTATCAAAAAAATGAATGAAGATTGGAAAACGGACATCCATATTCCCCAAATGGCTACTGGAAGTACAGGAAGTTTGTTTTAGTTAAAATTTTAAATAGACTAATTTTAATTTACTGGTCGAATCACAATAAAAACCTTTTCATAACGGAAAAATTTATACATTAGAGTAATGCTCTATTTGCATGAATAAAGCATACTTAAAAAAATAAATGTCATGAAAAAGGAAATTTGTACAATCAGTATCTCCAGCAACTGGCTTGGAGATGAATATATCTTCTACGAAGACCATACTATAAAAAGAGTATATGACAACCACAGTCTGGACTCCAATAAAACAGAATGGCTGGAGCCTCAAAAGATCAGTAAACAAAATAAGGACAAATTAATAAAAGGGTGTCCAGAAGAATATAAGGAACAAATTATGCTCATTCTGGATTATCCTTAATAAAAAAACTCTCGCAGATCTTACGAATAAAGCAGATTAATACAACTTAATCATCTGCCGGATCAGTAAAATCTGCGAGAGAATATATAAATTTAGTTTCTTATTTATTTTTCTTCAGAAGCAATACCAGATTGAGAAATAAAAGCAGAAAATCCAAAGTGATCCAGATTCCCAGCTTTGTATTTTCATAATTGTAGGCATCTACCTGTTTTTTGGCAGCTTCAGACAGCTTCATACTTTGGTTGATATAATTCTGTACTTCTACAATCTGATCAATATTCTTATTAGGAACAGAATGTTGCGAAAAATAAACCAGATTCTTCTTTCCAAGATAACCTACAATCCAGTATTCATCAGATTTATCCATTTTCAGATATTCTACTCTGTAATATTCCGGACGTATTTTCCCAATATGTTTTGGCTCAAGCTTGGTATTTTTATCAATTTTGTTGACGTTGATCAGATAGAAATCCAATGCTTGCGGAAGCTTATTAATAACCTGTAATCCTACGGAATTATCAACAAACGCCACTGCACTTTTCTTAATAAACCAATACGTAAAAATAGAAATCGAAGAAACTACTGTCACAATACGGAACAGTCTTGCCCATTTTGACAGTCTTCCCGATTTTACTTTATATAAAATCAAAGAAAATATACACGCCCAAAAGATAACAAGAATGAAAAATACCATAATGCAAAGATACTCATTTCAGAATTTTTGAGAGAATATTAATCTACATTCCACTCTTTATAAAACTGGTCAAGGAAATTCAGCATATAATCATGTCTTTCCTGAGCCATTTTTTTTCCATGTTCTGTGTTCATCAAATCCTTTAGAAGTAATAATTTTTCGTAAAAATGATTGATTGTTGTTCCATTCGATTTTTTGTACTCCTCTTTTGACATATTGAGATCAGGCTGAACATTCGGATCATACATCGGATTATTTTTAAACCCTCCAAAATTGAATGTTCTGGCAATACCTATCGCACCAATAGCATCAATACGGTCAGCATCCTGTACAATTTTCAATTCAATAGACGGATTTTCCGGTGCTTGGCTTCTGTTTTTAAAAGAAATATTTTCAATAACAAACAAAACCTTTTCAATCGTTTCATTGGGAACATTTTGTTTTTCTAAAAATTCTCTTGAAATTCTTGGGGCTATCGTTTCATCTCCATTATGAAATTTAGGATCTGCAATATCATGCAATAATGCAGACAATTCAACTACATTGGAGTCGCAGTCTTCTGTTTCTGCTATTTTTTTAGCGAGCTTCCACACTCTTTCAATATGGAACCAATCGTGTCCCGCTTCGGCTCCTTCTAATTTTTCTTTTACAAATTCTATTGTGTTGTCTATTGTACTTTTCATTAATCTATCAGTTCATTTAAAATAATATTCCAGAGCTTATGATTATAACTTCTAAAAAAATTAACATGCCCAATTTCTCTTTTCTCAGACTCAGCTGTTTTTACCAGTCTGTATGTTGGCCTAAGATTAGGATAAGTATTGTTTAAAAGACTCATTACCCCTTTTTCTGTCAGCCAGACATCATCCTCCGCACGGATTACAAAAACTTTCTGCGTTAAATTTTTAGAATAATCATCAATTTTCTCCAACAGTCTGTTGGTTGATTTTTTGTTTAAAATTAAGGTTCTCCAGTCATACGCACAATTTTTTGGAAGACTTTCTCCAAGCCCAAACCAATTTGCAGGAAAATACCCTAATAATGAAGTTGTTAGCGGCTGTACAATCCCAAAACCCAGATATGCTTCAATCTTTGTTTTCAATCTGAGGTTACCTACAAAAGCATTTTGAGTTCCTACAAATATCAATTCTTCAAATATCTCAGAGTCTTTATTCATTCCTAATATTAACGCTCCTACCGAATGTCCTAAACAAAACTTTCTATACTCCGAAAACTGATTTTGAATGTATGTGGTTACTGCTTTATAATCCTTTGAACCCCATATTCTCATAGACCCATGGAACCCCTTCATATTCTTCGGTTTAGAAAAACCTATTCCTCTGTAATCATAAGTAATTACCGTAAATCCTTGTTCTGAAAAATAGGTAGCAAAAGAAAAATAGACATGCTGTTTTACACCTGTTGCAGAATTGATAAGTAATAATTTTCCATTACTTTTTTCGGGCTGAAAAAGATGGGCAGTCAGGGAAGCATGGTCTTCTGTGGTGAGTATTAGTTTTTCCATAGGAGTAAAAGAAAAAATCCACTATAAAAGTGGACATTTTCAGTATATTTTTACGTTTAGTTTTAAACTTTCGATATGCCGTAAATAGCTTTAAGAAAAGAAATCCGCCATTCTTGGTAATCCGGTTTGTGATCCTTTACTTCCTGAAACTCTTGATGAAACTTCATTTCCAAATTTCACGCAGTCTTCAATAGAATTCCCATGGCAAAGAGCAATAGCAAATCCTGAAGTAAATGCATCACCCATTCCCATCTTATAAACGGTCTTTTCTTTATTCTTTCTGTAATACTTCATCTCTGTACCATCAAAATAAATCGTAGAATTGGTATCGTCTCTTACAAATACCTTATTGAAGTATTTCTTAAGAACCTCTTCTCTCTTTTCTTCTCCAAAAATGATAAAAAGTTCATTGCTTTTAGCTACAATAAAATCTACCTGCTCCAGAACTTCATCACTCACTCTCATTGCAGGTGAAGCATATAGGCCTACTTTTTTACCATATTTCTTAGCTTTCTGTACAGTATACTCCACTACTTCCAAGGAAACTTCAAGCTGCACAAGGACAAGATCAGAAGTATGGAAATAACGGTCAGCTTCATCAATATGGGACTTTTTAAGATATTTGTTGGCTGCAGGAACTACAACAATAGCCGCATTTCCCTCACACGTTGTGACATACGCTGTACCTGTTGACTCTTTGTCTGTTTCATGTACAAAGCCTACATTAACGCCTTCACCCACCAAATTTCTCATAATTTGCTGCCCCAGGGGATCCATTCCAACACAACCTATAAAATAAACACTAGCCCCTAATCTTGCGGTTCCTACAGCCTGATTGGCACCCTTCCCACCAAAATAGCTCTCTGAATTAACAGCCAGTACGGTTTCATTAGGTAAGGGAAGTTTATCGGTTTCCAAAACAAGATCTATGGAGGAGCTTCCTACAATGATAATTTTGGGTTGTTCTGATGAGAAATTCATTGTGTTTGATATTAGTTTAAAAATTATAACAGACTAAATTCCGTGCCAAAAATAAATAATTTTACCTAACTTATTTCAATAAATTCTGTAATAATTTTCACTGGTGATTGATTTTTATCATAACCAACATAGCTGGCATAAAAACCTTCTCCATATCCCGTCTCAAAAGCTAATATAGTTCCAGGATGATCGTCTGAAGGTTTTAAAAATGCATATTGATCTATTGCTCCTTTTTCATCAAAGAAATGCCCATGGAAAAACTCTTCATAAATACCCATGAAATCTGCTCCTTTATTGTTATAAAGCTTTTGCTCCAGTTGATTAAGGCTATTTTGAGTATCAACATCCATGAAACATCCCATGCCGCTTTCTACAGGATATCCAAAAACCTCTCCTTCTACCAATTCTTTTATATTCTGTCCAGCAGTAGTCGCTAGTTTCCAATCTGTAATTTTTGCAGCATTAAAAATAATTTCTGCATACGCTACACAATTGCTGTCTTTCTCCTTATGCAACATCACTGAAAATTCTCCTTTCGGAAACGTTGTGGAAAAAGGAAGCATATCATTCGTGATCAAAGGATCACACGCCACCAGCTTGCCACTGGAGAGATAAATTTTTCCTATTTCAAAACTTTCCAACAAGGGGTTTTCTACAAAGTCCTTCGAAAATAGCTTCTTTATGTTTTCTATATGTGTCATCTTATATCTTTTCTTTAAACCATCAGGCTGGATACAAGTTATTCATCTGTACCCAGCCTGATATTAAGACAACGTGTTGTCTTTATTTTAAATTTACAAACTTTTCAGCTTCTCTTCCAAGATTGCAATCTTATCAAGAGCATCTTTTTGCTTCTTACGCTCCACCTCAACAATCTCAGGCTTTGCATTAGCCACAAACTTTTCGTTGGAAAGCTTTTTATCTACTGAAATTAAAAATCCTTTCAGATACTTTAATTCTTCTTCAGTTTTAGCTTTTTCTTCTCCTAAATCTAAGTTTTCACTTAAAGGAATTGAAACTTCCGTTGCTCCTACCAGGAATGTAAAGCTTGGCTTATCTGTTTTTTGCCCAAAATGAATTTCAGAAACGTTGGCCAGTTTTCTTATTACGGCTTCATTAGCAAATTCAGCAGCATTGGTATATATTTCTGCTCCTTCTCTTGGTGAAATCCCTTTTGTCTGACGGTAATTTCTAACGCCGGAAATCAATTCTGCCGCCGTTTCAAAGTTTTTAATGATAGCTTCATCAAATGCAGCAGCTTCTTTCTGCTGAGCGACAACTAAAGCCTCCTCAATATTTCTTTCTGAAATCGTCTGCCACAATTCTTCTGTTAAGAAAGGCATGAACGGGTGAAGTAACTTCATCAATTCTTCAAAGAAATATATTGTTTTATGATAAACTTCTTTAGAAATACCTTCTCCGTAGTTAGGCTTAATTGCTTCCAGATACCAACCACAAAAATCATCCCAAATTAATTTATAGATCAAATGAAGGGCATCAGAAATTCTAAATTTCTCAAACTGATCATTGATCTCAATGATGGTTTTATTTAATTTATTTTCAAACCATTCAATGGCTTGATTATCGGTAGCAATTGCTGGCTTATCCTCATGATTCCACATATTGATCAAACGGAAAGCATTCCAGATCTTGGTCATGAAGTTTCTTCCCTGAAGCATTAAATCTTCATCGAAAGAAGGTCATTTCCTGCTGCGGAACTTAATAGAATTCCTACACGAACTCCATCAGCACCATATTTATCCATCAATTCAAGTGGATCCGGAGAGTTTCCTAAAGATTTTGACATCTTTCTTCTCTGCTTATCTCTTACAATTCCTGTGAAATAAACATTCTTAAACGGAACTTCTTTTCTATACTCCAATCCAGCCATGATCATTCTTGCTACCCAGAAGAAAATAATATCCGGTCCGGTTACCAGGTCAGAAGTAGGATAATAATAATTGATATCTTTATTTTCCGGATCCAATAATCCATCAAATACAGACATTGGCCACAACCATGAAGAGAACCAGGTATCCAAAGCATCATCATCTTGTCTAAGATCCTCTCCCTTTAAGTCTTGGTTTCCTGTCTTTTGTTTTGCCAATTCTAGAGCTTCTTCTTTTGTCTCAGCAACTACAAAATCTTCATCTCCTGCACCATAATAATAGGCTGGAATTTGTTGTCCCCACCAAAGCTGACGGGAAATATTCCAGTCACGGATGTTTTCCATCCAGTATTTGTAAGTATTCTTAAACTTTTCAGGATAGAATTTACTTCATCATCCATTACTACATCCAATGCAGGCTTAGCAATTTCAGACATTTTAAGGAACCACTGTACTGAAATCTTAGGTTCAATTACAGCTCCTGTTCTTTCAGATGTTCCTACTTTATTTACATAATCTTCTGCTTTTAGTAAAAGATTAAGATTAATCAACTCTTTAACAATTTCCTTTCTTACATCAAACCTATTTTTTCCAGCGTAATGAAGTCCTTCCTTATTCAAGTTTCCATCATCGTCCAAAGCATCAATTATAGGAAGACCATGCTTCTGCCCGATCTCATAATCATTTAAGTCATGGGCTGGTGTAATTTTCAATGCTCCTGTTCCAAATTCAATATCTACATACTCATCTCCAATAATTGGAACTTGTCTTAATGCTATCGGAACATATACAGATTTTCCTATTAAATGTTTGTAACGTTCATCATTTGGATTTACAGCAATAGCAACGTCTCCAAAAATAGTTTCAGGACGTGTAGTTGCAACAACAAGGATCTCATCAGACCCTATAACTTTATATTTTAAATAATATAATTTTCCATTCTGTTCTTTAAAGATTACCTCTTCATCTGAAATATTGGTTTTCGCTTCCGGATCCCAGTTTACCATTCTGTATCCTCTGTAGATCAAACCTTTGTTATATAAATCTACAAAGCTTTTGATAACCTGTTGTGAAAGTTTATCTTCTAAAGTGAAACGGGTTCTGTCCCAATCACAAGAGCATCCTAACTTTTTAAGTTGTTCAAGGATTGTTCCTCCGTATTTATTTGTCCATTCCCAAGCGTGCTCCAGGAATTGTTCACGGGTGATATCAGACTTGCTGATTCCTTCAGACTTCAATTTAGCAACAACTTTAGCTTCGGTAGCAATAGAAGCGTGATCTGTTCCCGGAATCCAACAAGCATTAAACCCGCGCATTCTTGCACGACGGACCAGAACATCCTGAATGGTATTGTTCAACATATGTCCCATGTGTAATATTCCTGTCACGTTTGGTGGTGGAATTACAATGGTATATGGTGGTTTATCATTAGGCTCTGAGTGGAAATATTTGTTTTCCAACCAGTAATTGTACCATTTTTGTTCTGTTTCCTGTGGATTGTACTTTTCTGAAATCTGCATAAATTCTATTTCTTTGGCTTGCAATTTGCAAAAATAGTCTAAAGAAAAAAATTTTTAAGCATGAATTAAAATAATTTTTAACTTTGTTTCACAAAATTTATCTAACAAACATATTAACATTCAAGAATATGAAGAAATTAATTGCAGGAATTGCATTATTTGGAACATTTGCACTAGCATCTGCACAAACGATTACGTTTGATAAAACTACTTTCGACTATGGTAACATTAAGCCTAGTTCTGATGGTACAAGATTCTTTACAGTAACAAACACTGGTGATAAGCCTTTGATCATTTCAAATGTAAAACCATCTTGTGGATGTACAACTCCAGAATTCAGCCAAGATCCGATCATGCCAGGAAAATCTGCTAAGATCAAAGTTGGATATAACACTGCTCTTACAGGTGGATTCAACAAAATGATTGAAGTTTTCTCTAACGACCCTGCTAACAGCAGAAGCGTAATCTACATCAAAGGAAATGTAGATGCTAATGCTCCTGAAGCAAAAGTATTAACTCCGGCTGAGCAGAAAGAAGCTGCTAAAGCTGAGAAAAAAGCTGCAAAAGTTGCTAAAAAAGCTGCTGCGAAGTAATTCTCTACTTAAAAATAAGGAAACCGTCTCTATTGAGGCGGTTTTTTGTTATATTTAATAGTCATTAAAAATATTCTACCGGATGTAAACAGTTTTTTTTAAGTTTTGGCTAAAGCCAATGGAATTTAATGATTTATTTATTTGATTGGCCGGGCTAAAGCCCGCCCCCTATTGATGTTGATATCCGAATGGATATGCATATGGGGAAATAGTTGTTTAACGACAAGATCTTTTATCTTTTATCTTTTATCTTTTATCTTTTATCTTTTATCTTTTATCTTTTATCTTTTATCTTTTATCTTTTATCTTTTATCTTTTATCTTTTATCTTTTATCTTTTATCTTTAAATAAAAAAATATATGGACACCAATTTCTCAGATGACTTTAAGGTAAGTGGAAAATTCTCAATAAAAAAAGCGTCTACTTCTTATAAGGGAAAACTTACCAAAGAAGAAGGAACACAATTATTAATTCAGGAAAAAGAAAAACTTCGTGAACTACAAGAAAGACTGTATGCTGACGGAAGCCAATCTCTTCTAGTAGTGCTTCAGGCTATGGATGCAGCCGGAAAAGACAGTATGATAGAACATGTTTTTGGAGGAGTAAACCCACAAGGATGTAATGTAACCAGTTTTAAAACCCCGAGTTCAAAAGAATATTCTCATGATTTTCTTTGGAGACATTATCTGGCTTTGCCTCAAAAAGGTATGATCGGAATCTTCAACCGCTCCCACTACGAAAGTGTTTTGGTGTGCAAAGTTCACCCTGAATATAATTTAAGTGAAAAAACTTGGTCTTCTGTAAAGGATTTTGACAATAAATTCTGGGAAAACCGCTATGAAAGCATCAGAAACTTCGAGAAACATCTTGCTCAAAACGGAACAACCATTATCAAAATTTTCCTACATGTTTCTAAGGATGAACAAAAGAAAAGGCTTTTAGACAGAATCAATGAACAGGAAAAAAACTGGAAATTTTCTGCGGGAGACCTTCCGGAGCGAGCTTTATTTGATCAATATATGGAAGCTTATGAAACAGCAATCAACGAAACATCAAAGGATCATGCTCCCTGGTATGTGCTTCCTGCAGACAACAAATGGTTTGCTAGAACGGCAGCAATCCAGATCATTATAGATACTCTGGAAAAAATGAATTTGAAGTATCCTCAACTTTCAGATAAAGAAAAACTGAGTTTACAAGAAGCTAAAAAGCAATTGGAAAGTGAATAAAAAAAGCCTCAATTGAGGCTTTTTATTTTTTATAATTTTTCGAAATCGACTTTGAATGAAAGTTCTCCATAGTTAAATGTTTTTGAAGTCCCTGTAAATTCAGAAATTGGAATTGAATAGAGAGCAATAAACTCATCTTGTCCGCCATTTTCTAATAATGAATTATAGGTATCACTATCCTTAAAAACCAGACTTACAGACTGTAATGTTTCATACCCCATAAAAACATTGTATCCTGTAAGATCAAATCCTAAGCTCATTTGATTGGGATAAATACCTGTTGTTAATAGGGGTTCAAAATGTGACACTAACAGATTATGTGGATCATTTAGAGCTGGAACTGAGGATACTTTTCCAATTTCTATAAATAGATCCGCAAATTTATCAGGATTAGTTGTATTATAACTTTTACTCTCATCCCAAGCGCCTTTAAAGTTCTCCCAATGCGAGACTCCGCCACTGTAAACCAATTTCAAATTATTTTCTTTCTGTGGAATAGAAATAATAGTAATCTTTTTAATTTTTAAAATATGGGTATCGGTAACTGTTACTTTTACGGTCTTTTCAACGCTCTTCCCATTGGCTAATAGCAATGTTGCCTTTATAGTATAATTCCCCGCTGCTTTATAATTATGGTAAATAGCATCTAAAGAATTATCTCCATGATACGTATTTCCATCTCCAAAATCCCAATTAATATTATTAATTTGTTCAGTAGTCCCTCCTGTAAAAGAAAATTTTAAAGAAGTATCAATGGATGCCTCTGTCTTTGAAGATATTAATGATAGGGCATTTCCTGTAGCTCCACCAGTATTGTTTTCGGTGATGTCATCAGAGCCACTAGAGCAAGAAAGAGCAATAGCCGAGAATAAGCTTACTTTGAGTAAGGTCAATAATTTTTTGTTCATGAATTAATAGCTTTTTTATAAAATCACGAGAAAATCTATAAGCCGGATTCTGTACTCCCGAAGAAGCGCCTGTTATTTATCTACGCCTTACATTGCTGCAAAACTTGAGCTGATTACCCCTCGGTTTTCAGGACGAGCCGCCCCTATTTCCATTGCTGAAAAGAACCGATATACTTACCATTGCACCGCAAAGAGTTTACCTGGTTTCACTACAGCCGAACTGTACTTGCTTTCTGTTGCACTTGTCCTACCCTCACGGGTGACGGATGTTATCCGCTTTGCTGCTCTATGGTGTCCGGACTTTCCTACCTCCCGTAAACGGGAAATCAACAAGCCGATTTTCTCGCGAGTGCAAAGATACAGAAATTTTACTGTAAAAGTATAGAAAGGCCGGAAGCTGGAAGGAAGAGGCTGGAAGTTATTAAGGTACAAAGGTTGAGCTATCACACATTTTATATTATTTTTTTCAAGGCTGCCTGATCATATTTTAAGGTTAGTTTTAAAATAAATCTCTAAAATAACTTCCAGCCTCCAGCTTCAGGCTTCCAATTATCTTCGATTTCTCCATAATTATTCTTCCGCAATTACCACATTATTATTATCTTCGTGCCATTATACATCTATGAATTCCAGAGAAAAAGAATTTGCGCAGCTTATCAAAGATAATCAGGGTTTGATTATTAAAGTATCGCGCTTATATACCAATTCGCTGGAAGATGAAGAAGATCTTTTTCAGGAAATTGTATTACAACTCTGGAGAAGTTATGATTCTTTTAAAGGAAATTCCAAAATTTCAACATGGATGTACCGTGTAGCGCTTAATACAGCCATTACCCTCTTTAGAAAAAAAAGCAAAAGCCTTCCTACCAATGAACTGGATATCAACCACAAAGATTTTGTGGAAGATGATGATGAAAAGCAACAACAAATTTCGCTTTTGTATACTGTAATCAAGACTCTTCCTAATATAGAAAGAGCCATTGTCATGATGTATCTTGATGATCTGCCTTACAAGGACATTGCAGAAAACCTCGGAATTACCGAAGTTAATGCTCGCGTGAAAATGAACAGATTAAAGAAAACCCTTAAAGAACAGATGGAAAAATATGCCTGAATTTGATTTAGATAGCTTTAAAAAAACATGGCAGGAACAGCCTGTACAGCCAAAATATGACAACACTGAAATTCTTCAGATGTTGAATAGAAAATCACGCAATTATGTAAAGTATATTTTCTGGATCAGCGTTGCCGAATTCTTGTTATTTTCTGTTTTGGGATTATTCTATTTCTTTCAGGAAGAAGAATCTGATAGTTTCCGTAATGTCCTAGAAAGATTGGGAGCACAGGAAGCTACAGAAGTAGAAAATAACTTTGAACATTTTTATCTTGCTATCAAAATTTTAAGCTTATTTATTACAGCCTATTTCGTATTGAAGTTTTATCAGAATTACCGAAAAATTAAAATTGAGGAAAATCTCAAAGGGCTTATCACCCGAATTATTAATTTCAAAAAGACTGTTAATGCCTTTATTCTGATCAGTATTGTGCTACTTCTTATGTTCACATTTGTATTGATCGCTTTCATTTTTTATACCTTAAATACTCAAAATATACAACCTACCAGCTCTAATCTTACCATTATTATTGTTGGAATTACAGTCAGTACTTTATTGGCAGTATCTATGATCTGGTTTTATTACAAACTGGTGTACGGAAGTATCATCAAGAAACTTGATAAAAACCTGAAACAACTAAAAGAGATCGATTCACAGGAAAATTAGCATCCATAGGCGATAGTTCAAGATATTATTGTTAATTTTATTTCACCAAATCTTTTACTATGCCTTTATCTTATGTGTATGGAGCTTCTGAGGTTCCATTATTAGGACAGACTATTGGAGGAAATCTGAAAAGTACTGTCGAAAAATTTCCCAATCAAGAAGCACTTGTCTGTGTTCATCAGGATTACAGAGCTACCTACCAGGAATTTTACAATCAAACCACTGCTATTGCCAAAGCATTGATATTTTTAGGAGCTAAGACCGGTGACAGAATCGGAATATGGGCTTCCAACCGCTATGAATGGGTTCTTCTTCAGTATGCAACAGCCAGAATAGGAACCATTTTAGTGAATATCAATCCGGCTTACAGAACCCATGAACTTACCTATGTACTGAATCAATCTGAGGTTCGTTTTATTTTTTCATCTTTAAGCTTTAAGACCAGTAATTACAAAGAAATGGTTGAATATGCCAAGGAAGTATGTCCAACTTTGGAGCATGAAATTTCTTTGATGATAACTGGGAGGCATTTGTAAACAACGGGCAGGATATTTCTGATGAGGTACTTCACAGCTTCGAGGAACATGTACAATTTGATGATCCTGTCAATATTCAATATACTTCAGGAACTACAGGATTTCCAAAAGGTGTTACCCTCTCCCATCATAATATTTTAAATAATGGATATTTTATTGGTATCCGACTCAAGTATACGGAAAAAGACCGTGTATGTATTCCTGTTCCCTTTTATCACTGCTTCGGAATGGTTATCGGAAATATCTGTTGTACAACTCATGGAGCCTGCATGGTCATTCCAAATGATAGTTTTGATCCGGACATTACATTAAAAGCTGTTTCGGATGAGAAATGCACATCTCTTTACGGTGTCCCTACCATGTTTATTGCCGAACTTGCTGTAAAAGATTTCGACTCTTATGATTTTTCAAGTTTAAGAACCGGGGTAATGGCTGGGTCAGTCTGCCCTCCTGAAATCATGAAAAAAGTAGAAAGCCTGATGAATATCAAAGAAATGAGTATATGTTATGGAATGACAGAAACGTCTCCTGTATCTACTCAGACTTTAATTGGGACTCCTTTGCAGAAACAAGTCAGTACAGTGGGAACGGTTCAGGATCATCTCGAAATAAAGATCGTTGATGAGAACGGAAGAATATTGAAGCGTGGTGAACATGGTGAGCTTTGTACAAGAGGATATTCTGTGATGCTGAAGTATTGGAATGATCCCGAAAACACAAAAAAAGTACTGGATGATGCCCGATGGATGCATACCGGAGATATGGCAGTGATGGACAAAGACGGATATATTACCATTTCCGGAAGAATTAAAGACCTTATCATTCGCGGTGGAGAAAATATTTCACCTAAAGAAATTGAGGACTTTTTATATACCTATACCCATATTCTGGATGTTCAGATCATTGGCATTCCGAGTGAAAAATTCGGCGAAGAAGTAATGGCATGGGTAAAAGTAAGACAAGGATTTACAATCACTGAAACAGAGCTTTTAGACTATTGTAAAGGAAAAATTGCCCATTATAAGGTTCCGAAATACTGGAAATTTGTGGATGAATTTCCAATGACCATCTCAGGAAAGATCAGAAAAGTGGAAATGCGGGAGATTTCTATGAAAGAATTGGGACTGGAAAATGTAAAAAATCTATAACTAAAAATACCGGTTAAGCATTAACAGTGTAAAAAAATCATATTTCCGTTGAAAAAATGAGATAAAAAAGACAAAAAATTCACCTAATTCAAGGTGAATTTTATTTTTTTTAATAAAAAATGAAATTGCAATTTATATATATCATTAAAATTAGAATTATTCTGAATATATACAAGCTAATCGCCCCTTCAATAAATAACAACAAACAGATTTCACTCATTTACAAATTCAATATTATTTTTTGACATATCATAAAAATAACACACATATTATGATCAAATAATACATATACAATAAAAAAAATATCACCATTTTATTCCTACGATAGTGATTAATACAAATTAATTCCTATATTGGCTCAAGAAAAAATTAATAATTAAAATCTAATAACTAACGATGAGGATTGTAATGGCCATCTGTGCCTTATTACTTACTATGCCTGTTTTTTCACAAAAAATTTCGGGTACTGTCACGAATGAAGATAGAGAAGCTGTTTCCTATAGTTCAATAAGTATAGGGAAAGAAAAAGTAAGTACGATTACCGATATCAATGGTAAATATTCTTTGGAGATTCCTAATAACACGAATAAAAATGATTATGTCGTTATTGAAGCTAACGGATATGAAAGTAAAAAGCTTACGGTAAATGAAATCATCAAGAATGCTGATATCAAATTAGGCAAAAAAGTGAATGCCATTCGGGAAATTAATCTGACAGGACAAAAAACTAAAAGAGAAATAATAGGGGCAAAAAAAAGACCTATGTTTACCTTCTCTAAAATGTTTGATCAAAACGTTCCTACCATTGAACAAGGTCAAATATTCAATATTTACAACTGGACTAAGCTTAACAGCTATAGCTTTCATATTATTCCCAGTTCAAGATATAAAGAAATTACTTTAAAGTTAAATATATATAGCGTTAAGGATGGATTGCCTTATGAATCCCTGCTTAATGAAAATATAATATTCAAAACCACCACAACAGGATGGCAAACAATTGATCTTCAGGAATATAAACTCATCTATACTCATCTGGATAAACTCGCTATTACCTTACAACTCGTAGAAAGTATTCCTCAGGAGGATACAGATTTCATATTTGGAATATCAGCCAAGAAGACATTGTCAAATGATCTGTTATATCATTATCAGAGTCAGGGAGATTGGGAGACCAGCATGGGAAGTTTTATTTCAAATATTGATGTTAATTACAGTAAAAATAAACGTGACTAGTTTGTTGGGTAAAACAATATCATACACTTAGCATTATCAATAAGGTATTACAATTAATACATATAAAGCGGAAACCGAAAAGCTAACGAGTAGGTAAATTTTAAATTTTTTAACCATGAGCAAAAAGCTTACAAAAAAGTTAACTCTTAAAAAAGAGAAGTTATCACAATTGAACTCTGACGAAATGAAGTCTGTAAAGGCAGGAAAATTAGCATTCACATCTATTGCTGACTGTACACACTGGACATGTACAGCTGGAAGTACTAGATCTTCTAATGCATGTATCTGCGGATCATTCTAAATCAGAACATTTTACAAAAGAAAGCTACTCCCCAGGGAGTAGCTACTTTTAAAAGCTTATCATGGCAAAAAAATTAAAAATAGGTCTTTTAGAGTTTGGAATCAGAGAAAATTCACTCAACAATTCTAAAAAGTCATTATACGACATCATCGATTATGCTACAAGAGCAGACGAAATTGGTTTCTCAAGATTCTGGGTTACTGAAAATTATTTTTCAAAAGCACATGATATGGCCTGGTCTACTCCTGAAATGCTCCTTCCCATCTTATTAGGATTAACAGATAAAATAAAAATAGGAATTGCAGGAATTATCCTGCCTCTGCAAAGTCCATTCAGAGTAGCTCATAATTACAAACTGTTGTCCAGCTTATACCCAAAAAGAATAGATCTTGGATTTGTAAAAGGTTTGGTTGGTGAATATGATTTTCAATACTTTAATGCAGGTGTTGATAAGGATACCTACTATTCATCTTTCCTTCCAAAACTGGAATCTACCTTAAGTTTCTTAAGGGAAGAAAGTGAATTTCTTAAAAAAGATTTAATTATTCCGCCTTATAAAGGTAATATTCCTGATGTATGGTATATGGGCTCTTCACATTCCGGATTGAATGTGTCTTTACAGCATGATCTTAACTTTGCAAGATCTATATTTCATGTAGGATCCAACAAAGACTATTTAAAAGAAGAGTTACAAAACTTTAAAGCAGAATACAAAGCAAAACATGGAAAAGAACCTTCAATGGTATTGACCTTTTCTGGCTGCTGTCATAAAACAAAACAAAAAGCAATAAAAGTTGCCAAAAGTAGTACCAATAATGATTTAAATAGTATAAATCTTATCGGAGACGGAAACTTTTTTCATGAAAAACTTCTGGAGTTCAAAGAACTTTATGGATACAATGAATTTATCTTTAATAATATCTCCAGAACACACAAAGATTCTTTAACCGCTATCGAAATATTAAGCCAATATGTATAAAGATAAAATTGATTTTTTTCTAAACGAAATTTCAAAAAAATGCAATGAGGACAAAGCTGAAAACATTACCTTCAGCCTGGGCAGTAGTTATTATTCATTATTTTACCATGAGGATGTAGAGATTGAAAGAGTTGAAACGCTCATCGACCTGGCTTCTGAAGCTCCTTATTATTCATTTGCCAGTGGCAGTCTGGCGGTAACCTATTTTATGAGGCTTTTACATACTGCCGACATTATTACTGATGAAGATATTGATGCAATAGAAGAAGATTCTATCGAATTTTTCTTAGAATTACTAGCTACCTGTGTAAACAAAAAAGAATATGATTTATTCACAGGTCTTATTGGATTAGGTCTTTATTTCATTGAAATTCAAAGATTTGACACAGTAGCAAAAATAGTGTCATATATTGACCATTTAAAACATGAACAAAACAATTCATTTTTTTGGATTGATCATATAGTAAAAGAGGATAATATCTGCGATCTTGGTCTGGCTCATGGCTTACCATCCATCATTTCTTTTTTAGCAGAATGTTATCATAAAAACTGTGAGAAAGAAACCTGTGAGAAATTAATCAGAGGAACGGTTAATTTTCTTATAAACCTCTATGAAGAAAATAAAAATGCAGCCCATATATTTCCTTCAAAAATTAATGTCGTTACCGGTGAAAAACAACTATCAAACAGGCTGGCATGGTGCTATGGTGATCTAGGTGTAGCACTCAGCCTATGGAAGGCCTACACCGTTTTGCAGGATGAAAACTTAAAAGATATCTGTCTTTATATGACTCTAAATTCAGCAAAAATCAGGTTGGATAAATCAGGCGTATTTTCTAGTACAACACATGATTGTATCGATACAGGAATTTGTCATGGTACATCGGGAATATCACATATTTTCAATAAATTTTTCAAAATTTTTCAACGAGAGGAACTCAAAGAAGCTCACGATTACTGGATGTCTATTACATTACAACAACTGGAAAAAGGAATAAAGTTCCCTTATGATCCTAAAAATGATGTATGGGTGGAGCATACTGGGCTTCTGGAAGGTATTTCCGGAGTAGGAATGGTATTATTGGATTATCAATATCCTGACAAAGCTAAGGATTGGGATAAAATTTATTTAATGAACATAGGATGAAATACAACGATATAGAAAGATTAAACTTTTATGTACTGAGAACTCCTTCGTTTCCACAAACAAGTATTGAAGAGTGGGAAAAAGATATCAATACAGAGGGTTTCCGAAAAGCCATTTATCTATCTTCACCGGACTTATATGACCAGCTTATTCTTTGGGATGAAAAAAAACTTCCAAAGGAGAAAGTTGATAAAATGAAGAAATCTTTACTTAAGTATTGGCTAAGAATTCATTTCAGAACGATTCCATTTGGTACCAATGCCGGAGTAAGCATGGGACAGTGGGATGATCATACCCTGATAACATTGGATAAAAAACAGGATAAAGTGCATGCCAGATTAGATATGCAGGTTATCCATGATATTGTTGAACGATTAGAGCAAAAAAAATTTATAAGACAATCCTGTAAATTCTATACCAACAATACAATATACAGCACTAAAAACAAATATCGCTATATTGAGCCTACATCAAAGGTTGCAATGCTGAATTATGAAGTTATTTCTACAGAAAAAAATAAATACCTAAACTCAATTATAAAAGCTTGTCAAAGTGGACTAAAACTTCCATCCATCATAGAGATATTGGTTAATCAGGATATTTCTTATGAAGATAGCTTTGACTACATCAATGAACTTATCGATTCAAAAATTCTTGTCAGTGAACTTTCTCCAAAAGTGACTGACAAACATTTTCAGGATTCTATCTATCAGTTTTTAAAAGAAATAAAGATCCCTGCTTCAAAAAATAATAATGATGATGTACAGCTTATAACTAAGCTCATTTCCATATTTGAAATTGTACAGGAAGTAAATAAAACCCACGAAATAGGTAATGCTATTGATAAGATTTATCAAATCTTAAATACCATAGGAATTATAAGCAACAAGAAAAATATTCTTCAAACTGATTTATTAAAAGGCAATACTTCTAATTCACTTCATAAAAATATCTTTAAAGATTTTAAAAAGGTAATTTCCTTAGCTTTTCAAATTGGAACAGAAGACACTATTGAGGAGCTGGAAAATTTCAAAAAAGCATTTACAGCAAGATACGATCAGCAAGAAATTCCTTTATTATTAGCACTTGACCCCTTATCAGGTATCAATTATCCATTACATTCGGATCATGACACTCCTGATTTGATTGAGGGAATTCAGTTTAAATCTGAAAACACTTCCAATGTAGTTCGAGGATCTCTAAAATGGAATGAATTTTTAGGTAAAAAATTAATTGATGCTGTCCAAAACAATCATCATTCAATACAGCTTACACAGGATGATTTGGTACCATTTTTACATGAAAATAAAAATGTTCCATTTTCAATGTCTTCGCTCGTACAAATTTATGAGGATCAGGAAAAACAACCTATTATTTTCAATAAATTCACAGATGGGCCATCATCATCAACGTTTATCGGACGTTTTTGTCATCTGGACGACCAGTTGGAAGAATCTGTAAAAGCGGCTTTATTGCAGGAAGAAAATTTCTTTGAAAATCAAATCATTGCCGAAATTGCTCATACTCCACAACCAAGAGTTGGAAATATTCTTCTTAGACCTTGTTTAAGAAAATACGAAATCCCAATTCTTACTCCTCACAGCACTGGTAGTGAACCAATTTATCTGAATGACCTGATGATTTCTATCAAAAATGATAGAATTGTCCTTCGTTCTAAAAAATACAATAAAGAAGTTATTCCAAGTCTTTCGTCTGCGCACAATTATAATTTACATAAAGTACCTCTTTATCATTTTCTTTGTGATCTCCAGTATCAGAATACAACTCCCTCTTATTCCTGGAATTGGGGGATGTTTACCAATTATGATTATCTTCCAAGGGTCATGGTTAATAATGTTATTTTATCAAGAACATCATGGCACCTGTCTTATGAGAAAATTTTTAATGGAAAACAAGCATCTATAAGTACCTTCAGAGATTATTTAAAGGAAAGGAAAATTCCTGAGATCTTTACTTTTGCAGAAAGAGATATGGAGCTTCCTGTATTTATGAATGAGGATGTGTCCCTGGAAATATTACTTGATCATCTTACCAAGGAAAAAAGCATACGGGTTTTTGAAAGCCTATCTCATCAGTATGAAAGCATTGTAAAAGATATTGATGGAAATAAACACAGTAATGAATTTCTTATTCCATGGAATAATATAAGCAGTAAAAAAAATAAAATACTGCCACTTCCTACTGTTAAAAATACGGTAATTAGAAATTTCGTTCCAGGAAGCGAATGGCTTTTCTATAAGATCTATTGCAGCCCAAAGGCTACCGATCAGATTATCAAAAATGTCATTTGTAAATTTGCCAATAACCTTATTAAAAAAGGGATTATCAAAAAATGGTTTTTCATGCGATATAGCGATCCGGATCACCATATCAGACTTCGTTTTTTAACTTCATCTGAGAATCATAACATTTCAAATCAGGTTTATCAGCTGCTTGATAAATATTTGACTCAGGAAATGATCATCCACAAAATCGTTATGGATACCTACAACAGAGAGATCGAACGATATGGAGAATCTACCATTGATCACATGGAAAGTATTTTCCATTTTGACAGTGAATGTGTTTGCAGTTTATTAAAAGAAGCAGAATTAACAGAAACAGTTACCTGGAAATTTGCCATTGTAGGAATTGATAGAATCCTGGATGATTTTGGATATAGTCGAACTCAAAAGAGAGATATAATGAACCGGCTTGCCAATGGATATAGTAGTATGGTAGATGAAGATTCTAAAGCAGCTCTAAAGGATAAATACAGGGATAATAGAAGTAGCGTCCTTCATCTTTTAATAGAAAATAATGACTTTAGTAAAATAGTAAACACCAGAACAAAAAAAACGGCTCCCTATATTGCTGAGATCAAACAGCTCCAGTCTGAGCAAATGGTTGAATCATTAGTAGTAAGCTATATCCACATGTTCATCAACAGAATGTTTGCCTCAAAACCTAATCTCTATGAATCTATTCTGTATTATTTTTTACACAAAAGTTATGATTCATTATTAAATATGAAAAAACTGACGTAGGATGACTAGAATTGCTTTAATAAACTGTTATTTTGGGAAAAGCTGGCCTTCCTATTTCAGTCACTTTTTGTTTAGCTGCAAATACAATCCGGATGTAGATTTTTTCATATTTACCAATCTGGAAGCTCCTTTTCATATAGCCAATGTCCATTTTATAAAAATCAATGATCTAAGTGAATTCAGTAAAATTGCCAGTGAAAAGCTGAATCTTTCCATCAATATTTTGGATGGCTATAAATTATGTGATTTTAAACCTACTTATGGTCTTATTTTTCAGGAGTATTTGAAAAATTATGACTTTTGGGGATATTGTGATATTGATATTGTTTTTGGTAATATCAGATATTTTATTACCGAGAAAATGCTGAAAAAATATGATGTGATCTCGCCTCTTAAAAATTATCCTGCCGGGTTCTTTACTTTATTCAGAAACAATGAGCAATGCATTACTCTTTTTAAACAAAGTAAAGATTACGCTCATATTTTAGAAAATAGGCGACACTTTTGTTTTGATGAATGTAACTTTGAGTTTGACCTTGTTCACACCAAAGACATTACAGATATTACTACAGAAATTGAAAGCTTTACCCTTGTTTTAAGAAGACTCGAACTTCAAAAGGAAATTAAGTATTATCATAAAAATATAGTACAGGAATTTACCTATTCAGGAGTCATTCATCATTGGATAGAAGGAAATATTGTTAATAGTATAACTGAAAAGCAATACCTATTGATTCACCTTATCAATGTCAAAGATAATCCGTATTTCTTTATTGATCCGATTAGATCTAAAGGCAATTTTTCAATTTCTCCAAAGGGGATCAATTATTCGTTCAATACCTTCACGTATTCCTTAAAGAAAATAAGGGAAAAAATAAAGAAAAGCAACAGACATATCTATTACAGGTTTCTATTGTCCAAATCGAAGCTTCTTTCCTATACCGAAAAACAACATATTAACTTTCTTGAAGAACAATCCTATAAAATTGGAAGATCTCATCTTACATTTTATCCGCAAGATCAAAATAAACTTGTTATTCTCAATATACTAGAACAAAATCTTCATTACAATCAATTTTCTCTTTATAAGCTTAAAGATAATCAGTGGATAGGAAAAAGTAAAAAGGTAATTAGTACGATTGATTTTCATTTTAAAAATGAAGAAAGCATTCCTTATAAGATAAGTATAAGAAATCCTCTAAGCCGTATCAGCGAAAATGCATACTATATCTATTAAAAACTAACCGCATTTATGATTGAAAAAAATAACTACTTAACCTCTTTTAATTTTTTGCTGAAAAAATTTATACAACAAAATATAAAAACCAAAAAAATAAAAGACTACCATATTCCAGTGGAAGATTATACCTTTTTCAGTTTTTATAATATATTAAAAGATGATTTTGATATTGAAGCCATGGTAGTAAAACTGGAACATGAAGATCTGGAGGAACTGCCCTTTCCTGCTATCGCATTCTTAAAAATCAATGGTGGCAGTTTTGCTCTGGTTAATGATTATAAAGACGGAAAAGTGTATTGGGAAAATAAAGAATTTGGAAAACAGATCAATACATTCAGCCTCTTCAAAAGAATAAGTGATACTGTATTCCTTATTTCTTAATAGGTATACTTATCAAATCGTATAAAACAAAAGGTGAACAAATAATGTTCACCTTTTTATATTGTTGGATATGTTACAAGTTATTATAATTCTTTTCTTAACCTTGCAACCGGAATATTGAGCTGTTCACGATATTTTGCAATCGTTCTTCTGGCGATATTATATCCCTGTTCTTTTAAAATGACAACCAAAGCATCATCTGTCAATGGTTTTCTCTTGTTCTCCTTATTAATCACTTCCTGAAGATGAGTTTTGATCTCTTTAGTAGAAACCTCTTCTCCATCATCATTAGTTAAGCTGTCTGAGAACAGATCCTTAAGATAGACGATACCGTTTGGAGTATCTGCATATTTACTTTTCACCACTCTTGAAATGGTAGAAATATCAAATCCGGTAATATCTGCAACATCTTTTAAGATCATGGGTTTCAAAGATTTCTCATCACCCGTAATAAAATAATTTTTCTGAAACTTAACAATAGCTGTAATTGTTTGCAATAAGGTATTCTGACGCTGATTAATCGCATCGATATACCATTTGGCAGCATCTAATTTTTGCTTGATAAACAAAGCAGCCTGTTTATGCTCTGAAGAATTTTTATCATGAGAGTATGTTGTAAGAATATCTTTATATTCTTCAGAAACCCTTAATGTAGGCGCATTTTTACTGTTAAGCATTGGAATAACCATCCCATCCTTCACCTGAATTACAAAATCCGGAATAATTTCCTGATTGATGGTAATTGTTTGAGTATCAAAGTTCCCTCCTACTTTTGGTGACAATTTTGAAATTTCATCCAAAGCGTCTTTCAGATCATCTTCCTCAATATCATACTTCTGGATAATCTTATTATAATGCTTATTCGTTAAAGCATCAAACTGGAATCTCAGAATATTGGCGGCTAAAGAAACAGCTTTATCAGAGCTTACTTTCTTTTCAATCTGTAATAATAAACATTCCTGAAGTCCTCTGGCACCTACACCCGGTGGATCCAGCTTCTGAACATAATTTTCAAGAATATCATCTACTCTTTCCTTAGTGGTATAAATTCCCTGTGAGAAAGCAAGATCATCCACAATAGATTTGATCTCTCTTCTCAAGTATCCATCCGTATCAAGGTTACCGATCAAGTATTCTGCAATCTTTAGATCTTCTTCATTGATATTGATCAGGTGAATTTGTTCTGTGAGATAATCATATAATGACTGCCCTTCCGTTAAAAGACTTTCATTGTCAAATTCTTCATCATCCGGAGAGTAGTTGCTGGATGCAGTTTTATAGCTTGGTTCGTCGTCGTAAAGATACTCGTTAACGTCGAAATCTGTTTCAATGCTTTCTGTACCCTCATCCTGATAAGCGTCTTCCAGGGAAGAATATTCATCTTCCTTAGAATCCTCCTTGGCAATTTCCAAAGCAGGGTTTTCTTCTAACTCTCTCTCCAACTCCTCTTCAAATTCAAGAGTATGCAGCTGAATAAGCTTCATCAACTGGATCTGCTGAGGAGCCAGCTTCTGTCCTAATTTGAGTTGTAAGTGTTGTTTAAGCATATTAATATTGGCGTTTTAACATAACATATTCTACGAATTTAATAAATTTATTTGATAAAAAAATACATTTAGCATGATTTTTGCTTTATACATCTAATATAATAAACTATTGGAAAATAAAAAAAGCCTCATCTGATGATGAAGGCTTTTTTTTATTTTTCTAGAATTCAGCGCTTTTCGGCGTCCTTGGGAAAGGAATTACGTCTCTGATGTTCGTCATTCCCGTTACAAAAAGAACGAGTCTTTCTAACCCTAAACCGAAACCTGCATGGGGTACAGAACCGAATTTTCTGGTATCTAAATACCACCAAAGTTCGTGCTCATCTACATGCATATCTGCCATTTTCTGTTTTAAAACGTCTAATCTTGCTTCTCTTTCAGATCCACCGATGATTTCACCGATACCTGGGAAAAGAACATCCATTGCAGCTACCGTTTTGTTGTCTTCATTCAGCTTCATATAGAAAGCTTTGATTTCTTTCGGATAATCGAACAATACAACCGGACATTCGAAATGTTTTTCAACCAAAAATCTTTCATGCTCAGACTGAAGATCTGTCCCCCAGCTTTCAACAGGATAGGCAAATTTTCCTTTTTTGTTCTCCTTTGAGTTCATTAAAATTTCGATAGCCTCTGTATAGCTTACACGCTTAAAACGCTTAGCTATTACATTTTCAAGCTTTTCGATAAGACCTTCTTTTGCTCTTTCCTTTTCCGGTTTTGATTTTTGTTCTTCTTCAAAACGCTTGTCTAAACTCAAGATCATCTTTACAGTGATCCAATACATATTGAATTACATATTTTAGGAAATCTTCTGCAAGATCAATGTTATCTTCAAGGTTATTGAAGGCAACTTCCGGCTCAATCATCCAGAATTCTGCAAGGTGTCTTGTAGTATTTGAATTCTCTGCACGGAAAGTAGGTCCGAATGTATAGATTCTTCCTAATCCCATTGCTGCAGTTTCTCCTTCAAGCTGTCCGGAAACCGTAAGGTTGGTCTTTTTCCCGAAGAAGTCCTGAGCGAAATCAATTTCTCCCTCTTCCGTTCTTGGCATATTATTCAAGTCGAAGTTGGTAACTCCGAACATTTCTCCTGCTCCTTCAGCATCAGCACCTGTAATAACCGGAGTATTGATATAGAAGAACTGGTTTTGGTTGAAGAATGAATGAACAGCAAAACTTACTGCGTGACGTACTCTGAAAACAGCTCCAAATAAATTGGTCCTGAATCTTAAATGTGCCTGCTCACGAAGTTTCTCTAAACTGTGCTTTTTAGGCTGAAGAATGGTGCTTTGAAGCTCTTCTGTAAAGTTATCTCCTAAAATAATAATCTTTTTAGCAACAATTTCTACAGATTGTCCTGCTCCCTGGCTTTCCACTACTTCACCTACAACTTTAAGAGAAGAAGCTGTGCTAATATTCTTGATAAGTTCTTCATCAAATTTTCGAAATCAACAACTATCTGCAAATTATTAATCGTAGAACCATCATTAAGTGCAATAAAGCGATTAGCACGGAATGATCTTACCCATCCGTAAACTGTAATGTCATGATGTAATACTTTCTTGTAATCCTTTAGGATTTCTTTGATCGTTTGCTTTTTCATTTGTTGATAATAAATTTTTGTATAAAAATTAATGGACGCAAAGTTACAAAAAAACGGCGCAACTTGATGATTGCGCCCTCTTTAAAAATCATTAATCAATTATTTAATCTTCTAATTAAAGAAAATGCTCTTTTTTCGTGACTTTCCATTCCTGATTTTCAAGGCATGATAACAACTCGGAACATCATATTGCCATTGAGGAAGAAATATAACAATCAGAATAACATCAAGATGGGAAATCAATCCCAGAATCACTGTTACATTAAAAGCCCAGCCTGTTTCCTGAAAACCGATCAGATAAGTAAATGCCAGCAATAAACTTAATCCCCACATTTTGGATATAAAAGCATGAGTGCAAGTTTCTTTTCCAAATTTCCATATGCTTACAATATAGCATAACGCTTCCATAATAAAGATCAGCAATATGCTTTTCCATTCATGAATAATCAAATCCGGATTGAGAAAATAAGAAGCAACTCCCAGTGAAAGCCAGAAAACAAGATCAGTCTGACTATCCAGGCGTCGTAGTTTTTCTGAAGAAACACCCGTTTTCCGGGCAATAATCCCATCAAAAATATCGGTAAGTAAACCAAAATACATTAGAATCAGAATATATTGACGCGCTGAATTTCCAATATAATATCCCAGGTACAGAATGACAAATGCTGTGATAAAACGGAATAGGATCAATAGATAAGGTAAATTTTTCATGGGTAATATTTTTAAAAATTAATGATGGGTAAACTTCTCTTATCATTTTTGTTCCATATTCCAACTTGGAGCCCTTTGATTTTTTTCGATCTGTTGAAAATACCTATTTGGACTCCTTTCATTTCATTTGAGTGATTACCAATTCCTATTTGTACTCCCATCATTTTTTCTGAACCATTAAAAGCTGATATACCCACCCCCTTCATTGCAGTCGTTTTATTTCCTATTAAAGAAATTAAAATTCCATTTCCTGTATCAATTGAGTTCATCCATCCAGCTACTGAAACTCCGCTCACCTTTTTCCCATAATTATAAAGGGAAACAGATAATCCATGATGAATTACTTTTTTACCATATCCCGCAGTAGAAACTGAAAGTCCATTTACAATGAGAAAAGTCCCATCTTCTCTTTGCTTGTCCGGATCTGCAAACATCCACATGAAAATTCCTAAAGGGTTAGGTTCAAGATTTAAACCATTAATTTTCTGAGTTTGTCCTGCATGATTATCTAATAAAGTTCCTCCTAATCCTACAGCCACTCCGTTGACATCTTTCACCTGTGCCCCCAATGGTGTTAATGAAATTATTCTATTTTCCACGGTAACAAGAGAATCCTGTCCATATACAAACTCTTGAAATAAACAAAAGCATATTATTAAAGTCGTTGTTCTCATGACTTGCTATTTTAAAATTATATTTCAAAATTACCAGCCGGAAACCCAGTATTAAATGTGAAAAAAAATTAAAAAAAATAGTACATTTGTGAAAATCACAAAACCATGCACCAGGAAGCTTTATTAAAGGAAGTTCGAAGAAAAATCGGTGATAAATCGCTGAATGATGAGATCGCCAATATTCTTAATATTAGCTATGATGCAGCCCATAGAAGAACTTCACTAAAGGCGAAATTCAGTTTTGAAGAAGCTATTGAACTCGCAAAATATTATCAGATTTCGTTGGATCAGTTTCTCACTTCAGATCATCAGATATTAGTCCAGAAAACTTCGGCAGTTACTCAAACAGAAGATCTCCAGTCTTTCTTTCAAAATAATCTGAGCGTCTTTGAAAACCTGCCGCTTTCAGATAAAATGACCATTTATTATTCGGCAAAGGATATTCCGTTTTTCTATACTCTTTCAGATACTTTGCTTTCCCGCTTTAAAATCTATGTCTGGATGAATTTACTGAATGCCAAACAGGTTTTTATCCCCTTTTTACAATTTTCACCACCTCAATTTGAAGCTGACACTCAGAAATTAAGAAGAAAATATGAAGAACAAAATGTCGCTGAATTATGGAATGACATGACTATTTCCAGTATTCTGCAACAGGTTTTATTTTACTACGAAACTGACCTTTTGAAAAAAAATGAAGCACAGATTATTTTACTGGAATTAAAAGAGTTAATAGAATACATTGAGCAAAAGACAGAAAATAATCCAAAGTTTCACTTGTATGAAAATGAATTGATGCATCTTTCCAATGATATCTTTTTCCACCATCCACAGCAGTCGCTTTTTGCTTTACCTACAAATATGTTTGGATATATTTTAATTAATGATGCTAAAACCTGTCAGGAAACGCTGAATTATTTTGAACACCAGATTAAAAATTCAAAGTCATTGAACACTTCGGGAAATCGAGACAGGAAAAAGTTCTTTAATAAAATGTATGAACAGATTAACCGGTTAAAACAAAATCTATCATAATTACTCTCTTGAAATAAAGGAATCTTCTGAAAATTCATTGACAATTATCCTAAATAAAGAAATAGCACTGTATTAAGGCATTGGCAAACAGATGGGAATTGTTGTGTTTTCTTTATCACAAATAAGCAAAATTACCGTGGGTTTAGTTAACGTTTTTGAAAATTTGTTGTCGTAGTTTTACTACAATTTTTAAAATTTAACCTTCAAAATGAATTTCAAGTACAGTTTTTTAATAGATTTACTAGATAATTCACATTTAATGGAAATCGATTATTTCGAATATAAGGTACGCAACGGTGATACGCTGAAATCCGTTGCCTCACGGATAGGTATGACCGGAGAGGAGCTTAAACTGTTTCACAATTCTCATTGTCAGAAAATGGATCGGGTATGGTTTGAAAACCTTAATGAAGTCAAAATATTGCTTGTTCCAACCAATTTCAAAACAGAAAAAGAAAAGGAACAGGAAAGAAAAAACAATCTTCCTTCTGTTGTCTTATCAGATTCATTCTTTGCAAAGACTTATAATATCTGTGAAGCTA
Organism: Chryseobacterium tructae; assembly: GCF_030409875.1. Taxonomy (NCBI): domain Bacteria; kingdom Pseudomonadati; phylum Bacteroidota; class Flavobacteriia; order Flavobacteriales; family Weeksellaceae; genus Chryseobacterium; species Chryseobacterium tructae. Next base: position 996,994 of record NZ_JAUFQR010000001.1, on the reverse strand, counting down.
TTGAAACATCATTTCAGCCGGATGTAAAGATTAATTACATCATCGATCTGAATCTGCGCAAGAACCAAACGATTCTTACCTATGCACAGAAGGACTTTAAGTCTGACGGAAATATTCCTGACGATAAAGTAAGTGATCTTTCCATTGCCTGTATGAAAAGTATTATGCCTATTGAATTTACACTCGATCATCAAGGCAGAATCACCGGATTTTCAGATCATAAGAAGATAACTACAATTTTTGCTACCCAACGTAAAGAGCTTGAAGATTTCTATATAGGAGAGATCACTAAAAAATATATGGATTCATTTGAGAATAATACATTGGATGCAAAGTTTCTTTTGCAGCAATTTCAAAGTACTCTGGTCTTCCAGACCTTATTCCCTAAAATGGAATGGTTCCATAAAAAAACAGACTGGATAGAAGTATTTTATTTTTTCCAAAACTCCTTTCCTATACAATGCAAGATGAATATTGAACAGGAGAATGAAGATGATCATCTTGTCATCACTACCATAAAAGGAAAAACAACAGATTTGTACAATTTACAGGAAATGATTCGGGGAATAAGGCTCAATAAAGCTGCAACAGAAACTGTATCAGGAGAGATTACATTAAAATACACCACTCATAAGAAAAATAAAGACTTGCTTCATGCCAAAGCTTCCCTATTACTGAAGTATGAGGAAGAGCCTATTCATCAACACAATATCACTATAACACAAGGATAATATGAAAAATTATGTTACACAGCAGGGTGACACTTTCAGTTCACTCGCCCAAAAATTCAGATTAAAAAATGAAGGCATTCTAAAGACCTATCATAACCTCCACTGTTCTGAGGAAGATATCGTGCAAGAACCTATTCCCGGAATGAAGATCCTTATTCCTGAAGATACTAAGCTGATGACCAATGAAGCCGAACATCAAGAGACTTCCAATATCAACTCTTCAGAAGAGGAAAATCAGACTTCAGCCATTCAAGATACACAAGATTCTTCAGAACAGCAGTACCATGAAGAGCAATCCTCTGGAAAAACAGAGAAAAAACAGGAAAAGGAAAATAAAAAAAAGGAAAACGAAGATGGATCTGATGCCCATGATGGAAAATATTTTGTTGTTCAAAAAGGAATGTGCCAATGTAATCAAGGGTTTAAATTTCCGAAATTCAAAGTTACAAGTCATCAAAAACACTATTGGAATGATGCCGACGGACAAGCCGATTATCTTGCCGTAACAGAAGATGACCTTACTTTTGATCCTCCGGCGATGCCTTTTGGAAATTGTAAGCTTAAACCGACATCCGGTGGTTACCTGCCTTGTGCGTATGCTCCCGCCGGGAAATGGCAAAAGCCTTACGAAAAAGTAAAAGTGATGGAAAAAAACTGTCTTACGGAAGTTTCTGAACTGATGTGCAGTACAGGGGGAAAAATCACCATCCTGAAACATGGACAGCAGAGTGAAGCCGGTAAATCTCATGTTGAGAATGCCAACTCCAGGGAGCAGCAGATCTATAATCCTGTTGTGAATTTTGACGAGTTTAAGGAAGAGATTCTGGGAAAAGATTTCTCTGATGATTATCAATAGTATTTATTAACTTTAGGTATTAACATTATGATTAACGGATCTCAAAATCCTATTGCAGGAAAAGACGAAATTTATACTTTGACAGATTATAGCTTAGGGTTGGCCTATTTGGATACAAACCCTAAATATACCTGGTATATTAAAAGATTATATAGAAAAGAATGGATAGACATCACTAAAAAACCACAGAAAACGGGCCTATCAGTACCCTTTAACTTTGGACCTCAAGTGGTAGGAGAAAAATTTCTGCTGGAAGTGTATAAAGAAACCAAGAATATTTTTACACAGAAAAATGAAACCCATAAAATGGGAGAATTACAGATAATTCCGGCTTCAGGTAAAGTTCCTAAAATTACCAAAGTAGTTCTTTTTAATCGTGGAGCAAAGGATGTGAACAAAGCCAGCTACACAGATAAATTAGTTGCCAGAGCTTATTGTGTGGGAATGTTCAATAAAACCATCAATTTTCATTTATGGGAAGATGATGCACCAGGGGGCGGGCATAATGCTGAAATCAATAAAAACAACCGTATCAACAAGGCTTATCCTGCAAGGGTAAATGGGAATGGAATTGCAGAAACGGAAATATCATTAAGTGCAGACCAAAACGTAATGAAACAGGTTGCCAATCGCTTTATGATGCGTGGTGATACCAGCGAAGGCGCTTTTCATGAGTTTTATGTTACCGCAAGTTATGACGGCAAAATACTAAATGCCAACCAAACCAATGTAGATGTAGCCAATCCGGATTACAAAAAGCCACAACCTAAACCCAGCACACCGCAACAACCCAAACCTAATACTCCACAAAGAGCCAACACCCCTGCGCCGCCACAACAGGAAAACTTACTAGCCAAGTCTATTAATTTTATTGTTGATAATGTAATGAAAACTTTCACTATTGAGAAAACGAAAAGTCCTTCAATGGTAAAGGTGCAGCCAAAACCTAATATATTAACAACATGTTTATGTAAAGAGCAATATATAGATTTAGTATGGGGTGAAAAAGTAAATTGCGATTTTAGAAAAAAAGTTGTTGAGATTTGCCAGGCTCTATGGCCAAATAACTATATGGATATGGCAAGTGGCTTAATGGCTGTAATGTATGTTGAAACTTCTGGTTCATTTAAAGCACATCAAATTATGGGAAAATCTTTAGGAGATGTTAATAGTATTACAAAAGATGATTTTTGGTTAATTAAAAAAGATAAAAAAACAGGAAAAGAAATCTCGAGAAGTTCTAGAGCGGTTGGTTTAATTCAATTTACACAAGCTGCATTGCAAGCGATTGGAGAATTTACATCAGGTACTGGTTTTGACAAATTGCATGAAGTGAAATTACGATTTGCAAAAATGGGAGAAGTTAACCAATTAGATTATGTAAAAAAATATTTTGAACCAAGCAAAGATAAAATCAAATCTCCTGAAGATATTTACTTGCATGTATTTGCTCCAAAAGGTGTTGGAAAAGCCGATAGTTATGTACTTTATGAAAACGGCACAGAAGAATATAGACAAAATTCTAGTGTTGACACCAAAAGCAAAGGAAAATACAAAAATGATGGAAATATTCAGCGGTCAGAAATTTTAGAAAGATATCATTCCAGTTATGATGATGGTGAAAAAAATAAACCAGCAACATTTAATTGTAATAATAATGCAACACCTCCAATAAACAATCCAACTCTGTGTCCAAGTGATTCTTCTCAATGTTTTGAATATGCAGATGTAATTTCTAACCCTAAAATTAACGATCAAAGTAATAATGCTAACAAAAATAGGTTTCATAGGGATAAAAGATACAATTCAACTTATCCTGATGGCTATTATCACACTGGAACTGATATACTCAGCGGAGGAAAATTTGTTGAAATTCATTCTTTATTATGTGGAGAGGTTGTGGACACAGTAACGTCTTTCAGTTCACAGGAATATAGAAAAAATTCTATGGGAAATACAATAACTATAAAATCAAAAGATAAAGAAGGAAAAGATGTTTGGATTATTTATTGTCATTTGGATAGCGTAAAAGTGAAAGCGGGACAGAAAGTTAAGCATGGAGAAGCAATAGGAGTATCAGGGTGTACTGGAAATGCAGGACTTAAACCAAATGGAACTAGAGGAATAGAAATTAGATATTGGCATGTACACATTGAAGCATCAAGAGAAAATAAATTTTTTGGGAGCAAAAAAAGGATTGATGCAGAGCAATTTATGAAAACAAAATTTGATGAAACAACAAAAGGAAATCCTATCAAATAAAATGAAAAAATTAATATTAATATTATTTGCAATTTCATTACAAAGTTGCAATGGACAAGATAAAGATAAAGCAAATACTGCTACTCAAAAAAAAGAAATAAAAAGTATTGTTGAATCTTCCATTAACTTTTTAGATAAAAAATATCAAGATCAAGGATTTACAATCCCAGATTCTCCGAATCCTTATCCTACCTATTCTTTTTTGTCCAAAAAGGTAGGAAGCTTTACTGTTGACTATATTGGAAAAACTGATAACATTCAATATTTTTGGAATGTTGATAATACAAATGGTTATTTTTCTAAATATTCAAGTCCAGAAGATGCAGCATATAAATCGGATGATATAAAGAAATTAATAAATAATAAAGATTACTATATTATTGCTTCCTATCTTCCAAATAAATATATTTCTTATTTAGGAGGTGAAGATGGTGAGTTTGATTTAAAACCTGGTGCTATTACTTCTTTCTATTTATATGAAAATAATAAGTGGAAATTAATTGGTGAAGCAAAAACTGCCAAAATTTCAGAAAATTTATTAGCCTTTAAAACTAGCTTAATTCAAAGAGAATGGTTTAGAAATATTGGTAATCTTACTCAAAATTATGATGGTTCACATTCTGTTTCAGTAGATACAGAAGCTACAACAACAGGAATGGCTTCCATATCATATAATTTTATTATTAAAAAGAATAATATACATCTGTCTTTAACAACATATCATGAATCTAATTTATGTGAAGGGAAATATTTTGCACTAGAAAAAAACAATCAATTGGAAATATATTATTTTGATAATGAGCTTTCATGTATTTCTATTGACCCAAAATTTTATATTAAGAAAGAGAATGAAAAATTTTACATAAAAAGTGTTGGAGGAGAAGGAACTTATAATAAATGGATTTTAATGCATTAAATATATTGCAGTTATAAAAAACTTGATGAAAATGGAAATGCAATTAAATAGAATAATATGTGTCTTTTTTTTATTAATCCTTTTTTCTTGTAAAAAGGAAAATAATTTTGTTCATGAAAAATTATCTCCTCCTGATAAAACTTGGCTAGGCAATTATTCAATTAAAACAGATGCTATTAGTATTGCGGATAATAAAAAATTTATTTTAAGATATTACATTACCATAAATTCTTTATCTAAAGCCATTTTAAACATTGGTGCAGAAAATCCTCAAGATTATAACTGTGAAGGAGATTACACGCTACAAAAAGAAAATAACATATTATCTGGTTCAGGAAAATGTGATGAAGATGACACAAATGATTTTTATATCAAAAAAGAAAACAATAATTTTTTTATAAAGAGCAAACGTTTTATTAATCAAGATTGGCAGGAGCTTAAGAAGGAATGACACATTTAATAATTTTATTATCATTTTTAAGCCTATTTTGAAAAGATGGTGATTAATTATCTTTATTCTACTGTTGAACAAACATATAAATAAAGAGAAATACATAAATATATAACATTCAAAACCCGGATACAAAAGCCACAACCTAAGCCCAGCACACCGCAAAGAACAAATATACCTCCGCCAGCCCAACCTCAGCAAGGAGAAAATTTAATTGCCAAGTCTATTAATTTTATTGTAGATAATGTAATGAAACCTAAAGAAAGGTGAGGGACAAGTTGTATATAATGCAATTAAAGATTATTTGTAATCTTAATATAAAATAATTATATGAAGTATATATTAATAATTATTACATCATTTGTATTTTTTAATTCTTCTTGTAAGGAGAAAAAACATGAGAATGTCATAGAAAAAAATGCGACTTTAATAAAGAATAATATTCAAGTTTCAAACAGTTTAGAAAATGACAATAACTTAAACCCGTGTAAAATATCAACTCGAAATAAAGATTTGATACTAGAATGTAATGATAAGCAAATCATTTATAGAGACTTCATCATAAATGAAATGTCAGTTTCTACAGAATTTATTCGTGGGGATAAAAATAATTTTACTTTATTATATGAATTAAATGCATCCACAACGAAAGTTAAAGAAAAGTATGATTTCATTTATTCAGATAGCGGCATTGAACTTTTTTCCAAAGAAATTATCAAGTTTGGAAGGGATGGAATTTTGATTAATAGAATCTATTTTGACAATTACAATCTTGATGAAAAAAAATATGAAGATTTAGAAACTTTAGGTTCTGATTTGGAGGAAAAATTTAACAATGATAATCCTAAAGCTTTTATATATGACTCAAAAAAGCATTTACTTGGTGAAATAAATTATAAATCTTCGATTGAAGATTTTTACATTAATTATCCTAATGTAAATAATATTAGTCTAGAAATTACAAATGTTGAAAACGCAAATAATCAAGCATATAATCTACAACAAATGGGTGCTAATAATGATTCAAAACTATTATTAGATAATATTGTCAAACAATTTCCTAATAGGGTTGTTGCATGGTTAAATTTGGGAGATGTAAATTGGGAGTTAAACGAAAAAACAAAAGCTAAAGAAGCTTATAGCAAATATATTTCACTAATGAAGTCTCAAAATAAAAATTTATCAAAAATTCCACAAAGAGTTTATGAAAGAAGTAAGTAATTGATATTTTGCTATCAACCAAACTAATGTAGATGTAGCCAACCCAGATTACAAAAAACTACAACCTAAACCCTCTACACCACAAAGAACAAGCACACCACAGAAAACCAACACTCCCCTACCCAAACAACCTCAACAAGAGGAAAATCACTTGAAAATTTTGATTTAGATAAGATTTTAGAATAATGAAAAACCTCGTTTTAATATTATTTGCGTGTCAACTTTTTTCTTGTCAGAAGGAAAGTAAAGTTACCATTGAAGATAAAAAAGATATAAATAACAGCAATATCACAAAAATAGAAGAAATTATAAAAAAACAATTAGCATATGGAGCTGCACAATATTTTCAAGAAGCAGGAGTAGAAATGCCAAAACCTGAATTTTCTATTGATGAATTAAATGAGGTGTCTCTAGTTACTAATGATATTTTAAAGAAAAATGGTTATATACAAATTTCTGATGAAGACTTTAAATCCAAAATAAAAGAAATCTTCAACAGAATTTTAGAAATGAATTCTAATAACAATATTATTTATTTAAACTATTTTGATAGATGTAATAAAAACATTATAAAATACCCTAATAATGGAACTGATTACAACGGAACTTACATTATTAAAAATCAAAAAATGATTACCGATTTTTATTATTTGCCAGAATTAGTTGATTATGAAAAAAAATATCCTCAATTACATGAAGCCGAATTAAAATCGATTGATACTTATAAAGATAAAGATGGTGATGAAATTAAAATTGAAAAATGGAAAAATTTAGAAGATTTAAAGAATACCAGATATAACAATACTCAAAAAATTGTTAATAGAAATAAATATTTATTTAATGACAATAAAGCTAGTCTTGCCTGGCTAAAGTCTAATGATGAATATTTTTTAGAATCATTAGTTAAGATATTTGGATATACAAAGGATAAAGATTTACTAGAATGGGTAATGAAAAGAAATGAATCTAAAGCAAATGATTTTGTTAACCAGTTTCTTTTTGTAAGAAATTGCAAAGGTGAATTAGAAATAAGAGAAGGCATCTTAAAATATATAGAAGACAATACAACAGAAGATGAAAAGACTCAAAATTACGTAAATGCTATTGCAGCATATGATGTAAATGATAAAAATAATAATTGGGATGAAAAAGAAATTATTAAAATAAGAGCTTATATAGCCAATACTTATGATTTTTTATTTATGAAATATAAAAACATAGGTAATACTAATATTGGACGTTTTAGTTATTTAGGGCTTATTTTTTATAATTCAAATAAAGAAAACAGTAAGGATTGGCAACAAATTGAAGAAAATTTTAAACAGAATAATTATTATAATTTACCACACTTAAAAAATGCTTCCAGCTTTGCATTAGAGTTTGAATCAGGTGCTTCTTACTAATGTTTAATTTGATGAAAATATATTTCTTTGTAATATGCTTATTATTTATTGAATGTAATTCTTCCGGTCAAAATAATCATGGTTCAAATAAAATTCTGAATAATAATTTAATTCAGAAAAAGGCTCAATAGATTCTTTGAATATTTACTTTCATAAGGCAAAAGAAAATGAAATAAAATTTATTCATTCATTTTTCTAATTTTTTTTTGCAAATTCAGGAAACATTTGGATATATTTTAATTAATGATGCTAAAACCTGTCAGGAAACGCTGAATTATTTTGAACACCAGATTAAAAATTCAAAGTCACTGAATACTTCAGGAAATCGAGACAGGAAAAAGTTCTTTAATAAAATGTATGAACAGATTAACCGGTTAAAACAAAATCTATCATGAACAGTCTTCGTAACGGCGAATATTTTGGGGAAACCAATCAAAGAATCAATTTAGAAGGATTAACGATCACTGATACGGAATATACTCATCCTTATGTAGACTGGCATTATCACGAAAATGCTTACTTTACTTTTCTCCTTCAGGGCAATATGACGGAAGGAAACAAGAAAGAAACATACGGATGCTCAGCAGGAACATTATTGTATCACCATTGGGAAGATCCGCACTATAATAGGAAACCGGATGTTTTTACCAGAGGCTTCCACATTGAAATCACTCAAAATTGGTTTGAACAGTTTGGCCTTCAGAAAAACAAGGTTGAAGGCAGCTTCAATATAAAAAATCCAGCCTTCAAGCTATTGGTACATCAAATTTTTAAAGAAACGAAAACCAATAATACATCTCTTGAGATGACGGTCAATCAGTTATTACTGCATCTTTTCAGTCAATTAACCCACGAGAGGGAAATCAAAGAAAGAAAACCGTTGTGGGCAGGTCAGATTAATGAGATTTTACATGAAAATGTTGCTGAAACCCTTAATCTGGTAGAACTATCTAAGGCATTGAACATCCATCCTATCCATTTAAGCAGGGATTTTCATAAATATTTTCATTGCAATCTGGGAGAATATCTCCGGAAATTAAAGATTAATAAATCTATGGAACTTCTCAATTCGCCATCTTCTTTGACGGATATTGCTCTGGAATGCGGTTTTTCAGATCAAAGTCATTTCATCCGGTGCTTCAAAGAAAATATAGGCATCACCCCATTGAAATACAGAAATCTCCTGAAAACTCGCTAAAATCTTTCAAATACAATGACCATTCACGATTTGGATACATCATTCTCCGATTCGGCTACATTTCCATGAGTGTAAGTTTTCATCTTTGTACCATCATTTAAACAAAAAAATATTTAAAAATGGAAACAAAAAAAGTATGGTTTGTGACAGGAGCTTCAAAAGGCTTAGGATTTGAGTTGGTAAAAAAATTATTATCCGAAGGATTCCGGGTTGCTGCAACAAGCCGTACCATTGAATCTCTGATATCGGCCTTTGGAAAAACATCTGAAAACTTCCTTCCACTTAACGTCAATATTAAAGACAACGATGACATAAAATCTGTGATCTCAAAGACGGTTGAGCATTTCGGACAAATTGATGTAGTAGTCAACAATGCAGGGTACGGACAAATCGGAACTCTGGAAGAGCTTACCGATGAAGAGGCTAGAGAAAATTATGCAGTGAATGTTTTCGGAACATTAAACGTCATTAGAAATGCCCTTCCCTATCTTCGTGAGCAAAGATCAGGAAACATCTTCAATATATCTTCTGTAGGTGGATATTCAGCAAATTTTCCGGGCTGGGGAATTTACTGTTCAACAAAATTTGCGGTAGCCGGATTTACAGAAGCACTCGCTGAAGAAGTAAAAGATTTCGGAATTCATGCTACAGTTGTTTATCCAGGATACTTCCGTACGGATTTCTTACATAAAGATTCTGTGAGAACCCCTTCAAATCCTATTCAAGCCTATGAAGCAGCAAGACAATCGGAGCAGGCTCACCTTAATGAAATCAACGGAAATCAGCCTAATGATCCAGTGAAAGCAGCTGATGTCCTGATCCAGATCAGCAAAGAGAAAAATCCTCCTGTTCATTTATTATTAGGAGTAGGAACTATGGAATTTCTCAATAATAAAATTGATATCTTAAAGAAAGACGCTGAAAAATGGGAAAACCTGACTGTTTCAACGGCAATTTAATATCATCATGATATCCATCAACTCTGATCGCTCTGAGCGGAGTTGATGTCTTTCTGAAACAATACGTTATCCTTTTGCAAAAACAATTAACTTAGCTATTATGAAACAGCCCCTTCGTTTTAATTCTATTACAGATTTTCATACTTTCTGTAATCTTCCCAAGCCTGAGCATCCTCTGATCAGCCTGATAGATTATAGTAGAGTACATTATATCGTAGAAGATGAAGAGTTGAAATGGATTCAGAATTTTTATTCGATCGGTTTGAAGAAGAATGTGAATCCGAAATTCAATTATGGTCAGCAACAATATGATTTTGATTCAGGAGTATTGTGCTTTGTTTCGCCACAGCAGTTTTTAAGTCTGGAAATAAGAAAGGATGTCCAAGTAGAACCGACAGGATTTTTATTGCTGATTCACCCTGATTTTCTTTGGAACACGTCATTAACAAAAAAAATAAAATCTTACGATTTCTTCAGCTACCAGGTAAAAGAAGCTCTCTTTCTTTCAGATAAAGAAGAAAAAATTATTGTTGAAATTCTTAAAAATATTGAACGTGAATATCAGTCGAACACTGATAAATTTACACAAGAGCTGATTATTGCACAGATTGAGTTATTGTTGATTTATTCTGACCGTTTTTATGAACGTCAGTTTTTTACCCGAAAAAAATCAAGCCATGAATTGCTCTATAAATTTGAAGATATTCTCTCCAGATATTTTGAGGGCGGAAACCTTATAGAAAATGGAATTCCCTCTGTGAAATGTATAGCCGACCAGATGAATATTTCACCCAATTACCTTGGAACCCTACTTCGTCTTCATACACAGCAAAACACACAACAGCATATTCAAAATAAATTAATTGATTCTGCGAAAGAACGTTTAAGCACTACCCGTTTATCCGTGAGTGAAATTGCTTACGAACTCGGTTTTGAACATCCGCAGTCTTTCAGTAAGCTATTTAAACAAAAAACAAATCAGTCACCGGGAGAATTTAGAAAGCTATTCAATTAAAATACGTGGTTATAAAATAGTCATGTTAATTTTATTCTATTTTACCATAAAGAAGTTTATTATTTTTGCTCAAATACTTCTTACCATGAAACCCATTCTATTATTGATCCTTATTTTCACTTTTCATCTACACCAGGGACAAAACAAAAATATAATCAATCCCGAAAAAATTGAGAATCCTATTCAGAAAAAATATTCCGGAAAAATTGTTTTTCTTAACAAAAATATAGCCCTTGAAAATCTGAAAGACTCAGATATTCTTACTTCTTCTATATTCCAGGAAAATGGCGATCTGGGTATTCATGCCTATTTTGATAATTCTCTGGTTAATTATCTTCATCAAATTGAACCTGCCTTGACTATTGATGAACTCCTTAAAAACGGAAATTATCAATTCTCATTTCTGGTCGACGGAAGGCTTATTTATACAGAAAATCTCAATCCAGGTGCTGGAACTCCAGAAAATAAAAAAATGAAAACCACTGTAAGAATTCCTCTTATCAGCAGTAAGAATGAAGATTCATGGGGAAGATACTTATGGATGCGTTTTTATAGACAGAATAACGGAATTGATGCATTAACAAGTGGGAATCATATTTTAAAAATTGAAATCCGTCCTTACCTGAAAGGAGTTACAGTAAAGACAGGGTCTATTATTGCTCAAGGAGAATTAAATCTCAATGTTCCACAAAAAAATATTTCAGAGCAGCAGACAGCTGTTCAACCTATTCAGCCTAACCAAGAATGGAAAATATCTAAGGAAAAACTGGATACTAACACAATCAGAAATCTGAATCAAAAAATTGCAGAAGAAAGATTCAAAAGTATTACCAGCATTGTCGTTATTAAAAATGAGAAGCTCCTTCTGGAAGAATATTTTAATGGATCGGGAAGAGATTCTTTACAGGATACACGTTCGGTTGGAAAAACATTTGCTTCTACATTGATGGGAATCGCTATCCAAGAGGGTTTTCTTAAAAACGAAGATCAGCATCTGAAAGAATTTTATGATTTAAAATCATTTGAAAATTATTCATCCCGAAAAGATAGTGTTACCATAAAAAGCCTATTAACAATGAGTTCAGGTTTTGATGGGAATGATCAGGATTCTGAGTCTCCAGGGAACGAAGAAAATATGTATCCTACTGATAATTGGGTGAAATTTACCTTGAATTTACCTATGACTGAAAACAAAATCGGAAAAAACTGGAATTATTTCACAGCAGGAGTTGTCGTAGCAGGTGATATTTTAGATAAATCGCTTCCCAAAGGATTGAAAGAATATGCTGATAAAAAATTATTTCAGCCTCTTGGAATCAAAAACTACAAATGGCAACTTACTCCTCAACAAAAGCCTTCTTTAGCAGGTGGCCTACGAATGAGAACATTAGATTTTGCAAAATTCGGGCAATTGTATAAAAATAAAGGGATCTGGAATGGAAAAATGATCTTAAATACAGAGTGGATAAAGAAATCTTTCACGAACTATTTCACAGATAACAAAGATTTTGAAGGCTATGGGTATTTGTTCTGGAGAAAAATATATACAATGGGAAACAAAAATCTGGAAGCTTATCAGTGTAGTGGGAATGGTGGAAACAAGATCATTGTATTTGTAGATATCCCGGTTGTGATGGTTATTACAGCGACAGCATATAATAAGCCTTACGCTCATTCACAAGTTGACAAAATCGTAGAAGAATATCTTTTACCAGCCTTAATGACGGGTAATGAAAATTTCAAATAATAATGAAAGGAAAATGATAATGAGACAGAACGATGGTTGATAGCAACAACAATTATTCGTCTTTCTTAGAAGGAACTAGAAAAACATCAATAAGACCTTCAGGAAGTACCATTTTGATGGTTCTTTCCTCTCTATCAACTTCAAGAATCCAGTCTTTGATCATAGGAATAACCACTTCTTTTCCATCCAGATTGGTGATGAAATATACCTGTGCTGTCTGATCATTTACAGATCTGATTACGCCACAGTTGTTGTCATTTTCATCTAAAATTTCAAATCCGATGATTTCGTGGTAATAGAATTGTTTTCCAGAAAGCTTAGGCAATGAAGTCAAAGGAAGGTAAACACTTTTACCTAAAACCTGATCTACCATTGCTTCAGAAGAGTTTTTGAATGCAAGATTCAGAGCATCTAGTTTGCTCCAGGATGATTTTTCAATAAAAAATGGAACCAATAATCCGTTGATTTCAACGAATATTGATTCCAATTTATTGTAAAGCTCAGGCTGATCGGTATCCAATTTTAGAATAACGTTGCCCGCAAGTCCGTGTCTGCGTGTTATTTTCCCCAACAAATAGCAATCTTCTTTACGCATAACCGGAAATGTTCTTAAGCTTCAGTGTTTTCTTCAGTTTCAGCAGCAGCTTCTCCTTCTGTAGCCACTTCTTCAGCAGGTGCGTTTGCAGCTTCTTCAGCAGCTTTAGCATCAGCTTCAGCTTGTGCAACAGCAGCAACTCTAGCTTCATTTACTTTTACTTCAGCTTCTAAAGCAGCTTTTTTAGCATCAGATTTAGCAGTAGCTAAACCATCAACTTTACCTTGTACTTTAGATTCTTTAGCTTCTAACCAAGCATTAAATCTTTTTTCAGCCTCAGCTTGATCAAAAGCACCTTTAGCAACACCACCTTGTAAGTGTTTTTTGTAAAGAGCACCTTTGTAAGATAAAATAGCTCTAGCAGTATCAGTAGGCTGAGCACCGTTGTTTAACCACTGTACAGCAGAATCAACGTTCAACTCGATAGTTGCTGGGTTAGTAATTGGGTTGTAAGTTCCTAGTTTTTCGATGAATCTACCATCTCTTCTAGCTCTAGAATCTGCAACCACGATGTGGAAAAAAGGTTTTCCTTTTTTACCGTGTCTTTGTAATCTGATTTTTACTGACATAATGTTTGAATTTTACGGGAACTCGTCCCAGTTAAATATTTAAGAGTGCAAAGATATATAAAAAATTCAATCTAACAATCTAAAATATAAGATTTATAGCTTTTTTTATTTGTTTCCATCAAAAGCTTCTTCCTTACCATTCAAATAAAGGGTATAGGTATTGGTTTCTTCATCCAGAACAATCTTATCATACTTAATAGGAAGTACTATTTTACCTTCGACATTTATGATTCCAAACTTTTGATTGAGTTCTGCAATAAAATATTTTGCTGTTTTATAGCGTAGCAGATATCCATAATCACTTCTCTGTTTATAAAAACGCCCAATAGTGTCCATTGAATCATATATGAAAGGTGTAATTTCTCTTCCATCTTTTATCAGCCCCCATTTCCGGTCAATGGAGGTCATAATGACATTATTATAAATATTGGAATAAGAATATTTATCTGGAAGAGATGCTCCGTTTTTGAAATAAAAGAATTTCTTTCCTGACTCATCACTTAAAACCAACGTAAAGCCATTGTTCACAACAAGGTTGTTTTTTGTCTTTAAAACAAATTTGTATTGATTATTGGTATCAAGAACATAAATAGACTTCTCTCCTTTATCTACTGCTACTATAGCATCTGATATAAAGTTTACCTCATCTACTGCGGTAGGCAAAATAAACCTATCCAAATAAAAAACATTCATCTTACCAGATTTAGTAAGACTATAAAGGTCTTTATCACGCTCCCAAATTTGGTCATATTCTGCTTTTAGCAATATACCTTCCCTATTTCTAATACCCAGTTTATTTCCTTCTGAAAATTTGTAGGTATTGAAATCAGGCACTGATATAGGGATCTGAGCAGAGACAGAGTTAAAAATCATAACCCCAAACAAGGCTATAAATAGTTTTTTAGTCATAAAATGCAGTTAATCTAATTCTCCCATGTAGAAAAGCCCCAGACATTTTTGATTTTCTTCAATGGTAAGAGATTCTTTCAGCTCATCAACAATCTTAGGGGAACTCCAGTAGCAACCTATATTATTGGCTGTGCAGCTTAGGTACATATTCTGAACGGCCATAGAAGTGGCAGCAATTTCTTCCCATTCAGGAACCATTCCACTGAAATTCACTACAATAGAAACCACTACATTGGCTTTATTGATTTTAAACCCTATGTCATTATATTTTTTTTCAAGGAATAACTGTTCAGGTTGAGTAGCTTTATAGATGGCCTGCATTTCTGAAGCCAATTTTGCCTTCTCTTCTCCTTTGAATATTTTGAAACGCCAAGGTTTGGTACGCTTATGATTGGGAGCTAAAGTCGCCGAATGTAAGATCTCATCAATAACTTCCTGAGAAATTTCTGCGTCAGTATAATCCTTTGGAAAAATACTTCGTCTTTGCTCTATAATTTCTTTTAAAACTTCTGCTTTATTCATAGAACAAAAATACAACATGTAGGTTAAAATGTGAGAGGTAGGATAAAAATTTTAATGTAAATTCTGGTTGGAGAAATAAATAAAGGTGGATAGGCAATGGTCAATTTGCTATGCTTTCAATTTTGCAGACAATCCTAATTCACTATTCACTTGCGAAGCAAAATTCACGATTGACAATAAAATTACAGTACTTCTACAATTTTCTGATGAATTTTGTTGAGTGTAAATTCATCTCCGGCTTTCATTCCCATCATTTTTTTGGCCATAGGACTTTCAGGAGAGATGGCATAAAACCTGTCTCCTTCAAAGAAAAATTCGCCTAATGAAACTGAAATATAAAAACGAGCCTTATTAGTAATCACCAAAGAACCTATTTGAACCCGGTCTGTTGCGGTATTCAGGACTTTCCCCATGTTCCGTTTAAGATCATTTAAAGCACCTAGCTGTCGCTGCATCTGATAAATTTCTTCCTGCATTTCTTCCCGCATACTATCATATTTGGGTGTTTTTTTGATATCACGGCTAGCCTCCAGAGTAAATTCAATGAAGTTTTTAAGTTTCTCAATTTTTTCTGCTATGGTGTTTTTTACAAAGTCTCTGATATCACTTTTTTCAAATACAAGCTTCTCCATACAATCGTTTCTTTATATAAAGATAATATTTTTAAAATAATTTATACTTTTGAAATTATAAAAACTAAAATAGAATCATGTTTAAAAATCCTTTTGCTTTGAAGGAAGAATTTCCAATAAAGAATATGCACTCACTTTATTGATTGATTTCGGAATTACAACAACACTTAAACTTTGTAAGGGAATAGTTCCTCCTTTATTATTACTAACCATTTCAATCTTTGTACTTATTCCAGGGCTGCTTTTCCTGTTGGCACAGGGAACCCAAAGGTGTCACGATATGGGAGAAAGTGGTTGGTATCAGCTAATCCCTTTTTATGGCTTTCTGATGCTTATTAACGAAGGAGATACAGGAAAAAACAAATACGGAGAAGCTCCTATTCAATAAGAAGCCTTGTAAATATTTACAAGGCTTCTTATTTATTTTTCCGATAATTTCTTCAGATCATTCAGTCCCTGGCCGAACATCTTGTCCATATTGCTGTTCATCATAGGCCTCATTATTTTCATCATAGCATTCAGTTCATTATCTATCATCCAGGTTACTTTTGTTCCATTCCCTTCCGAAGCCAATACAATATTACTTTTTGCAGTTCCCTCAAAAGGTTTTATGAAATGAAGCTGGGTAACCAGTTTTTCATTGGGGCTAATTGCTGTGATGGATTGCTCTCCTTCACTATCATCACCTTTCCAGTGATAAGAATCTCCTATTTGATCCCCTGTTCCCGAATAAGTAACTGAGAAATTCTTGATTTCTTTAGAAAAAGGATCCCATGTATTATATGCCTTTAAAGAATTTGTATGCAGCCATACTTTTTCTTTGGGAGCATTAATGACAATAGATTTTTCATAATGATAATCTTTACTAAAGGTCAACATGGCAACTACTGCATATACGATAACCAGCAGAAGAATAGCGCCGATCAATTTTAAGAGTGTTTTCATAGTCTATATATTTAAGGTTATTTACTTCAAAATGAGTCTCTCATCTGTTTTCAAAATTAAATATTCTGACATCATCCCCTCTTTGCATAGGACAAGATTATTTAAAGATAAGGCATTTTTGTCATACCTTGGCTTTCAGGCATTATTTTTGAGCATTTCAGCTAGGATTCTCCGATGAATCCTTACATTTACGTTTAACTAAAAATCGAAAAATGAATATTTTAACCGAAAAATTTAACACTCCATATCACTCAGCACCTTTCAGTGACCTTAACAATGAAGATTATCTTCCTGCTTTTAAGGAATTAATTCAAAAATCCGAAGAAGAGATCAATGCTATTGTTAACAATCCTGAAGCACCTACTTTTGAAAATGTCATTGAGGCATTAGCCTACTCCGGTGAACAATTGGATGTGGTTTCTAATATCTTTTTCAATTTAAATTCAGCCGAAACCAGTGATGAGATTCAACAGATCGCTCAGGAAGTTTCTCCTATTTTAACGGAATATTCTTCTAAAATATCTCAAAATGAAGCCCTTTTCAATAAAATCAAAAAGGTGTATGATGAAAAGGAAAAATATAACCTAAACGAGGAGCAGAAAATGCTTTTAAATGAAACTTATAAAGGTTTTGTAAGAAGTGGTGCTCTTTTGAATGAGGAAGACAAGGAAAAATTAAAGAAGATCAGCATGGATCTTTCTATAAAATCCCTACAGTTCGGACAAAATGTATTGGCTTCTACAAATGTTTATTTCAAACATATTACAGATAAAGAACAATTAGCAGGAATCCCGGAAGCGATTGTTGATCAATTTGCGGAGGAAGCTAAAGAAAGGAGCCTTGAAGGATGGGTAGTTACTTTGCAATATCCAAGCTATATCCCATTCATGACTTATGCTGAAAACCGCGAGCTGAGAAAAGAACTGGCATTGGCTAATGGTAAAAAATCCTTTGATGGTGGAGAGTATGACAATCAAAACCTCATCAAAGAGCTTCTTCAATTAAAGCAACAGAAAGCTGAGCTTTTAGGATATAAAGACTATGCTGATTTCGTATTGGAAGAAAGAATGGCAAAATCTCCTGTAAAAGTTTTTGACTTTTTAAATGAACTTTTAACAAAGGCTAAGCCTTATGCTGATAAAGAAATTGAGGAATTGAAATCTCTGGCAAAGGCTGATGGAATTGAAGATATGCAAAGCTATGATCACGCTTTTTATGCGGAAAAACTTCGTAAAGAGAAATATGATCTTAATGATGAAGAATTGAAACCTTATTTCCCACTAAACCAAGTTCAGGATGCTGTTTTTGGATTAGCTGGTAAGCTGTTCGGATTAACTTTTGAGGAAAGAAATGATATTCCGAAATACCACGACGATGTAAAAGTGTATGAAGTAAAAGAAAACGGAAATTATAAATCTCTTCTTTATGTAGATTATTTTCCAAGAAAAGGGAAAAGAGCCGGTGCATGGATGACCAGCTATAAAAATCAGTATAAGCAGAACGGAGAAAATTCACGTCCGCATATTTCTATTGTTTGTAACTTCAGCAAGCCAACAAAAGACACACCTAGCTTACTGACATTCCAGGAAGTAACGACTTTATTCCACGAATTTGGACATGCACTTCATGGAATGATGGCAGATACTCAGTATCCTACTCTATCCGGAACTTCTGTAAAATGGGATTTTGTGGAACTTCCGTCTCAGTTTTTAGAAAACTTCTGTTATGAGCCTGAATTCCTGAAAACTTTTGCAAAACATTATAAAACCGGAGAAGTTCTTCCTGACGAAAAAATTGAGAAGATTGAGCAATCTAAAAACTTCATGGAAGGATATCAGACTTTAAGACAAATAGGTTTTGGATTACTGGATATGAACTATCACACCAAAGTTGCCGAGCTGGAGAATGAAAGTGTAAAAGAGTTTGAAGATCAATACACCAAAGCTACAGCCCTTTATCCAACCAATCCTGAAACAGCGATGAGCCCAAGTTTCTCACACATTTTCCAGGGTGGATATTCTGCAGGATATTATTCTTACAAATGGGCAGAGGTATTGGATGCTGATGCCTTCCAGTATTTCAAAGAGAACGGAATCTTCAATCCGGAAATTGCAGCCCAATATAAAGTACTTCTTTCTTCAGGAGGAACAAAAGATCCCATGGAACTGTATAAAGCCTTTAGAGGAAGCGAGCCTAAAGTAGAGAGCTTATTAAAAAGAGCTTTTGGATAAGAAAACATTCAAATATACTTCAAAAAGAAATGAGTAACATACCGCAAAGACTAGAAAACGTAAAAAAACTCCAAGCAAAAAGGTGGGAAAATGATGACCATTGGGATACTTTAAATGATCTTCTGATTAAAGAATTAGATGAAATTTTGCTTATTGAACCTGAAAACACTTCTGCGCTCATCAACATTGGTGCAGTGTATTCTGATATGGGAGAAAATGAAACCGCTTTGAAATATTTAAAAACGGCTTTACAATTAGGCTCTGAGGACAAAAATCTTTTTGTAAATCTGGCCATTGTGATGGTTTATATGGAAAAACATCAGTCAGAATATTTAGAATATCTTGAAGAAGCTGAAGGAAAGGTTGAAAATCCGCTTACTTTTAAAGCCTATTTTGACCCTCAAGCTCATTAAAAATTTGGTGATGATATCTTTTAGATGATGATAGAAAAATTAAATAAATTAGAAGCAGCTTTTACTCATGCATTAAAAGCTGCTCTTCACAATATTGATTCGGAAAAGATTGATAAAATACTTGACAACAGAGATTATTCAACATTTTCTGATGCTTGGATGGAAGCTTATAAGGCCGTTGATGGAAAAGAAATTGACGAAGATACAGAAGATGCCATCACCCTTTTCCGAAAGGAAATTTTTATCTCTATTTTTAAAACTACTGGATCATCTGAACTACCAGCCTATATTTCGGATGACTTTGGATTGATATCTTCTTATTATATTCACGATATTGAAAACAGTTGGGTAACCCATTTGCTGTTTACTTATCTTAATCATCAGATTCCTCAGGGTGAGCTGATGAAAACTGATAAGGCTATGAAGGATTTAATCTCATAAGCAGAACAATCAAAAGTATTGAGGAATTATTCTAATTTTCAAAAAATAAAAGCAAATGAACACCATTGAACAGCTTTACCAAACCTTAGATCAGCGCCGCCGTCCCGAAGATGTTGCGGAAATGATCGTTGAGTTAATGAGAAGTCATTTAGCTATTCATGAACTTGCCACTTTGAGTAAAGCAGCTAACCGTTCTTTAAAGAATAGTATCTATGGTTATACCTCAATGCTTGAAACTTTTGGAAAAGCGGTGGGTGCAGAAAAACAGATCAAAAAAGCTATTGAGATCTTTAAGATTGATGAAAAAGAAAACTCAGGATATCATAGCGTGGAAGCAATTGAAAAATTCTTACATGAAGTCTCCCCATTGATCCATAAAGAAGTCGGGGAAAATAATTTCAAAAGTGATCGGCTTAATAAAGATCTGAGAAAACTAGCTGGATTAGACATCTCTAAACGAAATTATAACAAAAAATGGCGGCTTTTGAAACGAATTGAAATTCGTCTTCAGAAATTCATACACGAATCTAAGAAGATTGAACTGCAGAAAATAGCGAAACACGGGCTTTCCCATACCATCAGTTTTGAAGACTTCAGCAAAGATCTGAATACAGCCTGTTTTATTGCCTATTTCAATGCAAGAAGCAACCTCAGAAGTACGTTTACCAATCAAAGTCAGGAAAGACCATTTGATGAAATTTGTGAAATGCTGTTCAACAGATGTATGAAAGATTCCAATAATACCCATTGGGAAGCGATTTCTTACCTCTATTCTGATGCTCAAGTTTTACAACATCTTAATGATGAACAAAAGGGAAAACTTCTGGGAAAATGGACGGCTATTCTCAATGAAATTTCAGATTATCTTGAAGAACTTTGGAATGAAAATGACATTTACAGAAAAACAATGGCTGTAAAGAAAGGCAATGATTCCACCACCTGGAACAATACTGCCGGAGCCTGGAATAAAGCAAGAGATAACTGGATGAATCTGATCTATGCATTAGGCCTGGAATGTATACTTGATGATATCTGTTTCGGAAAAGTGATGCGCCTAATGGCTGCTGATGTGATTGCATGGCATTTATCTAGCGGAGGAAAAATAGATCCCAACACAGAAGTTTGGAATATAGTACCTTTGCCTTGGGAAGTTTTTCAGGAAAGAGCTTTCTGTAATAAGGAAATGATCGTCAAAGCCTGTCAAGAAGCTGGGATTGATCCTGAAAAATCAGGTTGGATTGCTCCACGCATTCATGGTGTAAGTGAATTTAAGCCTACTCCGGAATTGGTACATGGCGTAACCGTTTCCAATCCTTTTCTGGCTAAAGTCTTAAGACAAAACAAATATTTTTCAGGGAAGCTCTGAAAACAAAGATAAAAAGGATAGGTTAGTTCAGTGGTAGAACATCTGGCTCTTTAACCGGATTGACTCAGGTTCGAGCCCTGCACCTATCCTAATTTCTGATATAGCTCAGTGGCAGAGTACCCGGCTCTTCATCCGGGAGGACACAGGTTCGAGCCCTGTTATCAGACCAAAAAATAATCTATGAAAGACTTACATCTACTCTATTGCCTTCCGTTTCTATTCTTTTTAAATTGTAAAGAAGAAAAAAAAGATTCCTTGTCAGAAACTCAATCGCCGGAAGTTAATCAGGTAGAAAAAACAGACTCTTTGGTTGTTACAAAAATTGATTCTGCTCAGGCTCCCAAAGCATTGAAGTATAAAGGAAATTTTAAAGATGGATTCCGATGGAAGGATAAAACCGGAGAATATGCTGTTATTACTTCCGAAACGGGAGTGTATATCAATGAAAATTTTCCCCACGAAAATGATGGTAGTGATGCCGAAATTTTTGCCCAGTGTTATTCTTTGGAAAATAATCAGCTGGTATGGAAAGTCAATGATTACGTCAAAGATTGTATGGTAGATATAGATGCTGAATTCAAGAAAAATACTTTAAAGGTAACAGATCTTGATAAAAACGGTACCGCTGAAGTTTGGATGATGTATAAAATGGCCTGCAAAGGAGATATAAGTCCTTCAGATTTAAAAATCATCATGTATGAAGGAAAACAAAAATTTGCCATGCGTGGACAAACAAAAATCCGAACAGGAATTGAGAGCCATGGTAAACCAATATTTGAAGGCGGCTCTTATACCTTTGATAAAGCCTTTCAACATGGCTCAAAAGTTTTCAGAGACTATGCTGAAACATTGTGGAATAAGAATATGGAAGATTAATTGAGATTGATTTTTTTCCTTTACGCTAAAAATCAATACATTTGACAAATAAAACTACATAATAACCTTAAAAAAATTTAAATCATGTTTTTAGCGATTGTACTTCCCTTTCTATCTTTTATCGTTAGAGGAAAAGTTCTTACCGGAATCATTTGTTTTTTCTTACAAATCACGCTGATTGGCTGGCTTCCTGCAGCTATTTGGGCTGTAATGTCATTAAATAATGACAGAGCCAATCAACGAAACGAAGAATTGATTCGTGCCGTACGCGAAAGTCAAAAGTAAAATTAAATAGTATCATTATAATCAAGATCCTTTATTCCGTAAAGGATCTTTTTGTTTTTTTAGATTCCGGATAAGAGTTTTTACTTTCCAACATTTTATTCACTAATAATTGTAATTTTATCATTCATTATCTACAATTTTAAAACAAATAGCAAATATTCTCTGCCATGAAAGAAAATAAATATGATAATCCATCTTTTTTTGACCAGTATGAGAAAATGCTTCGTTCCCAATTGGGACTGGAAGGCGCTGGAGAGTGGCATGTCCTGAAAAATATGTTACCCGATTTTAAAGGAAAGAATGTACTTGACCTTGGCTGTGGATTCGGATGGCACTGTCGGTATGCCATAGAAAATGGAGCACAATCCGCTATTGGCATCGATCTTTCTGAGAAAATGCTTACTAAAGCCAAAGAGATCAATAATCTTGAAGGTATCGTATATGAGAGAAAAGCTTTGGAAGATGTTGACTATCCATCAGAGCAATTTGATATTATTGTAAGCTCACTTACTTTACATTATATAGAATCATTTGAAACTATTGTTCAAAATATTTATCGATGGCTGACTTCGGGCGGGCATTTTGTATTCTCAGTGGAGCATCCTGTCTTTACAGCGGAAGGGAGTCAGGATTGGGTTTATGATAAAGACGGAGAAAAAAGTTACTGGCCTGTAGATCAATATTTCATTGAAGGAAAGAGAAATACTACATTTTTAGGAGAAAACGTTATTAAATACCACAGAACCTTAACCTCCTATCTGAATACTTTACTGAAACATGGTTTTAAAATCAAAGAAATCATTGAACCAGAACCCGGCTCTGAAATGCTGAAAGAAATTCCGGAAATGAAACATGAACTCAGAAGACCTATGATGTTACTGATCTCTGCAGAAAAATAAAACATCTATGTATCTAGCTATAAAACAAAAATATAAGCTAAACATTTTTTAGTATATTGCATAACATAGTAATTATAATAATTTATATCTTTGTATTACAAATTACATAATATGATTACTAAAAAAACAATAGCCTTACTGATAACTCTGCTGATCTGCAGCTCTATTGGCGCGCAACTCCGTACAGAAAAATATGAAAAGAAAATAGACAGCCTCATTCTTACCGAATTTGGAAATCAGGATGAGCCGGGTGGAGTTTTTATGATCGTCCAAAAAGGAAAGAGTCTTTACCGGAAAGCTTTCGGAAAAGCCAATCTGGAACTCAGTGTAAACATGACACCTGACAATGTTTTCCAAATCGGTTCTATGACCAAACAGTTTACCGCTGTAGCTATTCTGATGCTGGAACAGCAGGGAAAGCTTAAAGTAAATGATCCGGTCTCAAATATATTACAGACTACCCGAATGGTGCTCAAATTACCATTCATCATCTTCTTACCCATACTTCGGGAATCAAAGATTTCACCAAAATGAAAGCTTTATCTTCTATTGCTCAAAAAGAAATGGAGCCTAAAGCTATGGTCGATTTCTTCAAAAATGAACCTGTAGATTTTGCTCCCGGCGAAAAATTTGATTATAATAATTCAGGATATGTTGTTTTGGGATATATTATAGAACTCGTTTCGGGAGATACCTATGAAAATTTTATTAAAAAAAATATTTTCGACAAAGTTGGAATGACCCATTCCTATTATGCTTCAGACCGGAAGATCATCCCTCAAAGAGCCTATGGGTATCATAAAAAAGAACAGGGATTTGTGAATAAAACCATTATTAGTTTCAGTGTTCCTTTTTCTTCAGGCTCCCTGATGTCTACCGTTGATGATTTGTGGAAATGGCAGCAGGCATTGAATCAAAATATTTTATTAAATCCACAGGAAACGCAAAAAGTTTTTCAAAAATATAAACTTAACAATGGGCAAGAATTTACCTATGGTTATGGATGGCATCTGAAGGATATCAACGGAACCCCGGATCGTGAACATGGTGGCAGTGTATTTGGATTCAAAAGCATGGGAGTTTATATTCCCGAAACAGATATGTATGTAATTGGACTTAGCAACTGTGATTGCCATTCTCCCACCGAGATTACCCGAAATATTGCTAAAATAGTATTAAACGGAACAAAAACCTCATCAAAAAAAACACTAAATTTAAAGTAAACCGCATTAGGAAAAAATAATTCACCGCTTTGTTGAATGGACAGCTCGATAATTATCTTTTGCTTTTGGGAAGAACATGATCAGGTACTTTAAAAATAGCTGCCAAAACAATAATCAAGCATACAATATTAATCAGTACAGCTATTGTAAATGCGGTATGATAATGTTGTGCTAAAGGCTTTTCACCCAAAAAATAATAGAATACACTTCCTACCGCTACAATTCCAATGATCGCAGCAATCTGCTGAAAGGTATTATACACTCCGGAAGCATTTCCTATCAACTTTTCGGGCATTCCTGAAAGAGCAATATTGGCCAGTGAAGGAATCACCGAGCCCACTCCTGCTCCATGGAAAAACAGCAATATATACAACAGGTAAAATTCAGTATAACTATTGAACAAAAAAATCTGTAATATCAAAATAAGTACGATGAAACCAAGCCCTGCCAACAGGGCTCTTTTCCCATATCTCAGGATCAACTTTACCGAAAAAGCAGAAGCCAATATAAATCCTAAGCCTTGAAATACGATCACTTCACCTGCATTCAGAGGGCTCATCTTTAATCCATCCTGAAAAAATAAAGACAGAATATAGAAATAAGAATCCAGCATGATGAAAAAGAAAGCAACGGCGATAATTCCCAGATTGAAATTTTTATAATGAAATAATTCAAAATCAATAAGATATGATCTCTGATTTTTTATTTTAAACTGCTGATTTTTTATAAAATACATCAAAATACAGATTGAAATAACAGCCAATACTATATTCTGAACTGAAAAACCTTCTTTTTCAGAAGCGGTAAGCGCATATGTTATACTGAAAAGTCCTGTAGATAAAAGAAAAACGCCTCCGATATCAAAAGATTCTTTTGTACTCACTTTAGATTCTTCCAGTTTCCAAAAGCTGAAAAAAACAGCAATCAGGCATATAGGGATATTAATGAGGAAAATAAGCCGCCATGGTTCATCAAAGACTGTTAGTGATGAAAAATATCCACCCAGAAACTGCCCTGCAATAGTTCCGATCCCGATGGTAATTCCATACCAGCCCATTGCTTTAGTACGCTGTTCATGTTCTGGAAATAAAATCTGAATCATTGAAAGTACCTGCGGAGCCATCAATGCAGCACTTATTCCCTGCACCAGCCTTGAAATCATCAGCTGAATCGCTCCTTGTGAAATTCCACAAGCTATAGAACTGACCATAAAAAAGATCAATCCGAGAATAAAAATCTTTTTTCGACCGTATAAATCTCCCATTCTACCGCCTGTAATCAGAAAAGAAGCAAATCCTATAAGATAAGCTGCAATCATCAACTGCATTTCACCATTAGAAGCCTGAATATCACGCTGTATAGAAGGTATAGAGACATTGATGATAAAAATATCCATGATGGTCAATAACTGGCCAAAAAGTATAACAAATAATTTCAAATAGTTACGTTTCATAATTATATAGATATATCTATTTTTTAATTCATAAAAAAAATTAAGGAAGTAAACCCTCAATCATTTTTTTTATCTGGTCAAAAGAATCATTGTCCTTTGTAATAGTAGATGTTACTACTGCTCCTTCTATCAGTAAGAATATATTTTCGGTGATTACTTCAGAGTCTAATGGCTGATGTTCTTTTACGATGTTGTTGATAATCACCTTTTGTTTTTCCTTATGATTCTTTGCAAAAGCAGATACGGCTGCATTTCCGTCTCCGATTTCGGAAACGATTTTAATGAATGGACAACCTGCAAACTTAGATGACTTCTGTAATTTTTTGCGGTACTCAATGATGGCTGATATCTTTTCTTTCGGATCTGAAATATTGGCAATACTCTTCTCCAATCCCTCGAACCAATCTTGTTCTTCTTTAATTAAATAAGCATGAAGAAGGTCATTTTTAGATGCAAAATGATTATACAACGAACCAATCGCAATATCTGCTTCAGCAATGATCTGATTGATTCCGGTAGAATTATATCCTTGTTTATAAAATAATTCCGAAGCCACTCTAATAATCCTATCCCGTACTTTTTCTTTTTTCATCCTGAAAATTTTAACAAAGCTACATAAAAAATAGAGAAGTCACTCTATTTTTTATTATAAAGAAATTCTATCTGTTTCAACAAAATTCTATTCCTGACATTCTTTTAATTGTGAAAATAATACGATCTTTAAGCTAAAAGATCAGCATGTTTAAATTTTTCAGGAAGAAGAAAAAAATTAAGGTCAACCTCCATTCTGTAACCATTCCCAATCAGGGATGGGAGAAAGTATCCGAAGATCATGATGCCATCAGATGGGTAAATCCACAGCAGTCTGCCCTGATTGTCCTGCATTATTTTGACAAAGAACCTGATATTCCCACAGCCCAAGATCTTGACTATCTGAAAAAGTTCTACAGAAATATTGCCGCTTCCTCCAATGGCGGTAGTATTGAAACAGATATTATCCCTATCCACAATATTTCTTGTGTAAAGACCATTATCAAGGTTCCTCAACAGGAAACCGGAATGATCTATATTGCCTCCATCACCATTCCTTTTGAAAACTGCAGCTATGTTATAAAAATTCAGGCTAACGAGATTGGTATTACAGGAATGAGGGATGCAGTGATTCTCAACAACTTGATCGAAACCGGAGAAGTAACCCTCGAGGAAGAAACTATGAGCAATTGGTTTGAGGATCCTTATGATCCCGATTTTAAACAAGGAACTCTTATGAATAGATCCGAATTGGAAAGTACGACCATGAATTCCCGGAACATCCGCTTTCCATTGCCAGATCTCTTCTCAAATCAATAGCTGCAGAAATACTATTTAAGCCGGAAATAAAAGAACTTCCATCCTTTAAGAAATAAAATCACCTATGAATTCATCTAATCCCGTTGTCTATTTTGAAATCCCGGTTAATGATCTGAAACGTGCAGAAGAGTTTTATTCTGCGGTTTTCAATTTCAGTTTTGAAAAGGAAATAATCGATCAGTATGAAATGGCACTCTTCCCTTTTGAAGAAAAAAACAGTGGAATTACCGGAGCTTTGGCCAAAGGTGATGTATATAAGCCTACCCAAAACGGGGTTATCATTTATTTTAAAACGGAAAGTATTGATGCAACATTGGAGAAAGTTATTCAGCATGCAGGAAAAATTCTTTATCCCAAAAGAACAGATGAGAAATATGGTTTTGCAGTAGCAGAATTTGAAGACTCAGAGGGAAACAGGATTGCTTTGCATGAAACGATTGGGTAAGGAAGATGGAAGCTGGGTGATGGAAGTTATGAAGTACATACAGGCAAAGCTTCCCACTATTGAAGTATTGAGTATAACTTTTGAAATGCTATTTAGGATCAAAAAAAACTATATTACAATGTGGTACAAAACTTCCAGCCTAAAAACACATTCCATTCGGCGCATAATATTTTTCAATTTATGTTTCAGCATATTTTGTATCTTTAATTACCATTTCTATAAAAATATTTGGTAATTCGTTATGACAGAAGAACTTTATTTCATCAAAACCAATCCAAATATTGCCAAGATTAATTTGTACAATAAGCTTTGTCGTGAAGAAGAAAATTTTCTGAGCTTCCTTCAGCCTGATGGAAAAGCAAGCCTTGAAATTATCAAGGATAAAGTAAAAGATTCTGTAGAAGAACTTACCCGGGAAGAGCTTCTCAATATATTTTCATGGTTTAGTAAAGCTTACCCATCAGATCATGAGGAAATAAAGACACAATTATTCATTAATGGCATTGATCTTTTTTACGAAATACAATCCCCTTTGCATACGCAAAACTTCCTACAGATTCTCGCTAATTATGAGCAGCTATCCAAGGAAAATCTAAATTATATTGTGAATGCCCAGAATTTCACCCAATTTCTGATCTACGGAATTTTTCTTACTGAAATGATCAGTAAAGAACAAGGCAAAGAAAATATCCTTTCTGACTATCTTAAACCGGATTACCAATCTTTATATGCTTTGGCAGAGAATCATTCTGAGGTGAAAAATCTGGATGAGAAAAGCAATACGGATCTCCAGCGTTACTTCAACGATCTGTATGATCTTACTAAATTTTACAAAGGTTCTATCATTCAGTTGTAATTGATCTTTAAGCTTCTTTCAAAAGTTCAGGATGTTGCATCAGATAATCAAACGCTTCTTGTACAGCTTTTTCCGGACTCTTAGGATTAAAACCCAGTTCATTTCTGGCTTTCGAAATATCAAAATTCTGTTGTAATCCAGAGAACATTGAAATATCTTTTCTTGTCAATACAGGGGCTTTTCTGCTCAATTTTGCAGAGAACTCCATCATTGCTGCAATAGTGAAAAGAATTCCTTTGGGAACAGAATTGGGAACTTTCAATTTTAGGTCCGGATATAGCGTATTGGCCAAAATCGTTGTATCTGTAATGGTCATACATTTTTCATTAGCCAAAATATAACGTTCACCGGGACGTCCTTTTTGAGCGGCCAGATAACATCCTTCTGCTACATCTTTCACATCTACCCAATTCAGAGTAATTTTGGTATCAACAGGAATCTGTTTATTCAGAATAAGTTTCAATACTCCATAAGAAACATTTAAAGGCAAAAAAGTTTCACTGCCAATCATCGCTGATGGCATAATGGAGACAAGCTCTACTCCAAGTTTCGCTGCCAGTTCAAAGGCTAGTTTTTCGCCATCATTTTTGGAATTATAATACATATCTCTGCGATCCGGATTGTATCCGTTGCTTTCCTTTGTAGGCAGCCGGGTATAATCAAGCGCTGCGATAGAACTTACATAGATGATTCTTTTTACTCCCGCTTCTGCAGCGGCTTCAATAGTATTCTGGGTGCCTTTTATATTCACATCATAAATTTCTTTCTTTGGATCTTTAGCCCATAGCTTGAAAGAAGCTCCCACCGCATAAAATGTTTCTACTCCCTGAAGTGCTTTTACAAAGGATTCTTTATCAGTAATATCAGCCTGCACCACATCGCAATTCAAGCCCGCAAAAGGTTTTGTGTTGTGTATATTCCGAACTGTTGCCCGTACCGGAATGCCTTGTTTCAATAAAAATCTGACTAAATTATTTCCCAAATGTCCATTAGCTCCTGAAACGAGGCTTAGATTATTCTTTGTCATTGCATTCATTTTAATGCAGCAAAGTTCATCCTCTTACCTCCGGAACCACTTGACTTTTGTTAGTTAATTATTTTTCTTCTGATTCTGCTCAGACTTTCCGGTTTCATCCCTAAAAATGATGCGATGTATTGAATAGGAACATGTTGAATAATTTCAGGATAATCTTTTAAAAGCTTAAGATACCGCTGTTCTGCATTGAGAGCAGACAGTTCTCTGGAACGGTTTTCATTATAAGCAATGGAATGTTGAAATACGGAAATACTGAAATCCTTCATCGCTTGGCTCTCGTTTACCAGATGATCGAGATCTTTCTTTGTAATTCTTAAAAGTTCACAAGCTGTAATACATTCTACATGATGGTCTGAGATCGTTCCATTGCTAAAATGAAAATAAGAAGTAAAAAAACCGGGGGGACAATTGATATGAGTGGTCACCTCATTTCCATTTTCATCCAGATAAAATAATCTGAGATATCCTGAAACAATATAGTAAAGATAATTCGGAATCTTCCCAGCTTCTTCTATCACAGTGTTTTTTAGAAAAGAGACAGGCTCAAAATACTGCTGAATCATTTCAATCTCCTTTTGGGAAAAATTATGGTTGGAACGCATGTATTGTAAAAGCTTGTCGTGCATGGAAGTTTAATTAAAATATGTACAAAAATAGCCAAAAGATTAGTCATGCATTTTTTAATAAAAAAGATTTTTCACAAATCCATGTAATATTCTCTCCGAAATAATTGTCTTGTATAAAAAGCTAAATATGAACCGGAAAATTATTCTTCTTTTAAGTATTGTTTCATCTTCTTTCGCATGGGCACAAAGTGTGGAAGGAACGATTACAGACAAAGAAAATAAACCTGTAGCAGAAACTGAGGTACTTATCACAAAAAACAATGCTAAATTTTCTGCTATTACAGATGACAAAGGATTGTTCAAAATTCCTTTAAAGGAGAATGGAGATTATATACTTGAGATCATAAAAGACGGGGTAAAAACCAACAATGAGAAGATTACGGTAAAAGGAAGCCTTAGAAAGGACATTCAAATCAAGGATGAGCCAGCAGTACAAAAAGTAGAAGGTGTAACCATTACCGCAAAGAAAAAATTATTCGAGAGAAAAGTAGACCGCCTGGTCTTCAATGTAGAGAATTCTGTAGCATCACAAGGTATTGATGCTATAGAAGCTCTAGCCAAAACACCGATGGTAAAAACCAGTGATGAAGCGATAAGTATTGCCGGGAAAAGCAATGTAGCAGTGATGATCAATGACAGATTGCTGAATCTGAACGGACAGGAACTTATCAATTATCTGAAGACAATCCGTTCTGATGATATTCTTAAGATTGAAGTCATCACGACTCCCCCTGCAAAATATGATGCAGAAGGAAAAAGTGGGCTCATCAATATTATTCTTAAGAAAAATGCCAATTTGGGTTGGAACGGATCTATTCAGACTTCTGGAAATTATTTTTGGGGAAAGCCTACGGTTTCATCAAGAGGTGGTGCTACCTTTAATTATCAGGGAGAGAAACTCTCACTAAGTACCAACCTATCTGCTGGAGATAATTACTGGCAATATAATACTTACAATAATATGTCCGGTATCACCAATAACAATTTCTGGAACAAGGATGGTGATAATCTCAATAATTATAAATATAAAAGCGGAAATATAAAAGCAGAATATAAAATCAATGATAAGAACCTTTTCGGGATCAATTATAACTATTCACACAGCAATCCTAAAGAAACAGGAATAAGCGAATCTACACGATTTAATGGAAAAGATCTTATCAATATCTCTTCTGATTTCAATAACAGAAACAGCCGGGATGTTCACAATGCAACTGCTTTTTATGAAGCTAAAATCGATAGCGCAGGAGGTAAGCTGAATATTACGGCTAATGTAATGCTTAATAATTCCAATGCGAGAAATTTCTCCAATACCTATACTCCGAAAGAGATCTATACCATGGCCAATCCTATCAGTAAATACAGAATTTATTCAGGACAGGCTGATCTGGAAAAAACATTTGGCAAAATAAAAACGGAATCCGGATTAAAGTATACAAAGATCAAAAATGATTCTGAGTTTAATTTCTTTGATATTATCAATGGACAAAATCAGCTTAATGCAGGTAAAACCAATACATTCCTTTATAATGAAGAAAACTATGCAGCTTATTTTTCAACCAACTTTAAGATCAATGATCAATGGGACGCAAAGGCTGGGCTTCGATATGAGTATACAACAATGGAAGGTGTTTCAATGAATGATAATATTTCCACAAAAATCAAATATGGAAAGCTCTTCCCTACTGCTTATTTAAGCTATAAGCCTAACGAAAACAATTCATTTTCCTTAAGCTACTCCCGAAGAATTTCACGGCCCTATTTTGGAAACCTGAATCCATTTAAATATTTCACCTCGAACTTTGAGTACACCACCGGAAATCCTTATCTATTGCCATCATTTTCAGATAATTTTGAATTCGGATATGTGTTGAATAATAATCTCAACATTACCCTTTATCACAGCTACAATAAAGACAGCTGGGACAGAATTCAGATGATTGATGAAAATTACAGATACACCATTGCCAAGAATTTTTATAATGAAAATCAAACGGGAATCAATATCAGTTATAACTACAACAAATTGAAATGGCTGGAGTCCACTATTTTTCTGAATGGGTATTACACCAAAGCAAAATCTTATGATCCATCCATTCTGCCCGTTCCTCCCGGGTACAGTGCCAATGTAAATATAGACAATAGTTTCTTCCTCAATAAAGATAAAACAGTGACTTTATTACTGGGATTATGGGGAAGTCTTCCTAACAGAGATGGAAATACCTATTACTATACCAATGCCTCATTGTACACAGGACTAAAATTAGCATTTATGGATAAAAAGCTACTCGTTAATCTCTATTTGAATGATGTTTTGAATACCAATCGTGAAAAAGGAATGGAATATTATCCGGATTACAATATTGATTATCAATACAAGGGAATTACCAGAAACGTTCACCTTTCTCTTACCTATAAATTCGGAAATAATAATGTAAAAGGCGCGACAAAACAGGTGAAATTTGAAGACTCCAACAGAGCGAACAGCGGCAACAATTAAAACCACACCTTTTCTTTTTAAAAAAAAACAGGATAAAAACAATAACCCCCGACCGGCAGTTCTTTTTATAATAAAGTTCTGCCGGTCTTTTTTATGATAGTAAATGAAGTGTATTCTATTTTTTTTAACACAAAGATTTTATTTTCTTACCTCATCCTTTTAGACAGCAAAGGATCGAATCAACAGAGTTGATTCGATGAAGCAATTATATCTATTCGCTTCATCAAAATCGATTGGTAATCGATTTCATCTTAGCTCTCTTAAAATAATACACATTTTAAATAAAACTTTGCATCAAATTTAAAGATCCCTTCTCCGTAACTTTTAATATTGATCAAGTTTACTCCATTCTTTTTTAAAAACAGAAAATGATTTGATCTTGAAAAAGTAATACAACATTCCGCCAAGAAAATAAGCCAGTACGTCAAAAATATCTCCGGTAAATAAAGGAGACAGTTTCGGACAAAGCATTTCAAACAAAAAAGACAGATATAAAATTGAAGTCATTACAAATTTAAAATCCGGTTTCCAACGAAACCCCAATAGAGAATTCATGATATATTCTATCAAGTAACAGTACATCGGAACGGTAATAAAATCAGTAAAATGATTATTGATAAAAGGAATAAATATACCATTCTTTCTGAGCTGAATAATAAGTATCCAGGCAGCTAGTCCCAGCAAAAACCAATATGAAATCCTTTTTTTCATTACATGTGCAGCACTGCCATAATACATCCGATAATGACCTGCAGCACTTTTGCCATTATATCCTGGATATCGGTTTCATTTTTCTTTCCACCGTTTCCAGCAGCCTCATAATCAAACTTTTGTTTTCCTTCCATTGTGATAAGATTTGATAGAACAAATATACTCAAATTAGAACAAATGTTCTAATTTGAAAAATATGATTTATACCCAACATGATTATTCCTATCTTTGAAAGATGAGCACGAAGGAAAAAATTTTGGCCAAGGCATTGGAACTCTTTAATGAAAAGGGTTACAACAATATTACCACCAGGCATATTGCAGCTGAACTTTCCATCAGTCCTGGAAATCTTCATTACCATTTCAAACATTCTGAAGATATTATCAAAATACTGTTTACAGACCTTACCTTGAAAATGGATGAACTGCTGAACAAAACGAAGGCTAAAGAAAACAAAACGCTGGAAGATCTTTATATCTTAACATTTTCTACCTGTGAGATCTTTTATCATTATCGATTCATTTTCATCAACCTTGTAGATGTTTTAAAAAAAATTCCGGAGGTTGAAACACAATATGAAGGCATCAACTTCAGCAGAAGAGAAGAATTTCAACTGATCTTTCTTGATCTTCAAAAGAATAATATTTTAAAAAAAGATATTCCTCATTTTATTATCAACAGCCTTACTGAACAGATTTTCATCATTGCAGATAACTGGCTTACCCACAACAGACTGATTTCAAAACTTAATAAAAAGGCAGCTATTCAGTCTTACACTCTCTTGCTGATGAATATTTTCTACCCTTTGCTCAATAAAGAACAACAAAAACTTTATGAACAACGATATATCCAATAGCCTAACCATACGAGAAGGAAGGAAACAAGACCTTCCGGAAATGCTTCTTCTTTTTCAGGATACGATTACAACGGTTTGTAAGGACGATTACACTCCCTATCAGCTTGAAGCCTGGAAATCCGGTGCCGAGAATAGAGAAAGATGGCTGAATGTGATGAAGGAACAGTATATTCTGATCGCTGAAATTGAAAATAAAATGGTCGGTTTCTGCACTCTTGATCAGGGAAATTATATTGATCTATTATTTGTTCACAAAGATTATCAACACCAAGGAATTGCTTCACAACTTTATCAACTGATCGAAAAAAAAGCTTTACAACAACAGCAAAAATTCCTGACCGCAGATGTCAGCAAAACAGCAAAATATTTTTTTGAAAGGCTGAATTTTAAGGTCATTCAGAAACAAATTGTGAATGTAAAAGGGGTTGATCTTACCAATTATAAAATGGAAAAAAGTTTATAACATGATAAAAAACATATAAGCGTCTTTTAAAAGATTTGTGGCACAGAATTAGCTTAAGAAATGACAAGTAAAATTGTTTTGAACCATTATTTTAGACCATTAAGATACGTAAATGGTTAAGTTTTTTCTTTAAAAAACAAATCTTGTTATAACCACTACACTACATCTTAATGGTTTAAATATTGGAACTTCAGGAAAAATCCTGTTATATTTACAATATCAATGAAACATTTAAACAGCATATTGCGTCTTCCATTCTTCAGTGAATATTACGCTCCGAATTATCGTTCGGGAAGACTTTCTATATCTGTATTCTAATTAAATAATCTCAATTAACATATAGAGCCCGGACAGCATTGTCCGGGCTTTTTTCATTCAAAAACTTTACAACATGATTCGTACATTACAAGAAAATGTCTCTATTATCCTGCCGGAAAACGGACTGGAAGAGAAATTAAAACAAGCTAAAGAAGAAAACAGGAAACTTTCTATTAAACTGGGCTTTGATCCTACTGCTCCTGATTTACATTTGGGACATGCAGTGGTTCTTAAAAAGTTAAAACAGTTTCAGGATCTTGGACACCAGATCATTATTGTAGTGGGGAGCTTTACCGCAAGAATTGGCGATCCCACAGGAAAAAACAAAGCTAGGAAACCATTAAGTGCTGAGGATGTTCAACATAATGCACAGACTTATATCAATCAGTTATCCAAAATCATCGATGTTGAAAAAACAAAAATTGTTTTCAATTCAGATTGGTTGGATGCCTTACATTTTTCTGAAATTATTCAGCTTTTATCCAATGTTACTGTAGCTCAACTGATGCATAGAAATGATTTTAATAAAAGGTTTACAGAAAATATCCCTATCGCTATGCATGAACTGGTATATCCTATTCTTCAGGGTTTTGACTCCGTGAAAATTGAATGTGATATTGAAATGGGAGGAACTGATCAGCTTTTCAACTGTACTATGGGAAGACAGCTACAGGAAGTTCATCAGATGCCTGCTCAAATCGTCATGTGCATGCCTTTGCTGAAAGGTCTTGATGGAAAGGAAAAAATGAGCAAATCTTTAAACAATATCATCGGACTGACTGATGAACCGAATGAAATGTTTGGAAAAACCATGTCTATTCCGGATACATTAATTGAAGAATTCATTGATCTTACCACTGATTTTTCAATGAACGAAAAAAACAGTTTAAAATCAAAAATGGAAAATGGTGAAAATCCGATGAACATCAAAAAAATCGTGGCCAAAAATATTATCAATCAATACCATGATAGTGAAGCTGCTGAAAATGCAGAACAGTTCTTCAATAATCAGTTTCAGAATAAAAACTTTGAAGAAAAAAGCTTTGAACCTATTTCTATCAATACGCTAAATCACCAGCAGATGAAAACAACGATCCTTGAACTTTGTCACCAGTTAAAGAATGACCTCAGCAAATCGGCAGTCCGAAGATTGATCGAAAGTGGCGGAGTTCAAATCAATACGATAAAAATGATGAACCCTGATGAAGAATTTAAACTTATAAAAGAAACTAAAATAAAGATCGGCAGAAGAAACTTTTTTGAACTGGTCTAAAATAAGGATTGAGTGCTGGAATAATATACAATTTCCGGCATTCCTTTCCTACCTATGGTCAATTTTTGTTTCCAAATCCAATTAAATCAATATCTTCGTCTCCAGAAACAAAAAGCAATGACGCAGGCCGAAATCCTTACCCTGATTGATGAAGAATTGTTCACTGACAATATTAAAACGGAGCTCAGTGAGCACAGAATTGTCTGGACAGATCATTCAGGTACGGAAAATTCGGTATCACCGCATCAGACGACTATCAACAGTGATGGAATTATTGCATGGTGGCAATGGAACCAAGCGGGAAAAGAAGAGGTTCACATCAGATTGAAGGAAAAGAAGATCATTACTTGGAGACCACCCATTACTACATTGGAACAACCAATATTTCGTGATGGCCTTTTGTATTTCTATGAAAATTATTTAATCATTAAATATAAAGACACCCACTATCAGAGGTTGTTTATTTTTAATATTAAAACTTTAAAGGGTGAAGAGATTCTTATCAATGCTCTTACCATCCAGGTAAAAATAGTAGGAAATGAATTATTTTTAGGTGGTCTTTATCCTGATGAAGAGTGTATAAAAATTACTATGTATCCGGATCTCCTTGAAAAAGAAAGTATTGATGATACCTATCTTCAGCAAAGAAGTATTACATTTGATTAAATAAAGCAGCAGACCGCAAAGAAATTTCCAATATATCTAAAACTAATCCATGGCAAGACATACTTCAGTTTATATGATTGATAAGACAATAGCCTCTGCCAATCTCTATAAAGATTTACAAAACAAAGTATATCATACCGGAACATTTAAAAAATTCTTTGAAGACAGGAAAAAGGAATTCAATGACGATAATATGAATTTCGACAATATTCTGGAAACTGTCAGAAACGACGCAAATTTTCTTACGCCTGATGATTTATTTGAGATCACTCTGTTTTTGAGTAGTCAGATCTATGCGCTTCCTAAACAGCAAAGCTGGAACATATTAATGGAGCAGATTGAAAACTTATATAATTATTACGGAATTGTTGAACTTTTTAAGCTTCCCAGCAAAACAGTCTGTGCGGCTTATATATTTCAATATGGAAATTATACAGAGTATTACCCTCTTGATGAAATAAAAGGGGATGATGGTGGTGCTAATATAACTTCTGAAAATTTTCTGCACTTTAATGATTATGTAATTCTCGTTATGAAAAGAATTCTGGAAAGTAAACTTAATGATGATTATGATTATCAACTGACTGAAGAAGAGGAAAAAATTGTTGATGTTATTACCATTGAAAATCAAGGCAATTCTCATCTGTCTGAAATCATTGCGGATGAGCTAAAATTCCTTATAGAAATGTCCGCAGATGATCATAATGGACCTTATTCCCAAAACTATTTATAATGCTTATGATTTTCTAAGCACATCTATAGAAATGAAAAAAACAGGATTGATATTGAAAAAAATCCAAGAATTATTATTGTAGATGCTTATTAATATTCTCAAATCGAAATTATTATAAAAAAATCAGAAATTAACCCTATAGTAAACTGATGTATGAAAAAGAAATATTTCGATCTATATGTTTAACCGTGTAAAAAGCAGCCGAGAATCTTTATAATGATCTTCAGTACAGAATTTACAATACCCAAACATTTAAAAACCCAGATTGAGAATAAAGAAAATGGCAACATAACTTTCAACAGGATTCTGGAATGTATCAAGAATGACATTAACATGATGCATCCTAATGATCTGTACGAAATCACTCATTTTTTTAGAAGTCAAATACATCCTTTATTCGCTCATGATACTTTAGAAGCAAGAAAAGAATATCTTAAAACCTTATATGATTATTTAGGCATTACCTTAGTTTACGAAATTAATACAACAAAAGCTGGAAAGGCCTATACCTATCTTTATGGAAATTATATTGATTACTTTCCTATTGCTGGAATAAGAGGAAAATATTTCAGTGTCAATATCCAGTCAGAAGACTTTTTACATTTCAATGATTTTCTAATTCTGGTAACCCAAAGAATTGTTGCAAGCAAATTGTATGATTATGATGGTGACGATGAATTAACCAGAGAAGAAGAGGTCATTATAGAAACAGTTCGATTAGAAAACCAGCACAATCTTCTTTTATCTGAAGCTATTGAAGATGAAATAAAATTTCTTGTCAATGTATTTTTTCCTGATGACAGACAAGATTTTATTCAGGCTGTGTATCATGCTTCTACTTTTTTAAAACAAGCTATTAAAATAAAATCAATGATTGATGTACAAAAAAATCCTAGGATTAGCATTATAGATATTGATTAATTCTTTTCTTCAACAGGAAAAGTATGGCCTGAAATTCGAATTCAAAAACTTATGAAAACTCCACTTATCTACCAACAAGCTACAGAAAACGATCTTGACTACCTTCTTGATCTTAGGACAAAGACTATGGTTCCACATTATGCAGAATCTAATCTTCCTACAGATCGGGAAACAACTCTTCAACGGATTCTTTATCAATTTGACAAGGCTTATATTATTTCCCTGGATCATCAGCCCATTGGGCTTTTAAAAATAGACAAAGCCGATACAAATATCGATATCCTCCAGCTTCAGATTGATCCCAGCCAACAAGGGAAAGGATTAGGGAGAATGATCCTGTCCGATATTCTGGAAGAAGCCTCTGCAACAGGAAAAACGGCTTCTTTAAGTGTATTGAAAACCAATAAGGCACAAAATCTTTACCTAAGTCTAGGGTTCAAAACGGTAAGCGAGGATGAGCACTCCTATTTCATGGAATTCTCACCTTTTGAAAACTCTAATAGGACAAAAACTCCACACGACTAATCACAAATAAAATCTCTCGCGGATGAAGCAGATTGAGCAGATAATTGAGTAAAAACATGCAAGCCTATTAAGAACATAAGTTTTGGCTAAAGCCATTAGGACTAGGATAAAATATAAAAAGCGGGCTAAAGCCCGCTTCTATTGAATTTAAATATATCCATTTTATTGTTGAAATTATACTTCTCTCTTTCTTTCTAAATTGAACTATTGATTCGCCATTGTCACATAGATCAGTCTTCCTCCATCCTCTGCAGATAACAATATTTTCTTTCCGTCAGTAAGTTCTACCATCGATCCTGGTGGAATTTCTTTCTGTTCCGTAATATCTTTCATTCCTGATAAACTTTGATTCACCAGCACCCATTTTCCTTGATGAAATGTAAAATACCCTACAGGCATTTTATCCTGCATTGTTAGATTTTCATTTCTAATCACCTTTCTGGACACATGCCATTTGAATAAATACTGATTGTGATACACCATCAACCTATGATTTTCAGGTTTCCAGACGTCATCATCAACCCTAAAGTATAAGTCCAAAACCGGAAGTGTTCCCTGATGTGGAGTTCCGCAGAAAGGGCATTTCGGATTGCTGGTATTATCAAAGACGTACCATTTTTCAGTACAATCAGAATTCTTACAAGGCTGTATCAGATCTACTGTTTTCAATAAAGCAGTTTCCCATTCATTGGCAGTGGGACGTCGGATTGGATCGTGTAATCCGTCTATAAATGTCTTTCTGAACAAATCTGCAATATAGGGACCTGTTACTGTGTAAGGTATTTTTTGGGGATCTCCCCAGAAAGCATCCCATTTTC
This sequence comes from Chryseobacterium tructae, assembly GCF_030409875.1. Classification (NCBI taxonomy): domain Bacteria; kingdom Pseudomonadati; phylum Bacteroidota; class Flavobacteriia; order Flavobacteriales; family Weeksellaceae; genus Chryseobacterium; species Chryseobacterium tructae. The sequence continues at coordinate 956,779 of NZ_JAUFQR010000001.1, read as the reverse complement.
TAAGATGGTCGGCTTTTACATTATTGGAAGGGTCATTAGGATGTTCTATAAACAGAGCTTTTTCACCCATAGAAATGAGTTCATCCTTTTCAGAATCCAGATCCCAAATTTTTCCACCACGAAGAGGATGCCTTCTCAACAGATACATATAGATCAGGACAGCAAGAGCGTGCAAATCGGTTTTTTGGTTAGGCAAATGTCTGTCGGGATTCTGAAGTCCCAAATGTTGGGTTTTTAAAACTTCGGGAGCGATAAAGTCTGCAGTTCCTATTACTTCCGGGGGGAATAATTTTGGAACAACAAGCCCATCAATATCAATAATACAGGCAGATTTGGTAACAGGATCTACCAGAATATTATTATAGGATAAATCTGAATGTGCTAAACCCATCTGATGAAGCTTCTTTACCCCTCGACTGATATTAATGGCAATCTGAAAATAACTTAACCAATCTCCCAATTCAGAGGGATCAAGCCTTAGCGGATATTGTGGATTTCTGAACATAGGAGCAGTGAACCACTTCCCTACTTTATCTTCACCCCGGATATTATCTGAACCTATATACCCTTTGGCAAAAGAGAATTTCTGATGGTATACAGGAACTATAATCCCTGTCAACCTTTCTTTTTCTACAATATCATAAGGCCATCTGAATATTTCATTCAAGAAGTATTCAGAAGAATTACCATTCTGGATATTTTGCAGATAAGTAGAAACGATTCTTCTAATCCTCTCTTTCTGTCCTTCATCCAGCGGATTTCTATAAAAGGCAACTACATACTCCCTATCCGGCGAAAAGTAAACATCTTTTACTCCGCCCTGAATTGGTTTTTCATCTACATATTCATAGGTTTTGGCTGCATCCAGAACAGAAACAACCTTTATGGTATTTTTCATATTTTAATTAATAGATTATGGCCAGCGTACGATCGTCATGGTTTCCACGGCTCCAGAAGTCAGTCCAGTGGAGAAGTTGTTGAGCAATTTCTGTATCATGGATAAAGTCTATTTTCAAACGATCTTCATTATCACCGTTAAGGTCGTTAAAAAATGTCCTCCAGTTTTCTGTATCTTCAAGTTTATTTTCAGTAAGAAATTTAGGATCATAAATGCCGTCCGTCATAAGCACCAGATATGAAAAATCCTCAACACAGGTTATCCCAAAACGAGCAACAATTTGATCGTTGAAAATTTCCTTCATGGTTACAAAACGAGTTCCTCCACTGAACTCGCCCACATCCATAGTATTTAAAAGCCTGACTTGGGAAAAATCAGTATTGATAAGATTGATGGGGCAGTCTCCTACTCCAAAACTTAGAACTACATATCCAAAACTAAACTTTTTAACTAAGGTAAAAATAAGAGTAGCATGCAGATCATTGATAGAAAAATCATGTTCTGAAGCTGTCTTCTCCAATGTATGATGAACATATAAAACACCTTCATAAAGCCGTCTTATCACATTTTCTTTGGCTTCATCCTGATCTTTCTTTGCAGCCTCTGAGGTATAAATGATATTGATATTATTTTCAATTTCATTTAAAACTTCCGAAGAACTGAAAAAGTGATTTACAGAGATTGTCGCTAATCTTGAACCTTCTCTTGCCATGACAGCAGAGCCTGCTCCATCAGAAACAGAAACAATATTCCAATTTGAAGAAAGTTCATTCACTGCAAAATCATCTTCTCTGAATTTCCCTTCATGCGCATGAGAGCGACCTCTTTTAGAGACCACAACAATTCTTCTGTCTGAAAAACCTCCTTGAAATGAAACCTCATCTTCTTTATAACATTCAGAATTACTGTCACTTGGTATATTCTTCCATAAATATTTGGGATCACTATTAACCAATAACTGAACTCTTTTAATTTCAGTATTGTCTTTATCCGCCGTATGAAAAAACTCTATATCCAGATGATACATATTATGAGTCGCAGGAACTCCCGAAATACTGTTATTTTCAAATATAAGTCCGGTTTCTTCCAGATTTCCAATATTTTTAACCCTGATATTCGGAAAATCGGCCATTTCAAAATTGAATTCATAGAACTTCCCTGAATGGGCAGGTTTTAATACCCAGTGAGCTTCTTTAAATTCTTCTTTTTCTTTATAAATAACCCCTTTTTCCATAGGCTTTTTTCCGATTCCCAAATAAAATGAAGGTATTTCATAGATAATATGATTAACCTAATGTTCTGTTGATATCAAATCCGCCTCCTGAATATCCGTAATAATCTGAAGTTCCACACCAAGGACACTTATTATATCCTTCTCCTTGCAGGCAATGAATTCCTCCACATGAGCAGGTTGCCAACGCAATAGGATTGGCACACTGCGGGCAAGAAGTTCCTCCCTGAAGTTCTTCAATTGAAATTTTCAAGTGACTTCTTTGGGCAGAAGACAGTCTATAATAGGATTTTTCATCAATTTTATAAGCTCCCTCTAATTTGTAATATCTAGTTGACATTCCGGGAATACTTGATTCTCCGAATGTTTTTTTAAACTTCATGAGATAGAGCTTATCCGTTTCTGAACATTTACCGTTCAAAACCACAAAATTATTATCCGGGAAGCGCTGTTCCATTTGTGGATCTACCTTTTCAAGGATAACGGAATCAATTTTAGATAAATTAATTCCTTCTTTTTTTGCTTCAGTAACGCTCTGGCTCGTTGTTTTAATAGAATCTGTTACCCATTTGAAAAATTCTTTATAAGAGTTTTCGTCTGTATTATTGAACAGCAAAACGGTATCTGCCAATGAACCCAAAAGTCTATAATTGGTATTTTCACCTATAGAAACTGCAATCGTATTGGCCTTTCCATTATATTTACTGTTCCATCTTTCGATTGCTTTAGTAGCATCGTCTGTAGGAACACCATCTGTAAACAGAAAAACGATAGGTTTCCAGTCTCCTTTTCTATCGTATGTTGTTTTTACAATGTCCTGATCAATGCAGTCCATGATTTTAATCAAACCTTGAGACAATGAAGTTCCGCTTCCAATTGGAATTTTTGGGGGATAAAAACTAATGATATCCTGAAGTGGTGTGATTACTTCAGCTTCCCCAGCAAAACCTACCACTGAAATGTAAACCGTTTCCAATGAATAGGGGTCTTTTTTCAGATCCCTGATGATATTGGAAATACCTTCCTGTACCTGCTCGATCGGATCTCCTACCATTGACTCAGAGACATCAATCAAAAAATAAATAGGCAGTCTTCTCATAACTGTAAAGACAATTTTTTTAAATAATAATAGTAAGCTCCGATGGTGGCGGAGGCAATGTTACGTGATCTGTTGTATTCTGAGAATGTCCTCCTTGCGTAATAGAAGTACTCACCCATTTGAAAAAAGAGGAGAGTGTGATAGCATCTGTAGTATCCAGCTTTACGACATGATCTGTCAGTTCCTTAAGAAACTGTTCATCCGCTTTAGGGCCTGCTGCACAGCCTACAATGGCTCCAAATTCAAGGCTCCTAAGTACAGGTATCATTTGTCTGTATTTTTGAATATCCGATGGCTTTCCATCCGTAAATATAAAAAGTAAAGGCTGCCAGTCTCCTTTTTCACCTTCAGAACCTTTTACAAGATCTTTCTGAACAAGCTCAGCTACCATTTCCAGGGCTGCTCCCGTATGGGTAGGGCCACTATCCGGACAGGTAATTTCCATGGGATAAAAATTGGCAAGAGCTGTTAACGGAATGATATTTTTGACCTCTCTATCAAAGGTAATGACACTTAAATGAAGGCTGTCCATCGCTTGCGGATCTGCACGAAGCATACTGATGAGCCCACTGAATCCATTATTCAGTGCCTGGATAGGTTCTCCATTCATGGAGCCTGAAGTATCCAGTAAAAATAGGCTAATAATCTTCTGGTCATAAAGTGGTTATTAATTCTGAAGTCGGCGGAGGAAGTCGAAGACTTCCCAGCCGGCTTGTATGTTGAATAGAAATCTAAAGTCTAGTTTGAATACGAATACTGCTGTCTCAGGATATCAATAAAGTTATCTGTATTGTGAGGTTCTCCGACGGCACGGAACTTCCAGTCACCATTATGACGGTATGCTTCAGCAAAAACCATCGCACACATGCCGTTCATACTCGAATCTCCGGAAAGGCTGTATTTCGTAATCTCTTTCCCTGTAGCATCTACTGCGCGGATAAATGCGTTTTCAATCATTCCGAAGTGTTGATTATTGCTTCTTCCCTGATAAATAGTAACAAGAAATACAATTTTCTGATAGCTTTGATCTAACTGATCCAATTTTACAATGATCTGCTCATCATCACCATCTCCGGCACCGGTTCTGTTATCTCCCGTCAACCATACATTTCCACTTGGGTGCTGCATAGAATTAAAGAAAACCACATCCCCCTGATAAAGACCAACCTGTCTTCCATCATTGGTCTGAACCGTTCTTCCAAGATTGGCAACTTTTCCGTTTCCATCTAAAAGAAATGCTACTGCATCAAGATCATATTCTGCATCCTTATTAAACAATTTTCCGAAGAAACCGCCTTGCTTTCTTACATCCCATCCTAAGCCTATCGTTACTTTTGAAAGATCATAAACATTTTCTCCACGGTCATTTTTCCTTAAATCAATCGTTTGACCTTTCTGTAAATTAATTGCCATAGCTATTTTGTGTATTTAATTTTTTATTTGATGATTTGTCCTTTATAATATTTTTCAAGGAAGAATCCAAGATCTGCTCTGTAGCCTATTCCTGATGCTTCAAATTTCCAGCTTCCATTTCTTTTATACAGTCTTCCGAATTCAACACCCGTTTCAATAGAGAAATCTTCATCCAACTCGTATTTTGCAATCTCCTGGTTGGTGCTATTATCCACCACTCTGATATAAGAATTTCTTACCTGTCCAAAGTTTTGTTTTCTTCTTTCAAAATCCTCAATAGTCACCACAAAAAGAATTTCCTCTACCCTTGAATCTACTTTATCAAGGTCGATAATAATAGCCTCATCATCATCTCCGTCACTGTTCTTTCCACTCGGATCATCTCCGGTATGGGTAAGAGCACCATCCGGTGAAGTAAGATTATTATAAAAAACAAAATATTCTTCGCTTACTAATTTTCTGTCAGAATCGATCATGATTGCGGATGCATCAAGATCAAAGTCGTAGCCTGTCCCTTCATTAGGATCCCAACCAAGTCCTATCGTCATTTTAGTCAATCCGATCTCGATCTTTTGTCCTTTCTGTAGATTAATTGCCATAGTATTTTATCTTATGAATTATTTTTGCATTAAGATAGATGTGATTTACGAATTAACCAAATTTATTTGCTAAAAATAATGGATACAAAGCAATTAAGTCTAATTTTACCGGTTAAATTAACGACAACAAAAAAGGCTCAATTAAAAAATTGAACCTTTATATCATATCATGATTGAATTATTTTTTAAAAATCCTTCTTTGAAGCAGCTTCATTTCTTGCTTTTGCCAGCATTGGAATAGAAATAAGTCCCATAACCAGCATAATCACAATTTGAAGCGGTAAAGAAATAAAAGAATAGGTAAGCCCCATTTCCCCACCAAGATCGGCACTTTTCCCCACTGAGATAAAAAGCGCCATAAAACCATACTTCATCGCCAGATTATAGGCTCCAATTCCACCACTCGCCGGAATAATCATCCCCATTGTTCCTACAACAATAATAAAGAAACCATCTGCAAAAGTAAACGCTGAAGTTTCAGGAAGGGCAAAACATACCAGATATGCTGCAAAATAATAAGAAATCCAGATTCCTAATGTATAAAGAATGAACTTTCCTTTTTCTTTTAATTTGAAAATAGAAGTTAGCCCTTGAAGAATACCTTTTCCAAAATTAATCAGTTTCTCCTTTTTATATTTATAAAGAAGCCCTATACCTACTAGAATCAATACTCCTATGGCAATTTTAATATAAAAATAAAATGCTTCAAAATCACTTACTCCCAGCTTCATCATTTGTCTCTCAAAAAAGTTAGGAACAAATTTTTCCTTTTCCCCTTTTTTATTCATGACAAAATCAAAGAACGAACGAATTGCATTAAACTTAAATATTACTGTTAGAAGTAAAAAGATAAGCATACACATCAGATCCACGACTCTTTCCAGGATAATTGTTCCGAAAGATTTATCTACAGGTACTTTTTCCACTCCATATAAAGCAGTAGCTCTTGCCAGTTCTCCACTTCGCGGAATAGTAAGGTTCATAAGATATCCAAAGGAAATAGACCAAAGCGAATTGGAATTGGAAATACTATGCCCCATCGGCTCCAGCATCAGATTCCAACGAATTGCTCTGAACCAATACGCTAAAAGGCCAAATACAGACGCAAACAATACCCAAAGATAGTTGGCCTTAGCCAATGACTGTTGAATCACTTTAAAATCAAGCCCGCGTAAGGCAAGCCATAAAAAAAAGCCTGCAAAAGCAAGCGATATTACTATTGTAAGTATTGATTTTAAAGGACTTTTTGATGTTTTCTCCATGAATTACGTAAGAAGGTTTGTTTTTTCATCCGGGAAAACGATCTTTGGCTGGAAGTCTTTAGCTTCTTCAGGGGTCATTTGTGCATAAGCAATAATGATGATGATATCATCCTTCTGTACTTTTCTTGCAGCAGGCCCATTAAGACAAACTTCTCCAGATTTTCTTTTCCCTTTGATCACATACGTATCAAACGTTCTCCGTTGTTTACATTCACGATATAGACCCTCTCTCCCACTACTAGACCTGCAGCTTCTATAAGATCTTCATCTATCGTTATACTTCCTATATAATTAAGGTCTGAGGCTGTAACTCTAACCCTATGAATCTTTGACTTAAAAACTTCTATTAACATGCTGCAAATTTATTAATAAAAATTAATAAAACAGACCTTCACTACCATTAAAAAACTCCCATAAACAACGGGGTTTAATTTTATAAAACACAAAGAAATAGACCATTACTTATATTATTAACAATTATATTCTTAAAAATATCAATACTTTATACACAATTTAGGATTTAATAAATACAGGAAATAATATTAAGTTTTTGCTAAAGTCAATAAACATAAGCATTTGGCATGATTTTAGTAACCCGTAACGTAGATTTTTCGTAAAAACACGAATTATCATATTTTAACTATTTTCACTGAAAAGTAAAAAATTTGCATAAGTTTTTATAAAAAAATTGCACAATTAGAAAATAGTATTATATTTGCTATAATTACGAACTAACTTTAATATTAAAAATTATGAACAAGTCTGAATTAATCGACGCAATCGCAAAAGATGCAGGTATCACTAAAGTGGCTGCAAAAGCAGCTTTAGAATCTTTCATTGGTAACGTAACTTCTACTTTAAAGAAAAAAGACGGAAAAGTTTCTTTAGTAGGTTTCGGTACTTTCTCAGTAGCTGAGAGAGCAGCTAGACAAGGGATCAACCCTGCAACTAAAAAACCAATTAAAATTGCTGCTAAAAAAGTTGCTAAATTCAAGGCTGGAGCTGATTTATCAAATGCAGTTTCTGGTGCTAAGAAAAAATAATCATTCAGATTACAAAAATTCAAGACCGTTTCTTAGAAACGGTCTTTTTTATGCCTTATCATTACGGATATTGGATATATATTGAATTATAGACTCCAGATCCTTAATTTCCTAAAACCTCAATATCCTTTTACTTCCTAGACCTTTCTAGAAGGATAAACGGCGTGATTAGAATCAACATAAAACGCCTATAAAAAGCGGATTAGGATCATTAAATTTCGGCAAGTATTTACCTTTAGAATAACTATAAAAAATAAGCGAGCTAAAGCCCGCTTCTATAGAATTTCAATGTTATTATTTCATAGAGACCTCATGATCTTCTATCTTATGGAGCCAGTCGTGAAATCTTCCAGTCCAGATCTTCCAATGTATATACAATCCTGTCATGGAGGCGATTAGGTCTTCCCTGCCAGAATTCAATTTCATAAGGTTTTGCAAGATACCCTCCCCAATGATCAGGTCTTGGAACTTCTGCATTTTCGTATTCTTTCTCCAGATTCTTTAATTTTTCTTCTAAAAATTCACGGTTAGGAATTTCCTGACTCTGTGGAGAAACTGCTGCCCCCAATTGGCTTCCCTTCGGTCTTGAATGAAAATAGCCATCACTTAGATTCTCAGCTACTTTTTCAAGGTTAGCTTTAATAATGATCTGCCGTTCCAGATTAGGCCAGAAGAAGTGCAAACAAGCCTTATGGTTATGTTCTATTGCTTTTCCTTTTTTGCTATTGTAATTGGTATAGAAAATAAATCCTTCATGAGTATATGCCTTCAGTAGTACCATTCTTGTCCTGGGACAACCATCTTCTTCTACTGTAGAAACCGCCATAGCATTAGCTTCTGAGATCATATCACTCTCACTGGCCTCCAAAAACCAATCCCTAAATTGCTCAATTGGATTTTGTTTTATCTCACTTTCAATAAGTTGGGATTTATCATACACTTTTCTTTTATCGTGCAGGTTTTCCATAAATATTTTTTATTAAATTTGAGTATGAATCATTCATACAAAGGTAAAATATTAATCTCGACACCTGACATTTCCGGCGATATTTTTTCCAGATCGGTAGTATTGGTTATTGAACATAACGAAAGCGGAGCTTTTGGTTTGATACTGAACAAAAAGAATAGCCAGATGAGCAGTAAATTCAAAGATTTCTTTGATTTTAAAATCGAGGTATATGATGGTGGTCCTGTGGAAAATGACAAGGTATTTTTCATTGTAAAAGGGAATGAAAAAGTGACTGAGATCTACACTGACATTGCCGATGAATATTACCTTACTGAAGATATAGAACGTATCATCAATGCTGTATTGGCCAATGAACTGGATATTCATAATGTAAAAATATTTTCAGGATATTCTGGATGGGCTCCTAATCAATTGGATAGTGAAGTTCAGAGAAAAATGTGGACGGTAGTAGATGTTTATAATTTAGATTATACTCTTCCAAATGATCAAACTTTATGGAAATCTATCATGCAGAATCTAGGCGGTGAGTTTTTACTTTGGGCCAATTCACCTGAGGATATCTCACTGAATTAAGTATATCTTTTTCAAATCAGTAAAATAATTAACAAATTTTAGGATTTTGTTAACCAATTTTAAAGAAAGTTTTCACGTTCTTTGAAAAACCAAAATTACTGAGATGAAAGGTATTACATTACTTGCTTTATCAATCTTTTCGACCACCTTTTTATCATTTACTCCTCTCAACAAGAAATACATTGTCATAGATGCTGGCCATGGAGGTCATGATCATGGAGCCGTATATGGTAATTTTACTGAAAAAGATATCACCTTAAGTATTGCTAAGGAAATTCAAAAACTTAGTGGAAAACAAGATCAATATGAGGTGATTTTAATAAGAAGTGAAGATACTTATCCCAGCCTTTCTGAAAGAACCAATCTTATTAATAAATTGAACCCGGAAATGGTCATTTCACTTCATGTGAACACTTCACCTGAGGAAGAGACTAAACATGGAGCTGAAATATACGTTCAAAATGCTGAAGAGTCTAAAAAACTGGCTGGAAAAATCTATAAAAAATTCAAAGTTCGTAAAATTGAGGAGCGCAATTTTCATATTTTAAGAGAAACCAAAGCCCCTGCTGTATTGGTAGAACTGGGATTTATCAATAATTCTTCAGACAGAGCTTATATCACCAGTGAAAATGGACAGGCAGAAATCGCAAGAAAATTCGTTGACATCATCAACGGAAATTAAATAAAGAAACAATTTCTGATTTTATCAGAATAAAACCCGGTAAAGGACTTTGTAATGTTGTTGTTTACCGGGTTTGTCAATTTTTATGAGTTAAAACTCTTTTTCCAACTTTCTACCAATTCTGTGAATCGGGAAGTTTCAAAGGTTTTATTCCTTATTTTACCTACAGAAAATATGCCTTTTTCATCAGAAATCATCAGAATCTCTTCTGCTTTCTGAGATTCAAATGCAATAATCTCATGTTCCTGGATATCAGCCAGGTTATTTTTATGTAAGAAAGTAACAAAATTTTCCATTAAAGGAGAAATGTAAGCTCCTTCTGTTTGCTTGGGAACTTTAATAATATTTCCTTCCATAAATAAAAGATTACCAGAAGTAGTACGGGCAATTCTTTTATTAGGATTTAAAAGGATAACATCATCAAGATCATTTTCCTGGGCATAAATTCCACCATAAATATTTTCCGGACAATGTACTCTAATATTACTTAAGAGGTTATTATTCACATTGATTTCCTTGATCATATCCATTTCCAAGGGTCTTTGTTGAACAGCTAGTATATCATCTACCTCTACCACTTCATAAAAGTAGGAAATTGAAGATTTCGCCAATGTTGGAGCATCCTGATTTCTAAATACCTGAAAATTGATAATTCCATTCTGTATTCCTTTACCTTCTATGATATCCTTTTGGAATAGTGACTGGAAAAATTCCAGTGTATAGGTTAAGGGAATATTCATTCTCATCTTTCTCATGGAAGCCATCAGGAAGAAATAGCATTCTTCATCCATGATCAATCCGTTGTTTCTTATAAAGAAAGAAACCTTCACTGCATCGCCCCAAAGAAAGGCTCTATTTTTCACATTTAATGCGTCAGATGTAAAATATTGATTTTCCAAATTTTGATGTGATTTATTTACAAAAAAATAATGAACGATAAATCGTTCATCAGTTTTATCATTTGATATAGGTCTACATTATGCAGCACCTAATTTTATTCTGAGGTTTTCAATAAGATTTTCCCAATACATTGCGTTTTCATCTTCATCACCTTCTTCACAGAAATCTGTAATATTAAGTGCTAAATCTTCTGTAATATCATCTATTGTGATAGTCATTTCAAAGAAGTTTTTCGTTCCTTCATCTTCTTCCCATCTAAAACGCACGAAACCTTCAGGCTTATATCTGATCAAAGTGGCCTTTTCAGCAGGACCTCCGCCCCAGCTAAAAAAGAAATCATCGCCTTTCTCTGTAACCTCATCCGCAAACCATTCAGACAATCCCTCTGCAGTAGCCAGATATTCGTATAAAATCTCTGATAAACAGTGCATTGGAAATTCGTAATGGACTTTATGTTTCGCCATATAATCTTTGTTTTTATCGTCCCGCAATATATAAATTAATTTTTTTATTACACAAAATTGCAGTTACTTTTTTAAAGAATCTGCATGATATTTATCAGAGATTATAAATACGTATTATGTTAAGTATGAACCTATAAAACTACGATGTAAAGCATAAAAAAAATCCCTCCGTTTGGAGAGACTTTATCTTTAATCTTCATTAAGAATATCAAGTATGATCTGACAACCTTTTCTGATTTCATCAAGAGATAAGGTAAGCGGTGGAGAGATTCTCAAATATTCATTTCTGTATAACTGCCAGAAAACAATAAGTCCTCTTTCCATACATTTTTTAGCTACGCCTAATGTATATTCCGGCTCTCCGAGATTAACGGCAAGCATTAATCCTTTACCATTAATATTTTTAATTTTAGGATGAACCAGAAGTTCTCTGAATAGTTTTTCTTTTTCCTCAACTTCTTCCATTAAGCCACTTTCCAGTACTTCTTTCAAAGTAGCATAGCTCGCTGCTGCGATCAGTGGATTTCCTCCAAAAGTAGTAACGTGTCCTAACTTTGGAGAATGAGATAAGGTTTCCATGATTTTTTTGGAACTCATAAATGCTCCTACCGGAACACCCCCTCCCATTCCTTTTCCCATAACAAGAATATCCGGAACAATTCCAAAATGTTCAAATGAGAATAGTTTTCCTGTTCTACCAAATCCAGGTTGGATCTCGTCAAGAATCAAAAGAGCTCCTACTTCTTCACATCTTCTTTCAATTTGATCAGATAATCATCATTCGGAACCAGGAATCCGGCAGCCCCTTGAATAGTTTCAAGAATTACACACGCTGTTTTTTCAGTGATTTTATCAAACTCATTTTCATTATTGAATTCGATAAAAGTAATCATGGGCAATAAGGGACGAAACTCTCTTTTATGATTTTCATTTCCTGAAACACTTAATGCTCCATGGGTATTTCCATGATAAGAATTTTTAAAGGAAATAATTTCTTCTCTCCCCGTATATCTTTTAGCTAATTTCAAGCTTCCATCAATAGCTTCAGCACCACTATTTACCAAATAGGTTACCTCCAAAGGTTCCGGAGTTGCTTCTGCCAGTAATTTACATAATGCTATGGGTTTTTCCTGAGCATATTCTCCGTACACCATTACGTGAAGATATTTATCGGCTTGCTCCTTGATCGCATTGACTATTTTTGGATGTGAATGCCCTAAGGTATTGGCGGAAACTCCTGCTACAAAATCAAGATATTTTCTTCCATCTGTGCCATAAATATAATTCCCTTCTGCTTTTTCAACTTCAAAACCTGCAGCAAATTTTGTGGTTTGTGCCTGGTATATAAAAAAATCTTTGTGCATTTCCATTGTCTCAAAAAATTTCAGCAAAGCTATAAAAGATTCAGCAAATGCCGAAATTATTGGTAAAGAATAAAAAAGTCACTCTTAGTACATTAAGAGTGACTTTCAATTGAAATATTAAGGTTTGTTTTATCTTATAATACTTTTTCTACAGTTACATAGCTGTCTGTCGTTACGGTATAAGCTGTAGTTCCTCCTACTTCAGAAATAGCATCCAGAGTAATATACTGTCCCTGAACAGCATACACTGAAATATCTAAACTGATCTTTCGATTGGTTCCGTCAAAATTAACGGTATCTTCCAATAATTGAAACCTTTTCACATCATTCAGATATAAACTGGCTCCCAATCTGTTACTAAAAGATCCTGCTGGTCCTGTAAAATTAAGATTCAGATTAATTCTATACAATCCAGTTTGCCTAATATACAACCGGTTAAGATTGGCTCCTGTTGTTGGAACATTTGTTTTAAGCTTTAATGGATCTGCAAGAAAATTGGACTTATCAATAGTACTATTGATAGGTAAAAAAACAGAACCAGTAGTGGTTGAAACAGAATTCAGCTGAAATCTTGAAATATTGTCAGATTCTATTTCAAAAGCTTTGCTCCATACCAAACCATCAAAGACCATGACCTCACCTGTGCTTTTAACAAACAAAAGCATTCCTCTCAACTCTTCTATTCTTGTTGCTGGAGCACTTGCTCCCGTATAAGGAAGGTCTATTGCTGTATTTACCGCCGGAAGTCCAAAACCTTTTACACCAGTTGCTTCACTGGTATTGGTAATATACATCATTACTTTATCATTTCCACTGGCATTAGAGTCCGGATTAGAGATATTGGTGAAATTCACCTGTGCACTGTAAATATTGATTGCCAATAAAGACAGTCCGAATAAATATTTTTTCATCTTAATAAGCTTTAATTAAACGTGCTGCGAGGTAAGAATTGATTGAATTAGGATCGGTACCATAAGCCGCCAGTGAACCTCCTGATCCACCAATGGTTCTGATAGTAGGGATAACTCTTAGCTCTGCTCCTACTGGTAATGAAAGAGTATGGGCAAAACTGCATGTCTTATTTCCATTGGTATCAATAACAAATATGAGGGAATAGTTTGACTTGGTAACGATGGTTTCCCATGCTCCGCCAGAAGTATATCTAACTTGTAATGTTAATTTAAACTCTGTAACCCCAACCTGGGCACCAAGAGATCCGCCGGTAAAGCCTAAAGCAGCACCTACATCATAGATTCCTGCTAGTTTTATTGTTACAGTACTTGCATTTTTTAAGGTAAGATTATCCACAAGAACTTCACTTTTATCATCAGGAGCTAAATAAACAGCAGAACCTGTTGAGAGGCATATTCCTAAACCGAAAGCAATACAAGGGATTGAAATTCCTGAAGAAATTCCCAGTCTTGAGCCTTTAAACTGATATATTCCCTGAATTTGCCTTGCAGGATTCCAAGCATAACCATCATATTTATAATATTGATCGTCACTTTTATTGTAAATAAGTCCTCCCACTAGGTTGGGATAATCGTTAAATACATCTGTTACTCCGGCGTTATATTGTGGAAATGAGGTAAAGCTATTGGAATAAGGAAGTATGGTACCTTTAGTTCCATCCATAACTTTTACAATATTTTTTGTGCTGTAGATGTTGCCACCAATACCAACTTGAGCGTATAGAAAATATTGGCTAAAAAGCGCTATAATTATTAATGTAACCTTTTTCATCTTATTGCATATTTATTTTTTCAACAATAATATCTGATATAGAATTTCCAGTCGTGTTCATGGCAAAAAACATATTATTTCCCAAACAACCACCTACCAGCATAGTCTGGTTACCATAAAACCTTAGCCTTGCTCTGTCATTCACATTAAAAACGCCTACATAAGTAAATGCAAGCGACTGGCCTACATCTATAGATCCAACGGGTATTGAGCCTAATGAAAGTAATCCGCCTGTAGTATTACTTACTGTATTATTAACAGGCTTCCATGTTGTTCCATTGTCGGAACTAACTTCTAAATTCAGTCTGGAATACAAGTTGGTAGACGCTCCAATGCAAGTAGGAGTTCCTACATTAATTGCACCACTTTTAAATGATACTTTATAAAGCCCTCTTGTTTTAAAGTTGATGACATTACTTGTTGTACTTAATAAGTCTACATCGGTTGAAATTTCATTCAGTGCTGGTATTCCTGTAGTAAAAGGGACATCTACTGCAGCGCACTGTTGATTAGATCCAAGAATACAGTTTGGGAATGGCAAAAGCACACACGGATCACACGTCGTAGTAACGGTAGCATTTCTTATAAAACGAGCCATTTTATTATTCTTCATGGTGGTTACAATAGGATCTGAAATTTTCCAACTTGTTCCATCATTCTGAACAACACTTCCTGTTTCACGATTAAAGATAACGGAACCTTGTGTTCCATCTCCTGTTGTACCAGTTAATGAGACAGGCAATACTGATGCCGTATTCGCTCTGGGTAATCTGGTTGCATAATCATCTTGCTTTACGTGCAATTGAGCTCGAACGTCTGGCTGAAAGCCCGCAGTCTTGGAAATACCAACTTGCGCACTGATCTTTATATTACAAACAATAAAGATCAAGATAATAAATTCTAATTTCATATTGTCATTTTTAGATTGGCTTGACCTATTAAATGTATAAAATATTACAATTCATAATTATGCCTATATAAAAAAAATAATAACTCAAAAATATTTGAATAAATACAATCAATAAAATTAGCTGCACTGAAAGGAAAAACCATTATTTAAAACAGAAAAAAAAAATTAAAAATCAAAGACCATAAGAAGGATTATTTCACTTTCTCATGTAATTTTTCATCGAAAAAAAATCACTATTTATAGATATAAAAATTACATTTCCTACATTTTGTGTATAAAATGATTTCCGATGTTGGTTGTGACGAGAACAAAAAAATATATTAACAATATTTCCAACAAACAGTTAACACAATGATAATCAATTAAATAAAAAAATATTCCTTAAATATATTTTTTATTCATTATATAAATTAATTGCAAAAAAATCAATAACAACTCAAATAAATCACATTTAAATGAGATAAAACACAAAACTATCAATGTTTTAATTGATTTGTTTGTATTCATAAAAAGAGGTTCTGTTTAACCAAAACCTAGCTGATCATTTTTTTAAACTCCATTCTTGTCACTTTTATTTTTAAAAAATACACTTAGCTATTATCCCAACTATTCAGCTTTATCATTATAAGCCAATTCATCGTTATATTTTCACTAAACATCAAGATACGCAGCATTATTTTTAGTTTTTAAAAGGAATTATAAAACAGACCGCAAAATTGACATTATTTAACATACCCTTTTCTACAGATCTGAAGATTTATCACATACTTTAGAGATATTAAAAACAACACATTATGAAAAGTCTATTTTTTCTCATTGCATTCATCTGCAGTATTACAACAGTAAAATCTCAATGGAATCCTGATCTCAATCAAAACCTAAAAGTAATAGATATTGATTCCGAAGTTTATGCATTTTCAGCTTCCATGAATAATGGGAAAACCTATGTAGCCTATTGGAAAAAAGTAAATGCACCACAAAATTTTGAACTATGGCTCCAGATCCTGGATCAGAATGGTAACAGGCAATTAGGAGCCAATGGTATCTTGCTCAGCAACCAGATTCCTATGTCTACGTATATTGCTGTACATGGAATAGCTGTTGATTCTTCCAACAATCTATACCTTGGAGTTACAGGTACAGAACTACCAATCCTGGCTATGTATTTAAGATAACGCCAATGGGAACTTCAGCATGGCCCAATGGTATTACACTTGGTGAAGCCACTTTTCCTAAAATTCTTCCTTTAACCAATGGGGATATTCTGGCAGCATATGCTCCCATTAGTGAAAAATACACAAAAGTTCAGCGCTTTAATCCAAACGGACAGGCAGTCTGGCCTACTCCACTGGAAATAAAATCTGATGATCTTACCAAAGAAACGATACCTGTAAATGTATTAGAGTTACCCAACAATGAGTGTATTGTATTATTCAATAAAAGTATAGGAGGTATTGATGCTAAATTGTTTGCTCAAAAGATCAATCTGAACGGCAATATTGTATGGAGTACTCCTAGATTGATTTCAACAAAAACAACTTCTGTAACTTCCGATTATAGCAGCTTCACAGACGGAAACTCTGTATATTGTGCATTTATAGGATCAGATAGTAATGCGTTATATGGTTATGTACAAAGAGTAAATGTTGATGGAAGTCTGCCCTGGGGAAATGATGGAATGAAATTTACCACAGATTCCTCAAATTATCAGGTAGATATAAAAATAGCTTCTTCACCGGGTTCATCTCATCTCTGGGCTATTTCCAGTTATACGGATTCCAGCCAGGGAATGCGTGGAGAATTCGTTCAAAAATTTGATAAAAACATGGGGACCAGGCTTCTAACGGATGCTGCTAAACAGGTTTTTCCGGTAGATAACAATCATATGCACCATGTAGGAGATCTAGATCTGGTAAATGGCAATCCTTTTTTCGTCATTCAGAAAAAAACAGATACCAATTCTAATACTTTATCTGCTGTATTACTGAACAACAATGGAGATTTCAGTTGGCCACAGCAATCTCTTCCCATGGCAACCTTCTCGGCATCTAAAACTTATATCACAACCCTTAAGCCTTTTAATGGGCAAAATGTTATCACTTTTCAGGAAAGAAGTCTACAGATTCTACCAGCAGTATCTATGCACAAAACCTGGTATTGCCTAATCTTTCTACACGGGAGGTAAAAAACAACAAAGAAGCGGTAGTTCTATTTCCTAATCCTGCAACAAGCATGATCAATATAAAAGGCAGTAAAGATCAGAAATACGAAATCTATAATGCAGCTGGTCAGCTGGTACAATCTGGAAGTAGTAAGGAAAATTCCATTCCTATACATAATTTGTCAAAAGGTGTTTATATTCTGAAAACTGCTAATCAAAATAAATACCCTTTCATTAAAGAATAGAAACTACCATGTTTCCATCAAAAAAGAACCGCTGTAATAAGCGGTTCTCTTTGTATTATTTTCTTGTTCTCTTAGGTTTCTTAGCCTCTTCCTTGGCTTGCTCTTTCTCTATAGCTTCCTGAGCCTGATTATAAAGTTCATTGTCTGATGAATACTTTATTTCTTCATAATTCGGACTATCCACCAAAATATCCTGCCATTTTCTGATCCTATCTTTCGTATTCCAGTTAAAATCAGGGAACTTTCTTTTTGCAGGTTCTATCTTACTCATTGGGTAGGTGTCTGAAGTAGATCCAATACTGCATGAGATAATCTGTAAAGCCCTTTCCTCAAATAAAGCCCCTATAATACCGCAGGCTGAAAGGGTAATCCCAATTCTTTCTGGTTTTTGGGTTTCTTTATTTACATCATCTACATAAGCGATAGACTGCGCATTTCCTACAACCCGTGCTTCTTTAATATCATTATTTTCATAATAAACCGTCATAAATTTCCCTTTCACCTGATTGAACTCATCTTTCAAGGTTAAAGAATCAACTTTACTGATGGCAAATGCATTTCCTATGACTTTTAGAGAGTCTATATTCTCTGTTTTAGTATTAAAATAAGCTTCCACCTTATCACCTGTCACCTGCTTTTCTCCACTCCACAAAATAGGTTTTGTAAACATATGCATCACCCCATCCGTTTCGTTAAAAGAAATGGAATCGGCTCTTCCCTGTGCATTGGATTTATAGATTCTTGCCTTTCTATAAGCTCTTAAAAAGCTCTTTTTTATTCTGATATCTAGGGAGTCCGGTTTTTGGAAAGATATAATTTTCTCTGCTGCAAAATACGCGGTATCTTTTTCCATAAGTTTGACAGCATAAGGGTTTTTGGTCATCATAGAAGAATCTTTTTTCTCAAAAATTTCTCCATATCCTCCTTTTATATACCTTCTTTCTTTAGGATCATCCAGCGTTACATTTCCAGTTGCTTTACCAAAACCTGTGATTTGATTAAAATACATATCATCACCAGTAAGGATTTTATCGTTATAAAAGATCTTGGAATTTTTATTCAGGAAAGCTTCCTTAGTTTCCATTCTATACGTTCCTCTTTCTGTATACACCCTGTTTTTAGGATTGGCTCTGTTGGTAATCGTAGTTGGACCGAAAAATTCTGCTACTTTCGTATTCTGATTCTGCTTAATATTAACGCCTTCAATGATGTATTGAGCGTTATCGATTTTCACATTACCTATAAAGTCAATCATTTTGGTATTGAGGAAATAGGTTGCAGATTTTGTATACATTACATTTCCCTGGCTATCGGAAATGGTCCCTCCTGTATTAAAATAGGCTTGATTGGCAAGTCTGTCATAATACAGAACGTCTGTTTTGATCGTTTGTTTCGGATCTGTAAGGACAACATTCTTACGGGCAACACCTTTTTGAGTATTACCATCATATTCCATTTCTCCTGCAGTGATTACTGAACCATCAGCATTTTGAAGTTTTGTATTGCCTATTGCTTTTACGAAATTCTCATCACTATAGATAATTACTTCATCCGCAGTAAGTACAGAACCTTTGTGTTCGATCTGAACATTTCCAATAAAATATTGGTTCCCGTCATATTTGGCCGGGTCTTTTCTAATTTCATCCGCATGGATAATTTTCACTTTATCTTCTGGTTTCAGCTGTTTGGGCTGGGCTGATGAAGGAGTCTGTAAATAAGGGTCTCTCTTCACAGGAGTTTTATCCTGCGCCAAACTGAACGCAGAAATAAAGATGAACAGAAAAAGGATTATTCTCATTAATTAGTCATTCTTAGTGCCATAAAAATATAGCGAATGAGAATCAATTTTTACGCCAAATGCTTCTTCTATGGCTTCTTTGATTCCTTGGATTCTTGGGTCACAGAATTCAATAATTTCTTCGATTTCTTTATCAGAGTCTTTTTTGTAGATCACCAGGTGATCATGTTGTTTGTCAAAATAAGACTTCTCATAAGATGAAGAGGTTAGTGTCTTTTCTCCAAACTGATGTTTACGAATTAATCCGGCATCCAGGAAAATCTCAATAGTATTATAAATCGTTGCTTTAGAAACATGATATTTCTTCTGCATCATCAGAAGATACAGATCATCAACATTAAAGTGATGATCCATATTATAAATTTCTTCTAATATCGTATATCTTTCAGGTGTGTTTCTAAACCCCTTTTCTAATAGGTAGTTTCTTAAAACATCCTTGATCAAAGCTATATTTTTTTCTTTTTGTATTGTATCCATTAAAAAAATTATCTACAAATTTATCGATTTTTATTTAAATAGATAGTATGGTTTAAATGCTCTGAGAGCTAGGAGTTATGTCTAAAGTACCCAGATTGTTCAATTTTATTGTCATAAACAGTAAGTTCTGTAATGGGGGCAGATTCTACTTCTACGTTGTGAGAGGATACTCCCCAAGCCTTAAAGTCATCACTTCCGATATACTTCACAAAGTTGTAAATATTAAGGGTAATCTTCTGTTTAACAGTTAAAAGTATATCGTTGATATAGGTGTTATCTATGATCACATATTTCAAATCCGGTGGTATATCATGAGCTCTTAAAGATGGATGGCTACTTCTTGAAGGAATGGTCCCGTCTGCCATAAGGTCTCTCAATACCATATTGAAATAATCATTGATTCTCCTATCTACTTTAAATCCTAAAAGGAAATTGATCTTATAAACAGTTCCGGGTAAGATTTCATCTACCGTATATTTGAATGTATATGGATCTTCCTGATTGACAATGCTCAGGATAAAATAATGATCAGCTCTTTTTGGCTGTTTCTTGATGATAGAATAAATAATTTTCGATTCTACTTCATCATTTCTTTTGGCTCTGCTCAGATAAGCAAGGTTTGTAGCGTATTTAGGAATGGTTTCATCCAGTTTCATATCCTTAAGGATAGAGATGTATTTATCAATTTTTACATATTGGATAAAATTCGCTTTAATCAATCTTCCGTTATACCATGCATACATACACACGGCAATAAATCCGCCTAATACCATGGTTAACCACCCTCCGTCTACAAACTTAATGACGTTGGCATAGAAGAATCCTGATTCCAGGAACAGATATACCACGGCAAAACCGGCAATAAAAATCTTACTTACTCTTGTACGGCTCAGCCAGAATAAGAGAAGAATGGTAGTCATCAACATGGTAATGGTAATCGTAAGTCCATAAGCGGCTTCCATACGTTCTGATTTCTGGAAGAATACGACCACAACAAAGCAGAAACCATCAATCCCCAGTTAATTCTAGGAATATACATCTGCCCTTTAATCCCTGAAGGATACTCAATATGCTGATTCGGCCAGAAAGAGATAGACATTGCTTCTGAGAACATGGTAAATGATCCTGTAATAACCGCCTGACTGGCAATGATTGCTGCTGCAGTAGCTAGAATTACACTTGGTAAAACTGCCCATTCAGGCATAATTCCAAAGAATGGATTCACTCCGTTATGTACTTGATGATAATTATCCAACAACCATGACCCTTGCCCCAAATAGTTCAGAATAAGCATAAGTTTAACAAAAATCCAGCTGATTCTGATATTCTTTGCTCCACAGTGTCCTAAATCGGAATATAGAGCTTCTGCACCTGTTGTACACAGAAACACAGCTCCCATAATCACAATAGCACTGGATGAGTGCGTAATCAGGTTATACGCATACATTGGATTGAAAGCTCTAATGATCTCAATATGATCAAAAATATGCATTGATCCGGAAATCCCTAAAACAAGGAACCAGGTCACCATCACCGGCCCGAAGAACTTCCCAATGGATGCTGTTCCGAACTGCTGTACGACAAATACAATGAATAGAATGATTATGGTAATGAGAACTACCGGAGTTTCTGGGTTATAGATTTTTAACCCTTCAATTGCAGACATCACCGTTAAGGATGGGGTGATTACACTATCTGCTACGAGCGTGGATGCTCCAATAATGGCGACTACATACAGCCATTTTTTCTTGAGTTTTTTGACGAGTGAATACAAAGCAAGAATTCCTCCTTCACCCTTATTATCTGCTCTTAAAGCAATAATAACATACTTCAGGGTGGTCTGAAGCGTCAATGTCCAGATGATACAGGATAATGCTCCTTCGATGTATTCATCAAACGGCATTGTTGCGCCATCTTTTCTTGCGTTCACAATCGCCTTCATTACATAGAGTGGTGAGGTACCAATATCTCCGAAAACGATTCCAAGCGAAACTATAACGCCTACAAATGAAAGCTTCTTTAAGTCAAAGTGATGACCGCCTTCTGTAACTTCTGCCATATCAGCCAATTTATTTTTAAAAGCGCAAATTTATATCAATTTTATGACCCCAAGAACTTTTCTTCATGAATATAATAAATGAAAAAACTTCCTTTCGGAAGTTTTTTTCTATTATAGTTACTTAACGTACATCGCTTTTTTGATTTCCTCTTTTACTTTTTCAAGCTTAGGGAACCATTCTGCAAATAATGCAGCAGAGTAAGGTGCAGGTGCATCAGGAGTCGTAATTCTCTTGATTGGAGCATCTAAATAATCGAATGCTTTTTGCTGTACCATGTATGTAATTTCAGAAGATATTGATCCAAATGGCCAAGCTTCTTCTAAGATTACTAATCTATTTGTTTTCTTTACAGATGCTAAAATAGTATCGAAATCTAAAGGACGAACTGTTCTAAGGTCAATCACTTCAACAGAGATTCCTTCTTTTTCCATATCTTCAGCTGCCTGCATTGCCAATTTCATGATCTTACCAAAAGAAACTAAAGTTACATCTTTACCTTCTCTTTTAATATCAGCTTTTCCTAATGGTAAATAGTATTCTTCTTCAGGAATTTCCATTTTATCACCATACATCTGCTCAGATTCCATGAAAATAACAGGGTCATTATCCTGAATTGCAGTTTTCAACAATCCTTTTGCATCATATGGATTGGAAGGTACTACCACCTTAAGTCCCGGACAGTTGGCAAACCAACCCTCAAAAGCCTGAGAGTGAGTAGCTCCTAATTGTCCTGCAGAAGCAGTAGGCCCACGGAAAACGATTGGGCAATTCCATTGTCCACCACTCATCTGACGGATCTTCGCAGCATTATTAATGATTTGATCAATTCCTACCAAAGAGAAATTGAAGGTCATAAATTCTACGATGGGTCTGTTTCCATTCATTGCAGCTCCTACAGAAATCCCTGTAAATCCAAGTTCTGCAATCGGTGTATCGATCACTCTTTTTGGACCAAATTCATCCAGCATTCCTTTTGAAGCTTTATATGCACCATTATATTCTGCAACTTCCTCCCCCATCAGGTAGATGGACTCGTCTTTACGCATTTCCTCGCTCATTGCCTGTGCAATTACCTCACGAAAAGTATATTCTGCCATATTTTCTTGAAAAATTTAGACTACAAAAATAGTGTTTTTTTATTATACACATAATAAAAAGGCATCTCATTTGAACAAGATCATTCAATATTAATAATAATTCAAGAGAGGATTTTTACGGGAAAGGAAGCTAGAGGCTGGAAGAGGGAGGTTATTGATGTTTGAAAGAATAAATAGACATCCTTTCATTGATTTTTTTTGCTGGCAAAAATATCATAAAGCATACAAAAGTTTCAAGTTTCTCAAGTTCGCTACTCATATTCTATAAGTGGAGAGATCTTATTTTCGTTACATCCTTTTCAAAAAAAAATGACATCTCATTTCTGAAATGTCATTTTAAAATTCTATTTAAACTTATATTAATTAGCCTTCTCCCAAACCTGGGTTCTTCCTAATAATGATAATCCCAAATACCCTCTTACATTAAGTTTATCACCACTTTTTGTAATGGTACACTTGTAAGTCTTTCCTGTTTTAGGATCTGTGATATTACCTCCTGTAAATTCATCACCTTCTTTTTTCAGACCTCTGATGATTTCCATTCCTAAAATAGGTTTCCCTTTTCTTTCATCTTTACAAGCTGTACAGTTTGGATCAGCCGGTTTGATCAATAGCTGGGAAACTTTCCCATAATACTTTCCGTCTGACTTCTTGAATATTTCCACAATAGATTTCGCCTGCTTGGTTTCATCATCTATTGTTTTCCACTTTCCTTCTATCTGAGCAAAGGTCATCACTCCAAATAGAGAAAGTGCGAACGTTAACATTATTTTTTTCATATTTCTATAGTTTTAATTTTAATACAATATACTTTTCTATGTATTGATAAAAATATAAATTAATTCTTAACGAACAAAAACTTTTATTATACAAAGCATAAAAGAGTTTATAAATAGATTTACTTATTGAAGTTTCCTATTAATTACTCTATCCATATAATCCTGATACCAAGCTTTTGCAGTTTGTTTTCCTTGTTCTACTTCAGGAGTTTTTAGCTGGCCTACCAGATTCTTTTCAAGAGCGAGATCGGATTTATCATATACTCCTACAATATCCTTACCATCAAATCGGTAAATATAATTTCCAATAATAAACTGTTCATTATTTCCATCTGAGTTTACCATGATTCCAGGATATTTTTTATCACTTACCAGACTTCTGCCCCAGCTTCTGATAGGTTTATTGTATCCGATTAAATCAGCAAGTGTTGGATAAATATCTATTTGCTGAGCAATTTCGGAGTTTTCTCCTTTAAGCTGGTATGCCGGATTTGGAGAATAGAAAATTAAAGGTACCGCAAAACGATTCATAGCTTTTTCATATTCAGGATAATAAATCTGATTGGTATGATCTCCTGTAAAAACAAAAATCGTATTGTTGAACCAAGGTTCTTTTTTAGCAGTTTCAAAATATTTTTTAATGGCATAATCCGTATACTGAATAGGTTCATGCATTTCTATTTTTCCTTTCTTAAATTTCCCCTGATATTTTTCCGGAATTTTAAATGGATGGTGCGAAGACGCTGTAAACACAGTGGTCATGAAAGGTTGCTTCTTTCCAACATTTTTAGCAAAATACTGAAGAAATGGCTCATCCCAAATGGCCCACATTCCATCAAAATCTTCATCATGATTATATTCTGTTTTACCAAAATAATGTTTAAACCCTAAGATATTCCCAAATCCAAGAAATCCCATAGAGCCATTTGGTGCTCCGTGATAAAAAGAGGTATCATAACCCAGCTCATTACAAACCGAAACTATAGACTGAATCTTCTGATTGGAATAGGGAGACCCCGTAAAAGCATCGGTAAGACTCGGAATTCCTGCCAACACGCTACTCATCCCATGAATAGATTGTCTTCCATTGGCAAAGCATTCGGGAAAATAAGACTCTGAGAAGCCAGACTATCCATGAATGGTGTATAGGAAACATAATCTTTAATATTTTTATCTTTATTAAAGGCTCCGGAATACTCTCTTCCAAATGATTCTACAATAAAAATCACAATATTGGGGCGGTTTTCTACCTTTCTGTCATACACTTTATAAGGATATATATTGTCTTCAATATATTTTTCATCTACAAAATGAACTTCCTTGAAATTATTTGTATTTAAAGTTCTGAAGAATGAGAATGTACTATTAAGAACTAAATTTCCTTGCAATGGATTTGTTACAAAACGGGTTGCATCTACCATATTAATAGGCCTTGTACTATGTTTAAAATCTCCTCTAATACCCCCTACAACTAAAACTACGGTAATGCATAAAGTAACAATGGAAGATAAAAAATAAGGAAGCAACTGAGCGGGTTTTGTTTCCTCAACCTTCACTCTTTTGTAAAGGAAAACCCATAATCCCATTAAAATGATAAACCAAATCAGTACAAAAGGGTGCTGCCCTATTGAGATCATCAAAGTCTGAGAGACATTAGATTCATGTTCTGCTACCTGAAATACGGCTGATGTAAGTCTGGACTGAGAAAACTTATAATAAATAAAGTCTCCAAAGTTCATTCCATACGCTAATCCATTAGTCAAAAAATAAATCCAGAAAAGAACTTTCTGAAACCCTTTCTTTGTATTAATGACCAATGGCAAAAGACTCAATAATATAAATAATGCATTGACATACAAAATAGCCGTAGTATCGAAGGCTGTCCCATGATATGCAAGCTTAAGATACTCTGAAACAGAATCTACTTTAATCAGATCCTTATTAAAGTACCAGAATAAAAGTCTTGCAATCTGATAAAAAAAATAGGCTAAAAAAATTCTGTAAAGCAGTGCCAGAACTTCCTGTTTTCTAAATCCTTTTAAAAATTTCATGGGGCAAATTTACATCAAAATCACTTTATGGCATTTTTTAATGCATAATATTTTGAGATAGAATTTTTAAAAACTGTAATTTTGTCTCTATGGATTTTATAAAGAATAATCTGGCCAATGCCTTGACCCTGGCTAATCTATTTGCAGGCTGTGTGGGTGCAATACATCTTATTTTAGGAGATTATCAAACAACGGCAATATGCCTTATCCTCTCCGCTATTTTTGATTTCTTTGATGGTTTTGTAGCCAGAGCCTTAAAATCAAACTCCAACTTAGGGCTTCAACTGGATTCTCTTGCCGATATGGTAAGTTTTGGATTAATTCCGGGACTTACAATGTATAAAGCATTAGAACCATTTGGTAGCGAACTTCTTGGAATTCATCTTCCATTCGAAATTAAGTATATAGGACTAGTCGTTACTCTGTTTTCTTGCTTAAGACTTGCTATTTTCAATCTTGATGAAGAACAGAGATATTATTTCAAAGGATTAAATACGCCAACCAATACTGTTTTGTTATTCGGATTGTATTATGCTTTTAAAGAAACCGGAAATTTCAGTTTCCTTTTTGAAAACGAATTGCTGCTTATCATTCTTGCTTTCCTTACTTCATGGCTTTTGATAAGTCCCATCAAAATGATGGCTATGAAGTTTAAATCCAAAGCATTAAAGGATAACTATCCAAAAATAGTATTGCTAGTAGGTGGTATTGCTATTCTTGCCATCTTCAAAACGGTAGGGATCCCAATGCTCGTTATCTATTATATGATGGTATCACTTATTTTCCAAAGACAATTAAAATAAAGATCAGAGGTTAGAAAACTTTTGATTTTCAATGAACATATTTTCAAATTATTATTGATTAACATGAACTTAAAACTCCATAAACCCCTTTGTATTTTTGATCTGGAAACAACAGGAACAAATATCGGAAAAGATAGAATTGTTGAAATCTGTATCTTAAAAGTGAATCCAGACTCTTCCAGAGAAAGCAAAACATGGAAAGTGAATCCTGAAATGCTGATTCCCAAAGAAAGCAGTGAAATTCACGGAATTTATGATGAAGATGTAAAGATGCTCCTACCTTCAGGGAAATCGCTTCTAAAGTAATGGAAATGATTACTGGTGCTGATTTAGGAGGTTTTAACTCTAACAGATTCGACGTACCTCTTTTGGCTGAAGAATTATTAAGAGTAGAAATGGATTTTGACCTTAGTAAATTCAGGTTGGTAGATGCACAGACTATTTTCCACAAGAAAGAACCTAGAAACCTTGGAGCTGCTTATCAGTTTTACTGTGGAAAAACATTAGAAAATGCACACTCTGCTGAAGCTGATGTAATGGCAACTTTTGAAGTGCTGGATGCGCAGGTAGGAAAATATGATGATATTCCAAACGAAATTGCTCCTTTAAGCGAATTTACTTTCCACAATAAAAATGCAGATCTTGCCGGATTTATCGGATATAATGATAAGCAAGAAGAGATCTTCAATTTTGGAAAATATAAAGGACAAGGTGTAAAAGCCGTGTTCCAAAAGGATCTTGGATATTACGGATGGCTTCAGAATGCAGACTTCCCGTTGTACACCAAGAAAGTATTCACTAAAATTCAACTGTCAAGCAGGTTTTAATTATGTCTGATCTGGTTCGTTTTAAATTTTATGAAACTGCCCTTGAAGCCAACAGGGACAAACAAATTCTGGCTGAAAACGGGATCAATAGTTTCATTGCGAATGAACAGCTAATCCAATCGGATTGGCTGCTATCTCAAGCTGTGGGCGGTATTCAGCTCCAGGTTTTTGAGGAAGATCTTGAAAAGGCAGGACAGATTCTACAGGATTATAAGGAAAATGAGCAATACTCATTAGAAGTGGAGCATACTATTGAAGATCCGGAATTTGATTTTGTCTGTCCAAAATGTGGCTCCAATCATATCTACAGAGATGACAGGGCGACCAGTTTTTTTGGTATTTCATTTTTAACGAGCCACAAGTTTGTGTGCTATTATTGTGGGAATGAGTTTACCCACGAGTAAGCCCAATAAAATATTTACATCATTAAAAAGACGACTTCGTTTCTCGCAATAACGAAGTAAAAAATAAAAAAGTTATGAAAATCATCTGTATAGGAAGAAACTACAGCGAACACGCTAAAGAATTAGGGAATGAAATTCCTGAGAACCCTGTTATTTTTATGAAACCGGATACAGCGGTTTTAAAGGGAAATGATTTTTATATTCCTGAATTCTCCAATGATATCCACTATGAGCTGGAAGTAGTTATAAAAGTATCTAAAGGCGGGAAATACATTCAGAAAGAGACCGCTCACAAACATTACGAAGAACTGAGTTTAGGGATTGACTTTACGGCCAGAGATCTTCAGAGCGAATTAAAATCCAAAGGACTGCCTTGGGAACTAGCCAAAGGATTTGATGGTTCGGCAGTCGTAGGAAACTTCTTCAAAAAAAGGGAAAATTTCGCCCTTGATAACCTGTCTTTTTTTCACTTCTAAAGAACAAAGAGAAAGTTCAGGATGGAAATACGAAAGATATGCTTTTTCCATTTCGATGATATTATTGCTTTTTGCTTCTCAGTACTTCACTTTAAGAGTAGGAGATCTCATCTATACAGGTACCCCCAAAAAGGAGTTGGAAAAAGTAGATGAAAAATGATATTCTTGAAGCTTACCTGGAAGACGAAAAAAATCCTTGATATTCGAATATTATAAGTATTTAACATAAAAGTCTGGTAATTTTTTTTCCTATCTTTAGGTAACAAAAATGAAAGGTTATGATAAATATTGTATTACCCGTAGATTTTTGGGGGACAAAAACAGACCAACTGGTGGAAGGTGCCATAAAAATTTGCAAAAACAACTTAACGGTAGAATTTACCTAATTCATGTTGCACCATCAGATATCGGTTTCGCCATTGGTGATATGGGATTTCAATATTTCCCGGAAGTGGAAGCCAATGAAATCAGGGAGGAATTGGTTCAGCTTAATAAGATTGAACAAAGAATTATCGCCCATGATATCGATTGTGAGCATCTTTTAAAACAGGGCTTAGCAAAAGATATTATTCTTGAGCATGCCAAAGCCAAAAACGCGGACTATATTGTGATGGGTTCCCATGGTAGAAGTGGAATTTATGATGTATTTGTAGGAAGTCTTACAAAAGGACTTACTAAGAGCTCAAATATCCCTGTTTTGGTACTTCCTATCCACGAGACTAAGTAAAAGAAAATTTTATTTTAATCGTTAGTAATAAAAAAACCGATCAAATAAATTATTTGATCGGTTTTTTACTATATAACCAATTAATTAACCTTCTTTTTTGTAGATATTCGGATCATAGTAAGGATTCTTACCTTCCGTTGGAGAATAATAATCTTTATCTTTATCACCACCTAGCGTTACAACTAGCACGTAGCACCAATAAGTGAATAATACACAGCAAACTGCAAATAGGATCCAGTTTAAAACATTTCCAAAAGCATCAAAGAACCCGAAACTCGATTTGAAAACTTTGCTTAAGAATAGAAAGAAAGACGTCATTATTTTCCTTTTTTAAATTAACTTTGTACAAATTTATAAAAAATGTTTAAATTACTTTCAAAAGAAAGCAATATTTTTTCAATTCCTGTTTATATTGGTTGTCTTCTTTTAGTAGTCGTAATATTTAACATACTGAATTTCAATACTTATGAAGCTATTGTTGCCGGAATTACATTTCTAGGAATTGCTCTGGGATATTTTTGTTTTCACAGTATTGCCCTTAATTACCAGACCCATCTGCCCTTATTTTTATATACGTTCTTTATTTTTGGACTGTATCCAGGTAATTTAGACATAGGAATTGCGGTCTCGTTGTTAACCAATTCATTTCTTATCTTACTTTTAACGAGTGCCGATGAAGATATAAGGAAAAAGTCCTATGTTTTGGTAGGTGCCATTGTTGCCCTGAACTTTATCTTCCTGCCAACTACCTGGCCAATGGCTGTCTTTGTGATCATTCACGTAGTGGCAACCTCTGCTAAAATAGGATTGAATCTTTTCAGATTCCTTCTAGGAATGGTGATGATTGTATTCAGTTATTTTTCTGTGATGTATTTTGTACAATTTACTTCATGGAACATCGATTATTTTCCATTTGGAAAGATGAAACCGATAACAGACTATACAGAATTATTTCCTTTAATTCCAGTGGCATTAATGCTTATTTATGCCGTGTATGACCATTTTCAAAATTATAATAAGAAAAGCCCCATAAGCAGATACAAATATACTTTTCTGTTGGTCTTTTCCTTAGCTCAGCTTGTTACGATCATTCTTTATATGAATAAAAGCTATGAATATTTGCTGCTTTTGGCATTTCCTTCAAGTATTATTCTGAGCAGAATGATGAGATTCTTGCCTAAGTATTGGATGCAGGAAGTAGGCTTATGGCTTATTATTGTGAGTTTACTTACCTTTAAAGCAGGTACAGTTTTTGATTTATTTTAAAAAATTATGATTCAGATAGACGATAAATTGATTTCTGAGGAAATCTTTTCCGAAGAATTTGTGTGCAACCTTAGCAAATGTAAGGGGGCATGTTGTGTGGAAGGTGATGTAGGAGCTCCGCTGGACAAAAACGAGCTTGAAATACTGGACGGTATTTTTGATAAAATTAAACCTTATCTTACCCAGGAAGGTATTAAAGCCTTAGAAGAGCAAGGTACATGGACTACCGATCCACACGACGGAATGTATGTTACTCCCATGGTAGAAAACCGTGAATGTGCTTATGTAACTTTTGATGATAAAGGAATTACTAAATGTGGTATTGAAAAAGCATATGAAGATGGCGCTGTAGACTGGCAAAAACCTATTTCATGCCACCTATATCCTATCCGCATTACAGAATATTCTGCATTTACGGCTTTAAATTACCATGAATGGAATGTATGCAGTGATGCTTGTACGCTTGGAAAAGAGCTTCAGGTCCCTGTTTATAAATTCCTGAAAACACCATTAATCAGAAAGTACGGTGAAGAATTTTATACTGTTCTGAGTGGAGCTGCTGATGAATGGAAGAAAGAATATGGTTCATAGATAACCTTCTTTCCATAAAAAAGCCGGAATTATTAATTTCCGGCTTTTTTATGGAAGATTGATGGAAGCTAGAAGATGGATGATGGAAGTTATTATTGAGCCTTTAGCAATTGATACTCATATCAACCAATATTTAATGGTTATCTTCAATAATTTCCAGCTTTCCGCCTCAGGCTTCCCTACTCTTTTAACTATTTGAAATCAGCATCCGTTACTCCGGAATTTACTGTAATCTTTGTAGTTTTGATACTCACTTTCTGACCTGCTCCTTCTGCTTCAACGTCTTGAGGGAATTGTATCCCATCTACTGTCATATAGCTTTTTATCGTTACATTTCCTTCGCCTGCAACGGTTTTATATAAAAGGTTTGTAGCTGCATCAAAATAAAATTTACCTTTATCTGAAGACAATACATTATAGTCTTTCCCGTCAAGCTTTTCTACAACAACATTTTGAAAAGTAGCTCCATCAAATGCTAATGCATCTACTGGTTTTGCTTTTTTTAGCTCAACCACTTTATCAGCAGGAATTGCGGTTTTATTCCCCATCTGATCAAAATATCCTTTTTCACCATCAAAAAACTGAACCATCTGCTGTCCCATCAATGACTGTACAGATTTAAATTTGTTACCCATCTTTTTCGTAGTCATAGAAATTTCCATTCCCTGAGCAGACATGGTATTCTCCATATAAAGAGTCTTTACTCCTTCTAATTTTTCTTTTCCGCCTAATGCTTTGAAGTAATTATCCAAAACTTCTTTAGCCGTTAACGTTGATTTTGCAGCCTCCGTTTTTACAGAAGCGGCATCTTTCTTCTGAGCTGCTGCCGGAACAGAGAAAAGTACGGCACAGAAAAATGGAACGATGATCTTTTTCATATATATAATAAGTTTAAAGGGTAAATATAGGAATATTGGCGGACATGGCTAAATATGAGTAATGAATAATAAGTGATCAATAATCAATGACTCTGAGACTAAGGGAATGTGAAAATTTCAAAATAAAAAAACCGTCAATAAATTGACGGTTTTGAAATATTTATATCTGAGTATAATTATTTTTTAAGTTCTTCTAAAAATTCGTCGTGAGAAATTTTAGTTTCTTTTTTGCTAGCTTTTTCAAGAATTACATCTTTTAATTTAGCCATAGCAACTTCTGAAGAGATTTGTCTTACCTGCTCTTGATCTTTCAACATTTCAACAGCATATTTTTGGATCTCCTCATCACCTAAGTGGTGGATTCCGTAGATAGCCAATTGGTTTTTAACTAACTGCTCAGCTTGTGCCAATACATCAGCATAGTCAAGGTTAATTTCGTTATCAGTCATCAATTTACCTTCGATGATCTGGTATCTTAATTGGTTTTTCTCGTTTTCAAGAATTTCTTTAGCCTGCTCTTCAGACTGGATGTTCTGGTTAGAGAACATTAACCATTTTACTAAGAAAGTTTCAGGAAGCGCTACTTCTTCTTTTTCAGTAACTTGTTCCAATACTTTATTCACAAAGTGAACGTCAGCATTTTGTTGGAAATACTCGTCTAATTCAGTCTTAACTTTGTCTTTAAGTTCGTCTTCAGACTTGATGTTTCCTTCTCCGTATACTTTATCAAATAATTCTTGATTAAGTTCAGCTAAATCTAATGAATAGAAGTCTTTTACTTTTACTTCAATTTCATTGTGGTGTAGGTGCTCAACTTCTTCTTTGCTGAATCCTAATTCTTTAGCTAATTCTTCATCACCTGCAAGAGTTTCTTTAGTTACTTTTACAGATCCATCCATTTTCAACGCTTTTACTAATTTGAAAGCTTCTTTGTTCTCTCCTGTAATAGTAACATTCTTTGGGTGGTGGTGGTGCTCTCCTTCAGCATCTTCTTCAACAACTTGAGAAACTTCTAAAGCGATATAAGAATCTTTAGTGATTTTATCTTGAGGAACCTGCTCAGCGAAACGCTTCTGCATGTTTTCAATACTTTTGCTGATTTCTTTGTCAGAAGCTTCTACTTTGTAGTGAGGTGCTTCATATTTAGCTAAATCTATAGTAAATGCAGGCTCATATCCTACTTCGAAAGCAACTGTTACCTGATCAGCAT